>USCL01000035.1 GCA_900553145.1 uncultured Desulfovibrio sp.
AGCCGAGAGAGAGAGAGAGAGAGAGAGAGAGAGAGAGAGTCTGACCTCCAAGCACCATGCTATGGTTGTTTTCGACATCGACGACTTCAAGCAGGCTAACGATAACTTTGGTCATAGCTTTGGCGATGAGATTATCCGAGTGATTGCTGAGTGCACGAAAGAGAGCTTCCGCTTGGACGACTTGAAAGGGCGTTTTGGTGGCGACGAGTTTGTAGTAGTCATCAAAAATACGACTGCTCCGGCTGCTCAATTATTAGTTGAGAGGTACCGTCAAAATCTTGCGACCAAGTGCCAGCCCTACGAGGATCGTTACGTCGTTACCATTTCTATTGGCATTAGCTTCTTCCCTCAGCATGGTGAAACCTTTGACGAACTCTTTAAAAAAGCGGATTACGCACTCTATCAGGCTAAAAATCAAGGGAAAAATCAAGCTATAGTTTATGCCGAAGACGCTTAAGCACTGTGTATTTATATCGGGCGAAAAGAAGATGATGCCACTGACAACGCGTCCGTCATCAACGCGGGGAACGCCGTGAGAACGGGGAAAGAAAGTTTGATACGCTCCAGCTGGCTTGCGGAAAGATAAAACAGGGTACGCATGGGACACCTTCGTGCCCTCGGCATACACTATTTGGACTTTTTTGAAAATAACGAGTCCTGAGCCTAGCCCTAGTGCCGCCCCTCCCGTTAAAGCTTCGGCTGGTGGGGAGGCCACGCGGCAGGAGCCCCGTTGGATGGGAAAACGGAATATCCATATCGCCGGGGCGGGATCCTTTTTGAGGTTTACCGTCTCGCCAGGACACAAGAAAAGCCCCCGGTGTTGGGGGCTTTTCTTGTGTCCTGAGAATGTCCGGCAAGCGGCTTCTCAAAGGCTCTATTCTCCGAGACGGCCCCGCACACTGCGGACAGGGCTTTTCCCTTGCGGAGAAACCGGGGGGACGGGCGCTGCGGGATGCCTTCCCGCAACGCCCGCCCCTCCGCATACCTTTTCAAAAGTCTTAGGAAGAGGAGGGATGGGGTTCGGGGAGGGGAAAGCCCTTCTCCAGAAGGGTTTCTCCTCCCCGATTCCATTCCCGTTCTCCCGCCTGCTAGGCGGATTCGCCTTCCATGAGCGGTTCCGAAGCGGGGGATTCATCCTCAACGGCGGAGGCTGGAGGAAAGCCCTTCCTGTTGAGGTGACGGATCCACAGGGTGCAGGCGGCGCTGATGAGGCCAGCGGAGCCAAGGTAGGCGCAGAGATACCAAGGTTCGCCGCCGTTCCAAGCCACAAGCATGGTCGCCACCATCGGCGTCAGGCCCGCGGCGAAGATGCCCGAGAACTGATACACGAAGGAAATGGCCGAGTAGCGGACGGAGGGATCGAAGCTGTCGGAGAAGAGGCTCGACATGGTCCCGAACACGGCGGCGTACACCACGCCGAACGGCAGGGCGAGGGCGAGACAGACGTAAAGATAGTTGTCCGAATAATTATGGAACACCCAGAAAGCCGGGAAGCCGAGGATGCCGAGCGTCAGGGCACAGAAGCCGAACACGCGGGCCTTGCCGATGCGGTCGGCGACGTAGCCCCAGAAGGGGATGAAGAAGGACATGACCACGGAGGCGATCATGACCACGGCGAGCGCGGAGGAACGCTCAAGCCCGCGGGTCTGGGTCAGGTAGCTCAGGGAGAACACAGCGAAGGTGTTGAAGGCCACGCCGTCGATGAGGCGCGCGCCCATACAGGCCACCATCATCTTGGGGTAGCGCTTGAAGGCGTCGAGCAGGGGGTACTTCACTTCCGGCATCTTGGCCTTGGCTTCGGCGAAGTCCTTGGTCTCGTGCACGGAGGAGCGGATGTAGGAACCGACGAACAGCAGGCCCGCGCTCATGATGAAGGCGATGCGCCAGCCCCAGCTGATGAAGGCGTCGTTGGAAAGCACGGCGGAGAAGAAGCCGATGACGCCGGAGGCCAGCAGCAGGCCAAGGGAAAGGCCGACCTGAGGCAGGCTGGCGTAAAAGGCGCGCTTGTGCGCGGGCGCCGACTCAAAAGACATCAGGACGGCGCCGCCCCATTCGCCGCCGAGGCCGAGCCCTTGCGCAACGCGGCATAAGATGAGCAGGACAGGAGCCCAAATGCCGATGCTGGCGTAGGAAGGGATGCACCCGATGGCCACCGTCCCCGTGCCCATGATCATCAGGGTAAGCACCAGCACCTTCTTACGGCCGATCTTGTCGCCGAAATGGCCAAAGACGAGGCCGCCCAGCGGACGGGCCACAAAGCCGACCGCAAAGGTCGCGAAGGCCAGCATGGTTCCGATACGGTCGTCGAATCCGGGGAAGTACAGATGATTGAAGATAAGCCCCGCGACGACGCCGTACAGGAAGAAGTCATACCATTCTATAACGGCGCCTACGAGCGAAGAAACGACGACGCGGCGGAGGTTTTTATCGTGTTCGATCTGTTCTGCGGTTTTCATGAATGCTCCTTGGGATGCGTTGGTGTTGCCCCTGTTGTTGTCCCTAAAGAGCACAATCTGTGCCAGCATTTTACCGTATTCCCGCGCGTTCATTCGTTTTCCGGTTCTTTTCGACTTTTTTTCTCCTGTTCCGGAAATGGATTACCGCGCGTACCAAAAGCGCCGATACTGCTTGCGCAAAAAAGGTATCGTTTTAAATTTGCATCATCCATTCTACAAGAAAAAGGTACTTTGATGAAAAAATGCATCAAATGGGATATGAGATTTCAAGAAACCATCCTGATAGATGTTTTTATGCATCATCGTGAAATATCCGGGGAAACGCCTCCCATGTGCCGGAAAAAACAAGTGGCGTGGTTCAAAAAAGGAATGAAAACCAATGGGTGGGAATGCGTGTTGAGGCCGGAAGTGATTTGACTTTTGGCCTCCCCGCTGATATTCGGCAGCATGGAAGTGAGGAGGAAAGCACAACAGGAACCACCATGGCAAAAAAATCCGGCAAGAACGTCTACCTCGTGGCGCTTCTCCTGTTTTTGGGAGGCGTCGGCTATCTCGCGTATTCCGGCTTTTCCGAAAACAGCGTCTATTTCCTCAATGTCTCCGAAGCGCTCGCTACTCCCGCCGACAAACTGAAAGCCGCCCGTCTCTTCGGCACCGTCGCCGAGGACGGCCTTTCGCGCTCCGAAACCGGCCGTGACGTCAAGTTCCGGCTGGAAGATCAGGAAAACAAGGCCACCACGCTGTGGGTCGAGTACACGGGCGCCATTCCGGATACCTTCAAGGCCGGTGCGGAAGTCATCGTGGAAGGAGGGCTCCGGCCTGACGGCTCTTTTCAGGCCAAGACGCTCATGACCAAGTGCCCTTCCAAGTATCAAAAGGAAAACAGAGGCTGATCGCCGCCCTGTTCCGGATCTCCGGTCGGCCTGCCGCCTAGCGCGGCGGGTCCCGTATGATGCGGGCAGCGCGGCTTTTTGTATGTACCGGAGCCGTAACCGCGGCCCACTCTCTCGGGAAGAGATCCCGGACAACTTGGAGCTTCCATGTATTATTTCGCTTTCGTCCTTCTCGCGCTCTCCATGCTCTGCGCACTCGCCGGAGCGGCATGGGCCGTCAAATCGCTCTGGCCAAGGACGGCCCCGGCGGCGGGGAAGGTTCCCCGCCCCTCCTCCGTTCCGGGCCTCGCCTTCGTCGAAAAGGCCAACCTGTGCCTGACGGGCTGTTACATCATCGCGTCCGCTATCCTTATATATGCGCTGGCGGCCTACGACTTCTCGCTGGTCTACGTGGCGAGCTACACCGACCGGGTGCTGCCGCTCTTCTACCGCGTCACGGCCTTCTGGGCCGGGCAGGCCGGTTCCATGCTGTTCTGGGCCTTTTCCGTGGCCATCTGCGGCGGGCTGTTCCAGCTCACCCGCTCCTACAAGGGCCTGACCCCCGACACGCGGCTCTGGTACTGGGTCTTCTACCTCGGCATCATGAGCTTCTTCGGGCTCATCCTCGTGACATGGAACAACCCGTTCCTCATGAACCACGCTACGCCCCCCGACGGCAACGGCATGAACCCCCTGCTCCAGAATCCCGGCATGATCCTCCATCCGCCGCTGCTGTTCCTCGGCTACGGCGGGTTCGTGATCCCCAGCTGCCTCGCGCTGGCCCAAGCCATGAGCCGCAAGCACACCGAGGAGGCCGCATGGACCGAGGTGGCCCGGCCCTTTACGCTGGCCGCGTGGGCGCTCCTCACCGCGGGCATCGTGATCGGCGGCTGGTGGGCGTACATGGAACTCGGCTGGGGCGGCTACTGGGCATGGGACCCGGTGGAAAACGCCTCCCTCATCCCGTGGCTCATCGCCACGGCGGCCCTGCACACTATGCTCATCTAAACCCGCCGCAACAAGCTGCACGGCGTGAACGTCTTCCTGATGGCGCTCACCACCGTTTCGGCTTTCTTCGCCACCTACCTTGTCCGCAGCGGCGTGGTGCAGTCGGTGCACGCCTTCGGCTCCGGCGGCGTGGGCGTCCCGCTGCTCCTCTTCATCCTCATCTCCGTCGCCCTCTCCCTCTGGATCGCCATGCTCGCACGGCGTTCCGACGCGGGCGAACTGGCCGGGATCGAAAGCCGCGAAGGTTTCCTCATCCTGACCTCGTGGCTCCTGCTGGCGCTTTCGCTGATCATCCTCATCGCCACCATGTGGCCGGTGTTCTCTGCCTTCTGGAAAGAAACCGTCATGGGCCTCGCCCGCGACGTCGTCCTCGACGAGGCCGGGCATGACCACGGCGGCGCGGTGGGCCTGACCGCCGACTTCTACAACCGCGTCTGCATGCCGCTGTTCGCCGCGCTGGTCGCCATCCTGAGCATCTGCCCGTGGCTCGGCTGGAACGGCGGGGTCCGCAACATGCGCAAGCTCCTCCTTGTGGTGTGTTCCCTCATCGGCGCGGCCGCCGCGATGTACGCCCTCGGTTATACCTTGCCCGTGGCCGTGCTCGGCGCGTCGGCGAGCGTCGCCGCGCTGGTCAGCATGAGCCTCAAACTGTTCGAGAGGCCGATCTACAGCCATGCCCCGAGTTTCGCCGCCTACGGCATCCACATCGGGGTGGCCCTCATCGCGCTCGGCATCGCCTTCTCCGGCCCGTACAAGATCGAAGCCGAACCCACGATGGCGATGGGCGAAACCGTGAAGGTCGGCCAGTTCGAAGTCACCTTCAAGAACCTGTACGAAGGCGAAGGCCCCGGCTACATCTTCCTTGAGGGCGAGCTGGAAGTCCGCAAGGACGGCAAGCTGATCGGCATCGCCGCCCCCCAGCGCCGCGTTTACGCCAAATGGGGCCAGATGCAGTTCGCCGAGGCCGCGGTCCTGCCTTCGCTGGGCAATGAATTCTACGCGACCCTTATGGCGGTGGATCAGCAGAACCGGGCGGTATTCCGCCTGAGCTCCAACCCGCTGGTCAACTGGCTGTGGATCGGCGGCATCCTGATGTGCCTGCTGCCGTTCATCAGTTTCAGGCGCCGCAACGGCCGGGAAAGCTGATGCTGCTGAAGCTCGCCGGAATCGGAAAACTCTTCGGCGCCCGCGCCGTGCTCAGGAACGTCTCACTTGAGGTGCATCCCGGCACGGTCACGCTGCTCGTCGGCGCGAACGGCGCGGGCAAGACGACCCTGCTCAAGATCATGGCCGGGCTTGCCCGCCCCACCGTGGGCACCGTCGAACGGTTTTGCGAAGACGGCGAGCTCGGCTATCTCGGGCACGCCACGTTCATCTACCCGGGCCTGACCGCGCTGGAGAACCTTGCGTTCTGGAGCGGCATGCACGGGAACCCTACGGACAAGGCGACGCTTTCCGGAGCGTTGGCCCGCGTGGAGCTGGCCCCCTTCGCCGAGGAGCGTGCCGGGACCTTCTCGCGCGGCATGGCGCAGCGGCTGAACCTCGCCCGCATCCTGCTCCAGTCGCCCAAGCTGCTGCTGCTCGACGAGCCGGGAACCGGGCTCGACGTGCGTTCCCTCGCCATCCTGCACCGGGAAATCGCCGCATCCCGCGATCGGGGGGCGGGGATCGTCTGGATCACCCATGACGTGGCCGGGGACGCCGGGCGCGCCGACCGGATCGCCGCCATCGAGAACCGTACCGTGGGCTATTGCGGCCCCGCCTCCGGCTATGGAGGCGTCCGCGCCGGGGAGGCAGCATGCTGAAAGCCGCATGCCTGATCGCCAGCAAGGATCTGCGCCTCGTGCTGTCGCGCGGGGCCGGCCTCGTACAGGCACTCCTGCTCGGGCTGCTGCTCATCTTCGTATTCAGCCTGTCCCGGGAAACCGGCGAGGTCATGAGCGGGCAAGGGGCGGCCACGATCTTCTGGCTGTCTTCGGCGTTCTGTCAGGTCTTATCCTTTAATATGCTGTACGGGCTCGAAGAGGCCAACGGCTCGCGGGCGGGGCTGCTGCTCCTGCCCACGCCGGTCCAGTCCGTGCTGCTCGGCAAGGCGGCGGCGGGGCTGTGCATCATCCTGACGGCGCAGCTCCTCTTCCTTCCGGCGGCCATCGTGTTCCTCGGGCAGACGGTCGGGGACGGCTGGCCGCTGGCCCTGCTCGCCCTCGTCCTGACCGACATCGGCATGGCGTCGCTCGGCTCGCTGCTCGGCGCGCTGTCGCAAGGGCAGGCCGCACGGGAGTCTCTGCTGTCCATCGTGCTCTTCCCGCTGATCATCCCCATCCTGCTGGCGGGTATCCGCGTCTGCGCCGGGGGGTTCAGCGAAGCGCTCCCCGAAGGCGTGGAATCGTGGCTCGGCATCGCCGTGGCCTTTGACGCGGTGTTCCTTGCGGCCGGGCTTGTCCTTTTCCCCTTTGTCTTTTCAGGAGACGAATAACCTCATGCGATACACATGGATGCTCCCCTGCGCCGTGATCGGCGGCGTGCTCATGGCGGCCTGTCAGGTGCTTATCTATCGGTATGCTCCCGTCGAGCAGACGATGGGGCTGGTGCAGAAGATCTTCTACACGCACCTGCCTTTGGCATGGTGGTCCTTCGTGAGCTTCTTCCTCGTCTGCGCGGCGGGGGTAGCCTACCTCAAGACGCGCAACCGCCACTGGGACGCCGTGGCCGGGGCCGCCGCCGAGGTGGGCGTGGTGCTCAGCGGGCTGGCGCTCGTTTCCGGCTCCATCTGGGCGCGCCATTCGTGGGGCGTCTGGTGGACGTGGGACCCGCGCCTGACCACGACGATGATCCTCTGGTTCCTCTACGCGGGCTATCTCGTCCTGCGCAAGATGGACATGCCCCGCGAGCGTCAGGCGAACCTGTGCGCGGTGGTCGGCATCGTCGCCTTCGTGGACGTGCCGCTGGTCTTCCTGTCCGCCCGGCTGTGGCGCTCCATCCACCCGGCCGTGTTCGCCAACAAGTCCGGCGGGCTCGAACCGCAAATGAAGATTGCCGTCATTGCCGCCGTGGCCTGTTTCGGGCTCATCTGGGCGGCCCTCGTCGGCCTCCGTACCTTGCAGATCAAACAGAAAGAACGCCTCGACGGCCTCGCCGTCCACGGCGAGCTGTAGGATATTTCAATGCGGGAGGGGAAACCTTTCTGAAGGAAGGTTCTCCCTCCCCCGCACCCCACCCTTCCCAAGACTTTCGTGTTTGGGTTCGGGGAAAGCTCTCGAGGCTGTTCCTGTTTTTTCAGGGACTCCCTTTGAGAAACCTCCCCACCAGCCAATGTTTTACGGGAAGGGGTTTCGGGGAGGACGTTCTTCCCAAAAGTGCCCTCCCCCGTCCAAACCAACCACAAAAGGAGTCCCCTCATGACCGACATGGATTGGCTCATGTACGCGAATATCGCCGTATGGATCGGGCTCGGCGCCTACCTTGCGTTCCTGCTCCGCAACCAGATTGCCCTCAACCGCCGCCTTACCCAGTTGGAGACCCTCCGCAATGACTGATCAGACCTTCGGAAAAAACCGCCGCTCCATCCTGCTGCTCATCACGGCGGGGCTGGTGCTTATGCTCGCGTCCACGCTGTCCTACTTCTCGGCCAATCCCGGCCTTGTCTCCCATACGACCACCGGGTCGCAGGCGGCGGCTCCGTCCGGGCAGCAGATGCCCAGCGCCGCGGGCATGGACGAAGCCACGCAGCAGGGCGTCATGGCCCTGATGCAGAAGCTCCAGAAAAACCCCACCGATCTTGAAGCCCTCATCGGCCTGACCGAACACTTCATGCACACGCAGGATTGGCAGCGGGCGGAAACGTTCGCCCTGCGCGCCGTGGTGGCCGCGCCCAACGAAATGCAGCCCCTCTACATGCTCGGCATCATCCAGCACAGCCAGAACCGCAACGCCGAAGCCGCCGCCAGCCTCGAAAAGGTCGTCGCCGCCAAGGAAGACGCTTCCGTGCGCTACAGCCTCGGCATCCTCTACGCCTACTACCTCGAACAGCCGGACAAGGGCCTCGAACAGCTTCGCAAGGCGCTCGAAATCCCGAATATCTCGGAGGATTTCAAAAAGGCCGTGGCTGAGGAAATCACGAAGATCAAGGAACATAAGACCCACGCGCCGCAACAGGCGCAATAGCGTCCGCTCAACAACAAAGGCCGGGCTCCTCACAGAGTCCGGCCTTTGTTGTTGGCGTAGCGAACGTTGGACGAAACGAAAAGGGAAACGGATGCCGATGAAAAAAGAATCCTTCCGCGGCGGGCAACGCCGGGGGACACGGATACCCTAACGGATCTTGCCCTGATCCTCTGGCCGGGGCACGGCAGGGAAGCCTTGCGCCATGAGATGGCGGTATTCTGTCCCCATGAAGATGCCGCCCCTTTCTCCGTATGCGGAGGACAGGCCTGTGATGTTCGCCGCCTGTACCCTGCGCCGGGGATACGTCGCGGGGACGGAGCAATCCGTGTCAGCTATCTTGAAGGCGTCCTGTTTTCCGCAGCGTCCCGGCGATGCGGCACAGCGGCCGGGCTGCTTCAATGCCGCAAAACATGGGCCAAGGGAAAGGGCCGTGCGGAATTTGCCCGCGACTGCGGACTGGAAAGTAAGGAGAGCCGGCGGTTATGCCGCGTGCGGCCTCTCGGCCTCTAGAGCCTGCCCTCTTTCGTTCCAAACGCTGTTCCATGCCGCATGCGGCTTCTCGGAAGCCTGCCGGGCCATCAACTTCGCCAAACGGCTCCTCTAGGGGGATGGACGCAAAAAACCCTCCCGCAACAGGGGAGGGTTCCTATGCCGTAGGGGCGTTCCGGACCGGGCGGGCCGAAACGGATGCGCTCAAGAGGTGATCAAGCCCCACAGGATTTCTGGCGCTGGCAGGAACGCAACTGCAGCTCCAGCACGATCAGGCGCTCGTAATCCTGAACAGGAACCACCGTTTGCTGATATTCGGCGCGCAACGCGCTCTCGATCTGCTGGGTTTCTTCCCAGAAATCGAGAAGTTCCTCATCGGCCAGATTTTTGATCTGGACGTTGAAGGGCGCTTCATCAGCTGGCGTGAGACGAGTGGCCATACAATACTCCTTGTCAGCGTACGGGGCCGGAAGCTTTCCGGCGTGTATCCTGACGACCTAGATTGCCTTTTACGTTTACGGTCAAACTATAAGAACAAACACGGGGGCTGGCAAGCGACTCTAACGCCGTTCCCGTGTTTTGAGGCCCCGGACGCGGCGAAACGGGGCCTCAACCCGCCGCAACAGAAATAACATTTATGTTAAAAAGGGCAACGGGACGCCCCTCTCCGGCCGGGCTGCGCAGCCCGGCGCCGAAAGCCCAGAACCCGTTGATTTCCAAAAGGCTTTTCCCCCGCCATACGTGACTGCCCGAAATAGTATCGAAAAAAGGATACGGATTTCGGGCAAAAAGCCCTCCAACGGGCTTGACAGCGGGGGCAACCCGTTAGATGAACATCGAACGCCTTGTGAAAATCACATGCTCCGAGGCTTTCCTTTTTTGTTCGAGGATAGAGGATACCATGTCTGAAAAAAAACTCGTTGTCGCTGTTGTGGGGGCTACCGGCGCCGTCGGCCGTGAAATGCTGAAGACCCTTGAAAGCCGGAACTTCCCCGCCACTGAGGTCGTTCCCTTCGCCTCGGCCCGTTCCGCCGGGACGAAAGTCCCCTACGGGGATTCCGAGCTGGTCGTGCGCGAACTGAAGGAAGATGTGTTCGAGGGCATCGACATCGCCATCTTCTCCGCGGGCGGCTCCACCTCCGAAAAATACGCTCCGCACGCCGCCGCCGCGGGCTGCATCGTCGTGGACAACTCTAGCGCGTGGCGCATGGACGAGCGCTGCCCGCTGGTCGTGCCCGAAGTGAACCCCGAAGCGCTGGAAGCCCACAACGGCATCATCGCCAATCCGAACTGCTCCACCATCCAGATGGTCGTGGCCCTGAAGCCCCTTCACGACGCCGCGGGCATCCGCCGCGTGGTGGTCTCCACCTATCAGGCCGTTTCCGGCTCCGGCCAGAAGGGCATCAGCGAACTGGAAACGCAGGTCCGCCAGATGTTCAATCTGAAGGAGCCCGAAGTGAACGTGTATCCTCACCGCATCGCGTTCAACTGCATCCCGCACATCGACGTCTTCCTTGAGAACGACTACACCAAGGAAGAGATGAAGATGGTTCATGAGACCGTCAAGATTTTGTCCGACCCGAACGTGAAGGTGACCGCCACCTGCGTGCGCGTGCCCGTGTTCTACGGCCACTCCGAATCCGTGAACATCGAAACCGAGCGCAAGCTCTCCGCCAAGGAAGCCCGCGCCATCCTCGCTCAGGCCCCCGGCGTGCAGGTGTATGACAACCCCTCCGAAAAGATGTACCCCCTCGCCGTCGACGCCGCGGGCGAAGATCCCACCTACGTGGGCCGCATCCGTGAGGACGACACCATCCCGAACGGCCTCAACATGTGGATCGTCGCCGACAATATCCGCAAGGGCGCCGCGCTCAACGCCGTCCAGATCGCCGAAGAGCTGGTCCGCCGCGATCTGCTCGGCGTGAAGGATCGCACCGTGTTCGCCACGAAGTAAGCCCGGTTCCCGCGAACCGTTTCTTCCGATTGGGGCATCCGGGAAACCGGGTGCCCCAATCTGGTCTTTTTGCGCCGATAAGCGTAAGAACGAGGGCAACCCACCCCTGAAACCACCAGAAAGAGGTTTGCCATGATTCCCGTACTGGACACGAACGCATGGATCGAAAAGCTCCGGGAACTGGAACGTCCCGGCGCGGACAACATTCTGGCTTTCTACGAACACCGCTTCGGCGCGATCTGCCGCGATCCCCGCATGATGCTGGCCCCGCTGGACGACCATCTGGTCCATCGCGGCGACGGCGTGTTCGAAACCATCCGCTTCACTGAGCGCAAGGTCATCCATCTTGATGCGCACCTGCGCCGGCTCGCCAATTCCGCCGCCGGGCTGTCCCTCGCCCTGCCCTGCCCCATTGAGGAAATCCGCGACATCGTGCTTGCCGTGGCCAAGGCCGGCGACGAATCCGAAGGCAATATCCGCATCCTGTCCGGCCGCGGGCCCGGAGGGTTCGGCATCGCGCTCAAGGAGTGCCCGCAGTCCAGCCTGTACGTGGCGGCCTACCGCGTCCCGGTGCGCACGGACGCATGGTACGACAAGGGGCTCACCGCCTTCCGCAGCGACGTGCCGGTCAAGCCCGCCATGTTCGCCCGCCTCAAGACGACCAACTACCTTTCCGCCGTCTTCATGACCCTTGAGGCCATGCGCAAGCACATGGACGTCGCCTTGACCTTCGATGCGGACGACTGCCTGACCGAGGCGGCCATCGCCAATGTGGCCGTGGTCGATGCCAAGGGCGCGCTGGTGCTCCCCGAGTTCAAGAACGCGCTGGTCGGCACGGTGGCGACCAAGGCGATGGAGCTTGCCAAGGCGTTCATGCCCGTGGAAGTCCGCCCCATCCCGCAGTCCGAACTGGATTCCGTCCGCGAGATGATGATCCTCGGCACGGCCCACGAGTGCATCGGCGTGACCCATTTCGAGGGCAAGCCCATCGGCGACGGCAAGACCGGCCCCGTGGCCCACAAGCTCCGCAAGCTCGTCCGTGAAGATCTCCTCGCCGGCGGCGAAGCTTTTTAGAGGAACGATTTGGAATGCGGAGGGGGAGGGGGAACCTTTCTGAAGAAAGGGTTCCCCCTCCCCCTCCGCGCCTCCCCCATCCTCTCCAAAGGCTTTCGCGCGTATCGAATCCCTGTCCGCATCGTTCCCTGCCGAGGGAAGATGCGGGCGTTTGCCGCGTGCCTTGCCTGTATGCAGGGGCCTTCTACAGCGGAAGCCACCGCCGCGCCCAAAACGCCATTTCCGCAAAGGGATACACGTAAAAAATCAAACGGTTCAGGGTGATACTCATAGCTTTTTACGGCGGCCCTTCCTAGCGTGGAACGCAAAAGGAGGGCTGCCATGCTCAAACGTACTCTGTGCGCCGCTTTTGCGGTTGCCGTTCTTGTCGCTTTTTCCGTCCCGGCCTTTGCCGGTTCCCATCACAAGATGCGTGTCCGCGGCACTGTGGAAAGCGTCGATCCCGCCCAGAAGACCTTCGTCGTGAAGGACCGGGACGGCAAGGCTATCCCGTTCCGCGTGGATGACCGCAGCGAATTCGAACTTGAACACAGGGACAAGCCCGATCAGGACGTGCCCTTCACCGAATTGAAGACCGGCGACCGCGTTAAGGTCAAGGCCTTCCGGGGAGAACCGCCGCACCTCGTGGATGATGTGGACATCTACAGGTAAACCCGGTTCCGCCAGCTGATGCCTCAGGGGGAAAGGATGTCATTCCTTTCCCCCTGCTTTTTCCTTACCCGCCCGGCGATGCCTGAAACGCCGCACAACGAAATTTCCGTTGTGCGGCGTCCTGATTCAAACATCCCCTGGAAACATGCGCGTATTGCTTCCGAAGGCTCCGTCATGGAACCCGGTTGATGCAGTCGGCCCTGCCGCAATAAACGATTGACAGTTTATTTTATAAGATTTCAGGAAGAGGCTAAAAGAAACTTCCTTTGCTGCGGAGTTTGTCAAGAGCAATATATTGAAATGCAACATGCTGTGGATGCGCATCAATCAAATGCCATGACAGAGCCATACCGTTTTATAGCTGTATGAATCATCGATAGTTTTCAAAAATAGTTGTTAATATTCTCTGCGAGTTCGGGATTCACTTGAGCATCCCGCTCAAGCCGCATGGAAAATATCAATCATGAAGAAGGCAGGGCCGTTCCGAAAAATGGCGGGAACGCCCCTTCAGGGCATCACTCCGCGCCCTTTGCCATCAGGCGGCGGTACAGTTCCATATACTGTTCGGCCATCCGCGTATCGGTGAACTCCAGCACGGTTCGGCTTCCCGCTTCGGCAAGGCGCGCCCGCAGGGCCTCATCGGTCAGGCAGCGCGCCATCGCATCGGCAAGCGATACGGGATCGCCCACGGAAGCAAGCAGCCCGTTCCCGTCTCCCCGCACCAGTTCCTGATTGGAAGTCAGTGCCGAGCAGATCACGGGAACCCCGGTTACCCAGCCTTCCTTGATGGCCCCGCTGCTCCCTTCGCCGTCCACGGACGGGACTACCAGCGCGTCGCAGTCAGGCAGCATGTCCACGCTGTCCCGGCGTCCGGGCAGGGTAAGGAGCCCATCCACGCCGAGCGAACGGGCCTCCTCCCTGATGGGATCCAGCAGCGGGCCGTCACCCACAATGCGGACGCTCCACGGAGGCAGGGGACGCTTCAGCAGTTCCGCCATTGCCCGGACGAGCACGCCGTATCCTTTCTGAGGCGTGAACGCGCCGATGCTCTGGAAGAGGAAGCGCCCGTCCCGGCGTTCCTCGCGGGGACGGTAGCGGGAAGGATCGATGCCGGAATGGATCGCGCTGACCCGGGAGGCCGGGATGCCCGCCCGGATCATGCCGTCGGCGATCTCGCGGCTGACGCCCACTACGACGTCGGCCATCCGGTATTTCCACGAGCGGAAACCCCGCCGCAACGGGTATGAGACCCGGCGGCTGTGGATCAGCGCCGTGCCGCTGTGCAGCAGCTTGTACAAAGCGCCCATCGTGGCGGCGTTGGCGTCGTGCGTATGCACGATGTCCGGGGGGAATCCGCGCAGCTGCCGCCCCATCCAGCGGAGCAGCAGCGGGTTGGCGGGGCTCCGGCCCGGCAGCGGCAGGACGGGCAAGCCTTCATCACGCAGCAAATCCGCCAGCTTCCCCGCACCGGGGCAGGCCACCAGCGGCTCCATATCGGATGCACGGGCCAACGCGCGGGCCAGATAGTACACCTGCCGCTGACCGCCCCGCAATTCCAGCCCAAGATCCAATAACAGAACGCGCATACCTGCCTTCCACTCAAAAAAATCGTTGCCGCCGATTCAGCCTTGCCGCGATCCCGCTTCCGGATCTCCACAGAAACCGAACCGGCCTTCTCCCGGCATCAAAACCGATGTCCCCCGCTGGGCTCAGTATGGTACATTCCCCAGCCATACGCCAAAGGGGCTTCCTCCGCGCGGTCTCCCCACCAGTCGAAAGTCTTCGGAGGGAAAGAGGAGGGGGGGAGGGGAAAGGGAATCTTTCTGAATAAAGGTTCTCTTTCCCCTCCCCGATTTCCTCAATTACATCTGCTGCGGATGCTCATAGCCGGGAAGCACCACGGACGTGGCTTCCATCTGGCCCTGCCCCTTCGGACAGTTGCTCTGAAGCACGCAGATCTCGCAGCCGCCCTTGAAGGGATAGTGCGTCACCACGGCATACCGGCGGGACAGGATGGGGTCCTTGTCGTTGCTGTAGGGGATGCCCTCGGCCTCCAGCGCCTCGCGCAGGGTGGCGGTGGGCTTGGGGGCGGGGGCGCAGCCGGCGTCCTGCACTTCAGGGATCACGGCGTGCACGGCGGCCATGCACATGGTCTGCGCCAGCGCGTTGTACAAAAACGCGTTGGACGGCGAGCTTTCCCACGCGCCGTCTACATCCTGTTCGACTGTTTCGTCGAGGGCGACCAAAAGATACTTGATCTTGCCCGTGTCGATGCCCTTCACGGTCAGGTGCGGGAGCCAGCCCTTCCACAGCGTCATGAAACGTTCCATCACGTCGCCGCCGAGGCGGGTTTCCTGACTGACGCCCATAAACAATTCCATATCGAACCACGGTTCGACATCGATCTTTTCCGTCGTGAATGCGGTCATGCTTTCCTCTTTGGAGATGTTCAAAAATACCGTACAATCTTCGCGGCCCTGATAAGAAGCCGCCGAACGGGAGAGGCAACTTTACTTCATCCCGCCACTTTCCTACAATACCCAAAACCGCATGACGCGGTTGTGCCAGCAAGGTCAAAGGAGCCGTCAATGAGCCAACAGTATCCCAGCCGGATACGCTACGAGTACGAACAGGACCCGGAAACCCGCCTCCAATATACCCACGGCGTATGGGGCGGCATCAACCCGCAAGGCGAAATCGAAATCAGCTTCTATCTCGAAAGCGACAAGATGCCGCCGTACTCCGAACGTATCGTAGCCCCAGACGGCAGCTTCGGCCACGAAATCGCCCCGTACAATGACGAAGAACGGACCATCATCCGGCATATCCATTCGCGTGTGGTCATGAACTACCACACCGCCCGGGCCATGCTGGAATGGCTCGAAGACAAGGTCGCCGCCCTTGAGGCCGAGGAGGACGGCAGCGCGCCGCTCTCATTCGATGAAAGCGGCTTCCAGCATCAGTAGGCCCTTGAACCGGAGGGGAAGCCTGTTTCCAGCGTTTCCCTCTCCGGAAGCTTTTTCCTCTTTCCCCAAAACATCCGTGTGCCGTCAGCCCGCCGCCGTATGCGGCTCCGGGCCGTACGGCGTTTTCCCCCTTGCCCTCATCCGGCACGCCCAAGAGACGCGGCCAGCCGGATCAGCGGGTTCCCCACGCGCTCCGCGCCAGCCGAGGCCGTGGGGAGCGGAGGCCGCTGGGAAGCCGGGAAGATTCTGAAGGGGAAGATGGGGCCTTGCAGAAAGCCTTTCCCCCTTCAAGCCCATCCCTCTATCTCACGATCCTCCGGATACGGATAAGCCGCTTCTTCCAATATTCCTGATTCAGGCTGTCTTCGCGGACACGCTTCCCGCTGGTGGGGCTGTGCACGAAACGCCCGTTGCCGGTGTACAAGGCGGTATGGAGCCCCGTACGCCCGCGGTTGGTATCAAAGACGAGGATGTCGCCGGGGCGCATGGCAATGCCGCGGCCCACGCCGTATCCAGCTTTGGCCTGCGCATCGGTCACGCGGGGCACGTTGATCCCATGTTTGCGATAGGCCCACCAAATCAGCCCGGAGCAGTCAAACCCCTTGGGCGTCGTCCCCCCGAGGCGGTAATGCGCGCCTATCTGGGAACGCGCGGTCTGAGCGACCCGGGCGCCGAGGGAAGAGGTATCGTACCGGGTGCCATAATCGGGTGCGGTAATGTAGGTCGTACCGCAGCCGGAGAGCAGCAGCGCCAAACAAACCAGACCGGCGAGCGCCATCAAACAGCGCGCCGATCCGCTTCCGAACCATTGTTTCACCACTCTGCCTTCCATTTCAGCATGGTAGATCACGAAAGGGCACCATGCCAAGCATCCGTTGGGCTTCCGCCCCCAGCGGGACACACCAGCCCTGTGCCGCGCTTCCCGCGAACCATACCGCGGAGAGGGAGCGCGCGGCGGCTTCGGAGGCGGCGGCGAGCACATCCGGCCTGTCCGCCTTGTTGGCGAACACGAGACGGCGGCAGCCCTCCGGGCAGTTGCGGAACAGCCCTCCGGCGTGTTCCGCCAGACAGGCCAGCGTCGCGGGCGTCACCGGGCTTCCCGGCTCCTGCCCCGCCACGGCGCAGGCCAGCGCGGAACGGTGCACATGGGCGCCGTCCAGCGGCTTGCCCACGCTGTCCAGACCGATCACCGCCACGCAGCAATCCGGCCGTTCCGGCAAAACGGGTTCATGCGCCGCCGGAGCCTTGAGGGGCTTGCGGGCCGCGCCGTCCGCCTCCACAAGGAAACGGGCATCCGGCAACGCCCCGGCCAGCGCGGCAAGCGTCCGGGGGGACACCCCGTCCAGCTTTTGCACGTCCGGCAGCAAACGGCCGGCGGCCACAATGCACGGCGCGGCACGCAGGGCTTCATGGACGGCATGGACGGGATCGGCCACGCCTTCCAGAAGAACAAGGGGGAGGCCGTTCTCGGGCGGAAAAATCTTGGTCGTGGTGGTGCAGACCACACGCCGCCCCGCACCGGCCATGCGGGCGGCCAGAGCGTACATGAGCGTGGTCTTGCCTCCGGCCCCCACAAGCGCGGTCATCCGGGGGAAGGCCACGCCGCCGACTCCGGCAAACAGGGCTTCGAGCGGCCAGACGTTCATGGCTACCCGAGCAGGGAACATTTTTTGAGATGGATTTCCAGACAGGTCAGCGCCGCCGGGGTCACCCCGGAAATGCGCCCCGCCTGACCGAGCGTGCGCGGACGCACGGCACAAAGCTTTTCCACAATCTCGGAGGAGAGGCCGGGGACGGAAGGGTAATCCAGATCCGCCGGAAGGCGCACCTCCTCAAGCCGCGCGGAACGCTTGACCAGTTCATCCTGCCGCACCAGATAGCCCGCGTATTTCACGGAGGTTTCCGCCTCCAGAAGGACTTCTTCCGGGAAGTCGGTCACGCCGGGGCGCAGACGTTCCAGCCGCTCCAGCGTCATGGACGGCCGCCTGAGCACCTCCTCCAGCGACAGCGACTTGTTCGGCACGGCCTCGCCCAGTTCGCGGAACGCATCGCTGGTCGCCGCATCCGGCGAAACCCGCGCTTCGCGCAGCATATCCAGCAGCCGCCCCAGTTCGTCCTGCTTGCGCCGGAAGGCCGACCACTGCCCGTCGCCCACCAGCCCGAGCTCGCGCCCAAGCGGGGTCAGGCGGGCGTCGGCGTTGGCCTCGCGCAGCAACAGCCGGTACTCGGCCCGCGACGTGAACATGCGGTACGGCTCCTTAGTCCCCCGCGTCACGAGATCATCCGTCAGCACGGCCATATACGCCGCATCACGTCCCGGCAGGAACGGCGGGCGGCCCGTCAGGCGGCACCCCACGTTGATCGCGGCCCACAGCCCCTGAGCGGCGGCCTCCTCATACCCGGACGTCCCGTTGATCTGCCCCGCCAGCCACAAGCCGGGCAACGCCTTGGCCTCCAGCGTGGGCTCAAGCTGCACCGGGTCCACATAATCGTATTCGATGGCATAGCCGGGCCGCACCATCTTGGCCTGCTCAAGGCCGGGGATGCTGGCGATCATGGCGAGCTGCACGTCCAGCGGCAGGCTGGTGGAAATGCCGTTGGCATAGCATTCCTGCCCGTTCAGCCCTTCCGGCTCGATGAAGACATGATGCCGATCGCGCTCGGGGAACCGCGCCACCTTGTCCTCCACGGAAGGGCAGTAGCGCGCCCCCGTGCCTTCAATGACGCCCGTGAACAGCGGGGAACGATCCATCCCCGAACGGATGGCGTCGTGCGTCCGCTCGTTGGTCCACGTCACGTAACAGGAGACCTGCGGCTGTCCGGGCTTCGGCCCGTAAAAACTGAAACTCGGGGCCGGATCGTCTCCGGGCTGTTCCTCCATCCGCGAAAAATCGATGGAAGACCGGAGCAGGCGCGGCGTGGTCCCGGTCTTGAGGCGGCCCAGCGTGAGGCCATGCTTCCGCAGGGAGTCCGAAAGCCTCATGGCCGCGGCATCGCCGAGGCGTCCGCCGGGAAAATGCGTGAGCCCCACATGGATGAGCCCGCACAAAAACGTGCCCGTGGTCAGGATGACGTGCGGGGCTTCAAAGGTCTGCCCCAGCTCGGTGCGGACCCCGGCGGCGCGGCCCCCCTTTTCCAGCACCTCATCGACGGTATCCTGCCAGATGGTGATGTTGGGCTCGGCAAACAGGGAGGCCTTCACCGCCTCCATATAGCTGTCGCGGTCGATCTGCGCGCGGGTGGCCCGCACGGCAGGCCCTTTGCTTGCGTTCAGGGTCCGGAACTGGATGCCCGCCCTGTCGGCCCACAGCCCCATCATGCCGCCGAGGGCGTCGATTTCCCGCACCATATGCCCCTTGGCGAGCCCCCCGATGGCGGGGTTGCACGAAAGGTGCCCAATGCGGTCCACGTTGCCCGTGATCAGCAGCACGCGCTGCCCGAACCGGGCCAACGCCATGGCGGCTTCGCAGCCCGCATGCCCCGCGCCTACGACTATACAATCGAACATAGTATTTCCTTGGAAAAAAGCGGGGGAGGGAAACCCTTCTGAAGAAGGGTTCTCCCTCCCCCGTACCCC
>USCL01000036.1 GCA_900553145.1 uncultured Desulfovibrio sp.
CCACCCCTCCCAAAGACTTTCGGCCTTATCGAATCCCTTTTGTCGTTTTTCCCTGTAGGCGAGAAGAAGGGGATACGTCCCGTGCGTTGTGCAATCGAGAGTCACGTTTTCCCTGTAGGCGAGGAAAAGGACTGCGCTTTCCCGTTTTTTCTCCCGAATTGCCGTTTTCCCTGGGGGCGAAAAGAAAGATGGGGGCAGGCTGTTCTTCCTGTTCCCCATCCGCGTCTTTCCCTATGGGCGGGAAGAAAAAACTATTGGAAAAATCAAGAAACAGGAAAAAGCCGCCCGGAAATGGTTCAGGCGGCTTTCTTCTTGTTTGAGAAGGCTCTGTCGCAGCAAACTGATTGATATCTTATTTCATAAAAATTCCAGAGAGATGCTGAAAAGAACGTCCCTTGCCGTGGATTTCGTCAAGGAAAAGACATTGTAAACTCAAAATGTTATGCCTAGTTATCAAGCCAATGCCATGACAGAGCCCTTGAGAATGAGGCGTTTTTTTCAAAAAAAGACAGTCCCTCAAAAACGCAGAGAGGGACGAACGCCCTCCGCGCGGCCTCCCCGCCAGCCAAAAGTCTTGGGAGGGGGAAAGGAGGGGATCGGGGGGAAGGACGGCCGAATGGCGGCCCCAAAGGGGTCGGGCCCGTTGGCAAGCCTTTGAGGCTTACGGGCATCGACAGCAGAGCTGGGAAGCCCTTCTACAGAAAGGTTCCCTCCCCCGGTTTCCACATCTACCCTACTTTTTCCCCACGCAGAAATACGCGAAGCCGCGCTTGCCGACAACGGCGGGCGAGTAGAGATTGCGCCCGTCAAAAAGGACGGGGGCGACGAGGGACTCCCTGACGCGATCGAAATCGGGATTGCGGAACTGGTTCCACTCGGTGGCGACGAGCAGGGCGTCGGAACCTTCGCAGACGGCATACTGGTCATCCTCGATGAACACCAGCGGATTGTCGGCCAGCAGTTTGCGGGCGTTGGGGGCCGCAATGGGATCATAGGCCCGGATGCGCATCCCGCGCGAGGTCAGCTCCTCGATGATCGAAAGGGCCGGGGACTCGCGCATGTCGTCCGTATTGGCCTTGAAGGCAAGCCCCCACAGGGCGAGCACCTTGCCGAACACCCCGCCCTGCGGCTCGAAATACTCGGCCACGCGGAGCGCCATCGAGCGCTTCTGGCGGGCGTTCACGCTCTCGACTGCCTCCAGAAGCTCGGGGCGCATGCCCGCCTCATGGGCCGTATGGATGAGCGCCTTGACGTCTTTGGGGAAGCAGGAGCCGCCGTAGCCGATACCGGGATAGATGAACTGATAGCCGATGCGGTGATCCGAGCCGATGCCCGTGCGCACGTCGCGTACGTCCGCGCCGACCTTCTCGCACAGCGTGGCGATTTCGTTGATGAAGGAAATCTTGGTCGCCAGCATGCAGTTGGCCGCGTATTTGGTCATTTCCGCGCTGCGGACGCTCATGACGATGAGCTTTTCGCGGCTCCGGGCAAAAGGCGAATAGAGATCGCGCATGGCCGCGGCGGTCTTCTCGGAAGACGTGCCCACAATAACCCGGTCGGGTTTCATGAAATCCGAAACCGCGTCGCCCTCCTTGAGGAACTCGGGATTCGACACCACATCGAAGGGGATCTCCGCGCCACGGGCGGCGAGGGCGGCGGCGACGAGCTCGCGGACGCGGTCGGCGGTGCCTACCGGCACGGTGGACTTGTCCACGACGATGAGCGGCCCCTGCATGTGTTCGCCTATCTGGCGGGCCACGCCTTCCACATAGGAAAGGTCGCAGGAACCGTCAGGGCGCGAAGGCGTGCCCACGGTGATGAAGGCGAACTCGGCGCCATCCAATCCGTCCGCAAGGCTGGTCGTAAACCGCAGGCGTCCTTCCTGCCGGTTGCGGCTGACGAGATCTTCGAGCCCCGGCTCGAAAATGTGGATGCGCCCGCTGTCGAGCAGGGCCACGACTTCCGGGTTGACGTCCACACAGCGGACATCATTACCCATTTCGGCGAAACACGCCGCGCTCACAAGACCGACGTAGCCGGTGCCGACAATGCATATACGCATAGATGCTCCTTGGCAAAACAGTACGGACGGGACGCCGGGCGCGGTGGCAGCGCAACAGGATTCAGAAACGGAGTCCCGCCATTCCTCCCACGTGTAACCATCCGGCGGCACAGCGTCAACTTGACTTCGGCCTCCTCTGACGGCAACCTGCCGCGCAAGGGGGCGCATATGGCAATCATCGGCATCGGACTGGACCTGATCGAGCTTTCCCGCATGGAGCGCTCGCTGCGCCGCTTCGGGGAACATTTCCTTAACCGCATCATGGCGGACGAAGAACGGAACGCCATCCCCGGCGATCCCGTCGCCCCGTCCGCGCGCGTCGTTTCCTATGTGGCCGCGCGGTTCGCCGCCAAGGAAGCCGCGGTCAAGGCGCTCGGCACGGGCTTCGCCGAAGGTATCGGCCCGCGCGACGTGGCCGTGCGCTCGCTGCCCTCCGGCAAGCCGGAGCTGGTATTGTCCGGCAAGGCCCGGGAAAGGGCCGACACCCTCGGCGCGAAGACGCTGCACCTCACGCTCACCCATACCCGTGACAATGCCGCCGCCGTGGTTATTCTGGAAGGGTAACCCCTCACTTCATCACTGAGAACATAAGGATCATTCATGGAACTTCGCGGAACCACCATCCTCGCCGTGCGCCACAAGGGCCACGTCGCCCTCATCGGCGACGGGCAGGTGACCATGGGCCAGAGCATCGTCATGAAGCACACCGCCAAAAAAGTCCGGCGGATGTATAAAGACCAGATCGTCGCCGGGTTCGCCGGGGCCACGGCGGACGCCTTCACCCTGTTCGAACGCTTCGACGCCCATCTTGAACAGACCGGCGGCAACCTGATCCGCGCCGCGGTGGAGCTCGCCAAAGACTGGCGCAGCGACAAATTCCTCCGCAAGCTCGAAGCCATGCTCCTCGTGGCCGACAAGGACCATACGCTCGTGCTCACCGGGACCGGCGACGTGATCGAGCCCGACGACGGCATCGCCTCCATCGGCAGCGGCGGCCCCTACGCCCTCTCCGCCGCCCGCGCCCTTGTACGCCACAGCGGGCTCGACGCCGAAAACATCGCGCTGGAAAGCATGAAAATAGCCTCGGAGCTCTGCGTGTTCACCAACGGCCACTACACGCTGGAAGTGCTGTAGACGCTGCGAAGCGCAGGGGGCCGACGGCGATGCCGGGCGGCCCCTTTTTCTTGCCCGCCGTTCATTCCGCCGCTCCGCTTGCGCGCTCTCAGCATATCATCCCCCCGCCCGCCGCCCCTTTCGATTCCACGCGGGCATGCGGCCCATACGCGGCATGACTCTTCCCCTGCCCCGCCTTTTGACTTTTTCTCTTGTAACGTTCACTAGATACGGATTCCCCTTGCTTCACCGGTACAATCATGGCATAAGAACCCTTGTGCTGCGGATCGGCACAAGGAGCGATCCGATTGCGTTTTTATTCACAAGTCAGATGATGCAAAAACGCACCAACTGAAAAAACCGGTGGCGCATGCGCATCGACTTGGTCGCATTATTGCAACATTGGTGCATTTATGCATCATTCAATAGTACGGCCTTAAGGCGATAACGCGGACAAAAAGTTTGTATTCCGGCCTGTTGCACAGGTTATGACAAAAAACGGTTCTTTCTGAAACTAATCAGGAACGTTTTTTGTTAATCCCCATTTCCTTGCTGTCGTTGGGGAATCTCCTTGTCTGTGCAAAACTGGAACGGCATTTGCTCTAATGCTCACAAACCTTTTTGTGCACCAAGCCAGGAGAGTCAACTGATGAAAATAATCGACTTCCGCTTCCGCCCGAACACGCCGGAAATCATCAACGGCATCAAGAACAGCTCGATGTTCAAAGCCACCTGTGAAGCCATCGGCTTCGACAAGCGCGTCCCCCAGCCGCTGCCCGAAATCGTGGCCGATCTGGAACGCCGCGGCGTTGAGCTGTGCGTCGTTTCCGGCCGCGACTGCGAAACCACCTACGGTTTCCCCGCCAACAACAACAGCATCCTTGAATTCTGCCGCGCCTATCCCAACAAATTTCTCGGCTTCTGGGGCATCGACCCCCACAAGGGAATGGACGCCGTTCGCGAAGTCGAACACGTGATCAAGGATCTCGGCATGCGCGGCATCGCCACCGACCCTTATCTTGCCCACTGCCCGCCGAGCGACGCCCGCTACTATCCCATCTACTCCAAGTGCGTCGAGCTCGGCGTGCCGGTCTTCGTGACCACCGCCCCGCCCGCTCAGGTCCCCCGCGCCATCATGGACTACATTGATCCCCGCCAGATCGACGTCGTCGCCCGCGACTTCCCCGAACTGACCCTGATCATGAGCCACGGCGGCTATCCCTTCGTCAACGAAGCCATCTTCGCCTGCATGCGCAACGCCAACGTCTACATGGACCTGTCCGAATACGAACTGGCTCCCATGGCCGAAGTGTACGTCGATGCCCTGAACAAGATGATCGGCGACAAGGTCATCTTCGCTTCCGCTCACCCGTTCATCGAACAGGCCGACGCCATCGAGATCTACAAGAAGCTCAACATCAGCGAAGAAATCCGCGAAAAGGTCATGTACAAGACCGCCGCGAAGATCCTCGGCCTCGACAAGGGCGTTTCCCTCAATACCACGAAGCCCATGGCCCCCAACGGCTTCAACAACGCCAAGTTCCCGCTGCCGTTCCAGCCCTTCGCCCCGATGGGACGCTAGGCTTTTGCGGTGAATTGAGATTCCGGGCAGTGCCGCGGCGCCGAAACGCATCGCGGCCTGACGAACTGTTTTGGGTAACGAGAGGATAACATGGATAAACAGGCGTTCATAGCGGCGGTGAAGGCGGCCGGTATTGTTGGTGAAGGTGGAGCTGGTTTTCCGGCGCACGTCAAGTACGCCGCCGACGCCGACACGGTTATCGCCAACGGCTGCGAATGCGAGCCCCTTCTGCACACCGACCAGCATCACATGCTTCACCACGCCAACGAGATCGTCCGGGCGTTCAGTGAGCTGATGCAGGCCACCGGTGCCAAGCGCGGCGTCATCGCATTGAAGAAAAAATATAAGGAAGCCACCAAGATCCTGACCGATGCCATCGGCAATCGGCCCATCGAGCTGGCGTTGCTCCCCAACTTCTATCCTGCCGGGGATGAACAGACCCTCGTCCGCGAAGTGACGGGCCGTTCCGTTCCCCCGCTGGGCCTGCCCCTTATGGTGGGCGCGGTGGTCGCCAACGTCGGCACGCTCGTGTCCGTGGCCCACGCCCTCGACGGCAAGCCCGTCACGCACAAATTTCTGACCGTCACCGGCGAAGTGAAGAAGCCCGGCATCGTATGCGTGCCGATCGGCACGCCGCTTTCCGCCTGTCTCGAAGCGGCAGGCGGCCCCACCGTGAGCGACCCCGTGTTCGTTCTCGGCGGCCCCATGATGGGCCGCATGGTGGACAATGCCGACGCCTTCGCCAAGGAAGTGGTCACCAAGACCTCCGGCGGCCTCATCATCCTGCCCCGCGGGCACTACCTGCACCGGAATGCGACCACGCCCCTCAATTTCATGCGTCGCCGCGCCGCTTCGGCCTGTATCCAGTGCCGCAGCTGTTCCGAGCTGTGCCCCCGCCACCTCCTCGGCCATCCTTTTGAAACGCATCGCGTCATGCGCGCCTTCGGCAGCAACGCCGAGCTGACCTCCGAAGCGGGCAGGCTCGCGCTCCTCTGCTGCGACTGCGGCGTGTGCGAACACGTGGCCTGTCCCATGGGCCTGTCCCCCCGCCGCATCAACCAGGCTATCAAGAACGAACTGCGCGCGGCCGGGATGAAGTACGAAGGCAGCCGCGACGTGAACGAAGCCTACACCCAGTGGCGTGAATTCCGCCGGGTGCCCGTGCCCCGCCTGGTCAACAAGATCGGCATCAGCCGCTACATGGAGCTGCCCACCAACGATCTGGGCTCGCTCTCCCCGGCTGAAGTGCGCATCCCGCTGCGGCAGCACATCGGCGCCCCGGCCCAGGCCGTGGTGAAGGCCGGTGATCGCGTCAAATGCGGCGACGTCATTGGTGAAATCCCCGAACAGGGTCTCGGCGCCCGTATCCACGCCAGCATGGACGGCGTGGTCAAGAGCGTCGACGGCGCCGTCGTCATCGGCAAGTAGCCCGCAACACGATACGGAAAGGGGCGGCCAGCCGCCCCCTGACAAAAAAGGAGAGGCCCTGTGTCTGAATCATACACAGCCGTAGGAATGGTGGAATTCAACAGCATTGCCGCTGGTATCGACGCGGCTGACCAGATGGTGAAAACCGCTCAGGTCGATCCGCTGTTCTTTAAGACGATTTGCCCCGGCAAGTTCGTGGCCGCCGTGACCGGCGACGTGGCTGCCGTATCCGCTTCCGTGAACGCCGGACGCGAAACCCATGCCGATGCGCTGGTGGACTGGTTCATCATCCCCAACATCCACCGGGACGTGATCGGCGCCCTCGCCGGCGCCACGGGCATTACGGAACGCGGCGCGCTCGGCATCATCGAAACCTTCTCCGCCGCCTCCATCGTGGTGGCGTCCGATGCCGCCGTCAAGGCTGCCGACGTGCAGCTCCTTGACGTCCGCGTGGCTCTCGGACTCGGCGGCAAGGGCTATGCCCTCATGACCGGCGACGTGGCTGCCGTCAACGCCGCCGTCGAAGCCGGCTCCACGGCCGCCGCCGAAAGCGGCCTCCTCGTGAGCAAGGTCGTCATCCCGAGCCCGGCTGAAACCGTCTTCGAGCAGATTGCCTAAGGCAGTCAGGAGTAACCTATGAGTTTGGAATATAAACCTTCCCTCGGCTTCGTCGAAACCGCGGGCCTCGTCATCGCCATTCAGGTGGCCGACGCCATGGCCAAGGCCGCCGAAGTGGAAATCATCTCCGCCCACAAGGTCGACGGGCTGCGTGTCTGCGTCATCTGCAAGGGTGACGTGGCCGCCTGTCAGGCCGCCGTGGAGACCGGCGCCCTGCTCGCCCAGAGCCTCAACGGCCTGAACGGGTACAACATCATCCCCAGCCCCGCCGAAGAGCCCGACTCCCTCATGGACATGCTTGAGGACATCAAGCGGAAGAAGGCCGCCCGCAAGGCCGCCAAGAAGGCCCGCATGGCCGCCGGCGGCGAAGCTCCGGCCGCTCCCGCCGCCGAAGAGGCCCCCAAGGGCAAGGCCAAGAAGTAGTCGTTTCGCGCAACGGGGCGTGCCGACAGGCGCCGGAAGCCGGCGCCGCCCTGCATAAGGATACGCCGCACGCCACCTAAAGGAATTGGGGCATGACCAAACAGATCATCACCGCCGAAACGGTCCGGCTCGCCTGGAAGGCCGGAGAGTCGGTCATCGTCTACGCCAAGGGCGACATCGTTACCCAGCAGGCGCAGGACGATGCCCGGCATTACGGCATAACCCTGACGACGGAAGCGCCCGTCGCCCCGTCCTCCGCCTCGGCGGAGCCCGAGGCAGGGGCAGTACCGCCGGTTTCGCCGGTTTCGGAAGACGTGCCCGCCAGTCAGGAACCTGTTCACGTTCCCACGCCGGCGCCGACGGCCGATCAGCTTGCGGCCGCCGCCCGGCAGCTGCAGGAAGCGCTGGCCTCGCTGACGCAGGCTTTGGCCGCGTCCGCACCGGCGGCTCGGCCGGTACCCCCGGTCGTGTTCGCCCCCGGCAGCAACCCCATGGCCGCCGAGGCCGCGACGGTTGCCGCTCCGGCGGAACAGTGCTCCGACGACCTCCTCGTCGCCATCCGGCGCGGGGTCATGTCGGCCCTTCCCGCGGGAACCGCCGACGAAGCGCTGCTCGATCGCCTGATCGCGTCCGTCCTTGCCGAAATGGGGTGCTGTACGGCTCCCGAAACGCGTCCCGGCGTCAGGCAGGCCGGGGGCGTCACCCACGTCGACAGCAAGGCGCAATACTGGGGAGGCCCCCGGGCGAAGGACAGCGTGGCCGTCATGGACGTGCTTTCCCCCGTCAAAGGGGACGCCGCCTCCGTGGGCTATCTGGATTGGGAAAACCTCTCGTTTTCCTGGACGTTCCGGCGTACGGAAGTGCTCGTCGTGCTGGAAGGCGATTTGAATCTGAGCATCGAGGGCACGACCTTCAGCGCGGCCCACGGCGACGTGTTCAGCATCCCTGCGGGCACGGAAGCGGAACTCTCCTCTTCCGGGCACGTGCGGTGCGCCACGGTCGCGGTAGCCGCCTAGCCGCGTTCCTAGACCATAACGAAGGAAACAATCATGATCTTTCTTACCGAAGAAGATGTCAGACAGCGTTGCGAGCTGGGCCAGGGGGGCGAATTCTGCCTCCAGGCCGGCGAACGCCTGACTCCGGCAGCCACGGAGCTGTTGCGCAGCCGCAACTGCCGCGTGATCCTGCCCGGTCAGTGCACCGTGGAAGCAGCGCCTGTCGAGGAAGCCAAACCCGCGGCCCCCGCTGCGGAAGAGGCTCCGGCCGCCCCGGCCGCTCCGGCTGCCGAGCCGGCTTCGTTCCCCGACGGGACCTATCTTGACGCCAACACGGTCGTCTCCAAATCCCACCCGCGCATCTTCCTGCGCGGCAAGCTGGATACCCTCATTTCCAGCACGGTGCTGGTGCAGACCGGGTTCGACGGCAACAACAAGCTCCCCGCCGTCCTCAAAAACGGCCTCTCCGACATCAATGTGTGGCTGTGGCAGATCCTTCAGGCCGAAGTCTCCGGCGAAGCCATGCCCGCGCAGTCCCTGTGCGGCATGAACGCCGAAGCCATCCGCCTCGTCTCCCACGATCCCATGAAATACCTCGGCCAGGGCCATATCGTCCCTGACGTGGCGCTCGGCCCGAACGTCGCGCTGCTCAACTGGCTGCGCGCTCAGGCCCGCGAAGTTGAAGTGGCCTATGTTCAGGTGGGCATGGAACGCGAAGACATCCTCGCGTCCCTGAACCGTTTGAGCAGCGCCATCTATGTCCTCATGCTCCTGACCGTCGTTGCCGAATCCGGCCGCGACATCAGCAAGGTTGGCCTGTAATGAGCGTGTTCGAACGTTGCCTCGAAAAATGCCGCGTCCGGAAAGGCGCCGTGGTCTACTCCGACGGTGAAGACCGGCGCGTGGTTTCCGCCGCCGCCAAACTGATCCGCGAAGGCCTCGTCGAACCCATCCTCATCGGCGATCCCGAGAAGGTGCGCGCCGCGCTGCAGGAAAGCGGCGAAACCGGCGTCTCCCTTCAGGTCGTCAACCCGTACAACGCGTCCCTGCTCCAGCACAACGCCGCCGAGTACATGGCCATCCAGAAGGAAAAGGGCAAGGACATTTCGGAAGAGGATGCCGTCAAGGCCGTCAAGAATCCTCTCGCCGCCGGTGCCCTCATGGTCCGCCGTGGCGAAGCCGAAATCGGCGTTGCCGGGAACCTGTCCTCCACCGCCGACGTCATCCGCGCCGGCCTGCGCATGATCGGCACCGCCGCCGGAAGCAAGACCGTGTCGAGCTTCTTCTTCATGCTGAAGGACAACAAAGCCTGCATGTTCACCGACTGCGCGGTCATTCCCGAACCGACTTCCGCGCAGCTTGCGGACATTGCGATAAGCACCGCCGGCGTGTACAAGCGCGTCATGGGCGACGAGGCCCGTGTGGCCCTGCTTTCCTTCTCCACGAAGGGCAGCGCCAAGCACGAGCGCGTCGACAAGGTCCGCGCGGCTCTTGAAGAAATCAAGACCCGCGAACCGAACCTGCTTGTGGACGGCGAACTCCAGTTGGACGCCGCCGTCGAACCCGAAGTCGCCAAGCTCAAGGCGCCGGGCAGCCCGGTCGCCGGGAACGCGAACGTGTTCGTGTTCCCCTCCCTTGAAGCCGGCAACATCGGCTATAAAATCGCGCAGCGCTTCGGCGGCTGGACGGCCCTCGGCCCCCTGCTCCAAGGCTTTGCGCACGGTTGGCATGACCTTTCGCGGGGATGCAGCAGCGACGATATCTACAAGATCAGTGTCGTCGGCCTGGGCATGAACCGCGGAGGACAGCAATAAACGGAACGGCACACAAACGGTAACGCGTTACCCGATCGTTCCGTTCCGGGTAACCAAGCTAACATCAATCCTAAAAGGAGTTCACAATGGACGCTCTTGGCATGATCGAAACCCGTGGTCTGGTTGGTCTCATTGAAGCCGCTGATGCTATGGTCAAGGCTGCTCGCGTGCAGCTCGTTTCTTACGAACAGATCGGCGGCGGCTATGTGACCGCCCTCGTCCGCGGCGACGTGGCCGCCTGCAAAGCCGCTACCGACGCCGGCGCCGCCGCTGTGCAGCGCGTGGGTGGCGAACTCGTGGCCGTCCATGTCATTCCTCGCCCCCATCAGGACCTGGAAGCCGTGTTCCCTCTGAGCCGCAAGTAAGCTTGTCCGCGCACTTAAGCTGGGTTAAGCCCTGCTCGTCGGTCCCGCCGGGGCTTCGCGCCCCGGCCCGGCCGTCAGCTTCCTTACGGAATGCTCCCGGGAGATCGTCTTCCGGGAACGGAGAGATACATGGAACTCGCAAAAGTCATTGGTCAGGTCGTTTCCACGGTCCGGTGCCCCGGTTTGCCGTACAACTCGTTGCTTCTCGTTGATCTGCTCAACGAGAAGGGTGAATCCATCGGCCGCTCTCAGGTCGCCGCCGATCCCATCGGCGCGGGCGAGGGCGAATGGGTCATCGTATCCCGCGGCAGCTCCGCGCGCTTTGCCATCGACAAAGACGCGCCCTTGGATCTGGTCATTGTCGGCATCGTCGACCATGTGAACGCCGGTAAGGAAGCCATTTATCGCAAGAATCAGGGGGAATAGCCCCTGCGGGCGGCGCGCCGCCCATCGGAAGACCACGGTTTTCCGCTCTGCCTCGTCCCCTGACGAGGGTGACAAACAGAAAAAACAGGCCCCCCGCCCGGCAGACCCTCAAGTCCCGCGGGGTCCGGCTTCCAGCATAGGAGATAGATATGGACGTGCGCCAGCAAGACGTGGAACGCATTGTCGTTGAAGTTCTTAAAAAGATGATGTCCGATCAGCCCACCGCGGCTGCTACGACTGTCGTCGCCGCCGGTGGCTGCGACTGCGGTGACTTCGGCCTCTTCGAGCGCCTCGAAGACGCCGTGCAGGCCGCCGAAGCCGCCCAGAAGAAAATCAGCACCGTCGCCATGCGCGACAAGATCATCGCCGCCATCCGCAAGGCCGGCCTTGAAAACGCCAAGGCGTTCGCTGAAATCGCCCACAACGAAACCGGCATGGGCCGCGTGAGCGACAAGATTGCCAAGAATATCCTCGTTTGCGAGCGTACTCCCGGCACCGAATGCCTCTCCCCCATGGCCATTTCCGGCGACATGGGCCTGACCCTCATCGAAAACGCTCCCTGGGGCGTGATCGCTTCCGTGACGCCGTCCACCAACCCGACCGCCACGGTCATCAACAACGCCATCAGCATGATCGCCGGCGGCAACTCCGTGATCTTCGCTCCCCATCCCAATGCGAAGCGCGCTTCCCAGACCGCCATTCAGGTCCTGAACAAGGCGATCATCGAAGCGACCGGCGTTGCCAACCTGCTCGTCGCCGTGAAGGAACCCACCATCGAAGTGGCGCAGGAGCTCTTCTCGCATCCCCGCATCAAACTGCTCGTGGTGACCGGTGGTGAGGCCGTTGTGGCCCAGGCCCGCAAGGTCGCCTCCATGCGCCTCATCGCCGCCGGTGCGGGCAACCCGCCGGTCGTCGTCGACGAAACCGCCAACATCGCCCGTGCTGCCCGCAGCATCTATGACGGCGCTTCCTTCGACAACAACATCATCTGCGCCGACGAAAAAGAAATCATCGCCGTTGACTCCATCGCCGATCAGCTGAAGGCCGAAATGAAGGCCATCGGCGCCGTGGAAATCAGCCTCGAACAGGCTGACGCCGTGGCTCGCGTGGTCCTGCGCAACTATCCTCAGGTCGAAGGCGGCAAGGCTCCGAATCCGAACCCGAAGTGGGTCGGCCGTGACGCCGCTCTCATCGCCAAGGCCGCCGGCATCGATGTGCCGGACAGCTGCCGTCTGCTCATCGTGGACGTGAAGCGCGACATCAACCACGTGTTCGCCCGCGTGGAACAGCTGATGCCCGTTATCCCGCTCCTGCGCGCCGCCAATGTGGACGAAGCCATCGAATGGGCTCTCATCCTCGAACGCGGCCTGTCGCACACCGCCGGCATGCACTCCCGCAACATCGACAACATGGACAAGATGGCCCGCGCCATGAACACCAGCCTGTTCGTCAAGAACGGCCCGCACCTCGCCGCCCTCGGCGCTGGCGGCGAAGGCTGGACCACCATGACCATCTCCACCCCCACGGGTGAAGGCGTGACCTGCGCCCGTTCGTTTGTGCGCCTGCGCCGCTGCTGCGTTGTGGACAACTTCCGCATCGTCTGATTGTAGCGTATGCCTTTCCGGGGAGGGACTTGTTCCCTCCCCTTTTTTCATGGGAAACGGGGAGGTTTTTCTGAAAAGGGCCTGCCTCCCCGCAACGTTTTGGCCTCATCAAATGGGGAGGGCGTTCCCGGTTTCCCGCTGGCATGGGGAAGGGCATTTCCTCTTGATGAAATATCCATGCCCAACGCGTTGCCATAAGAAACGCGCGCCCAAAGGATACAGGCGGGGTTGAAAAGGCCCACACGTGAAAAGCCGCTTGCCTCATAAAAAAGGGAATCGGGCCTTTTTGAAGAAGGAAAACGCGTTGGGGAAGGGATTTTTCGGAGATAGTGACCCCGTTTTGCGGGATCGGCTGTCTTTTCCGATGGTTCCGTTTCAAAGGTATCCGCTGAAAACGCTTTTTTTCACAAGTAGTGTTTTTTCTGTGTCGCATTTTTGCATCATACCTTCTGTTCCCAACCAACGCGGCTTCTGGCGATAGACTTTTTTCTGGTATTATATCAGGAAGATAAAAAACACTGTCAGGAACAATTCTCCTTCCCCGTTGGAAAGAGGGCACAGGTTGCAGGAAAAAACCTCTTTGTCGCAAAAATGCAACATCTTGATTCTTCTATTTGCGGTTTATTCCTAATAAACGTTGCAAAATTGCGACTAGACCACTATTCATGAAAACACCTCAAAACGCCCCCTTTTGCAATCATACGAAATAACAAATAAACATTTTTTCTAACCTTTCTGGCACGGCACTTGCTTTACTTAGAAGCAAGACAAGTGAAGAAGGGAACGAGAACTTCCGAGCGATCCGCCGGAAAGCTCCACGAACCATACGACACAACCTTAATTCCTACACGGAGAAGTGACATGACTCAGGTAGCTGAAATCAAATCGCCTCATGAGCAGCGTCTCGAAGACAACATCGCCGGTAAAGAAGACATCTATCGCGAATCCCACAAGCGCGTGTTCAAGCTGCTGGAACGTTTCGACGGCCAGAAGCCCGCTATCGACGTCGAACGCGCTCTGTACTTCACGCAGTCCATGGCCGAAACCGTAGGCCAGCCTCTGGTTCTCCGCTGGGCCAAGGCTCTGATGAACGTCGCCAAGAACATCACCGTCATGGTGCAGGAAGACCAGCTCATCATGGGCCGTTGCGGCGGCATCGATGGCCGTTACGGCATCCTCTATCCCGAACTCGACGGCGACTTCCTTGACATCGCCGTGCGCGACCTGCCCACCCGTCCCCAGTCTCCCGCGGCCATCAGCCCCGAAGACGCCAAGATCGTGGTCGAACAGATCGCTCCCTTCTGGAAGGGCCGCACCTATCACGAAGCTCTGAACAAGGCTCTCCCCGCCGAAGTCCACAAGCTGACCTACGACGATCCCGACGGCCTCATCTCCCGCTTCATCGTCAACGAAACCTCCTCTTTCCGCTCCTCCATCCAGTGGGTGCATGACTACGAAGTGGTGCTGAAGCGCGGTTTCAACGGCCTGAAGCAGGAAATGGAAGAAAAGCTGGCCGCTCTTGATCCGGCTTCCCCCATCGACCAGGTGGACAAGCGCCCCTTCATCGAAGCCACTATCATCGTGTGCGAAGCCATCGTCCTGTGGGCGAAGCGCCACGCCGAAGTTGCCCGCAAGGCCGCTGAAGCTTGCGCTGATCCGGTCCGCAAGGCCGAGCTCATCCGCATGGCTGAAAACGCCGAACACGTGCCCGCCAACCCGGCTCGCGACTTCTACGAAGCCGTTCAGTCCCAGTACTTCACCCAGATGTTCTCCCGTCTGGAACAGAAGACCGGCACCACCATCTCCAACGGCCGTATGGACCAGTACTTCTACCCCTTCTACAAGAAGGACATGGAAGCCGGCATCCTGACCGATGAAAAGGCGCTGGAATACCTGGAATGCATGTGGGTCGGCATGGCCGAATTCATCGACATGTTCATCTCCCCCGCCGGCGGTGCCTTCAACGAAGGGTACGCTCACTGGGAAGCCGTTACCATCGGCGGCCAGACCCCGGACGGCCGCGACGCGACCAACGAACTGACCTACCTGTTCCTGAAGTCCAAGCGCGAATTCCCGCTGCACTACCCCGACCTCGCCGCCCGTATCCACAGCCGCGCTCCTGAACGCTACCTGTGGGACGTCGCCGAAACCATCAAGTTCGGCTCCGGCTTCCCCAAGCTGTGCAACGACGAAGAATGCATCCCGCTGTACGTCTCCAAGGGTGCCACCTTTGAAGAAGCCCTTGACTACGCCGTGTCCGGCTGCATCGAAATCCGTATGCCCAACCGCGACACCTACACCTCCGGCGGCGCTTACACCAACTTCGCCTCCGCGGTGGAAATGGCTCTGTACGACGGCAAGATGAAGAAGTACGGCGAAGTGCAGCTCGGCATCCCGACCGGCGACGCCCGCACGTTCAAGAGCTGGGACGAATTCTGGAACGCCTATGTGCAGCAGCACATGCTCCTGCTCCGCACCACGTTCATCCAGCAGTACATTGTTATCCAGACCCGCGCCAAGCACTTCGCCCAGCCCATGGGCTCCGTGCTGCACGCTCTCTGCCGCAAGCACTGCATCGACCTGCATCAGCCCCAGATCCCCGAAGGCCTGAACTTCGGCTACTTCGAATTCATGGGCCTCGGCACCGTCATCGACTCCTTGGCCGCCATCAAGAAGCTCGTGTTTGAAGACAAGAAGCTCACCATGGATCAGCTCATCGACGCTCTCGAAGCCAACTTCGAAGGCTACGAAGACATCCAGCAGCTCCTCCGCACGGCTCCCTGCTACGGCAACGACGACGAATACGCCGACGAAATCGGCCGCGAACTCGACCGCATGGCCGTGTCCTTCGCCGCCAAGTACGGCAAGGAAATGGGCATCAACAACGACGCCCGCTATGTGCCCTTCACCTCTCACGTGCCCTTCGGCAAGGTCGTTTCCGCTACCCCGAACGGCCGCGTGGCGTGGTTCCCGCTGGCTGACGGTTCTTCCCCGTCTCACGGCGCCGACCACAATGGCCCCACCGCCATCCTGCTCTCCAACCACAACACGAAGAACTACGGCATGCGCGCCCGCGCTGCCCGTCTGATCAACGTGAAGTTCACTCCCAAGTGCGTTGAAGGCGATGCCGGTACCGAAAAGCTGGTGCAGTTCATCCGCACCTGGTGCGACCTGAAGCTGTGGCACATCCAGTTCAACGTCATCAACGCCGATACCCTGAAGAAGGCCCAGAAGGATCCTCAGAAGTATCGTAACCTCATCGTCCGCATCGCCGGGTACAGCGCCTACTTCGTCGACCTGACCCCCGATCTGCAGAACGACCTCATCGCCCGTACCGGCCACGACCAGATGTAAGTTCTGGCCGCTTGCGGCACACAAGATGAATGATTAAATAAATGGCGGGCCGGAGCTATCTGGCCCGCCATTTCCAACTCTAACGCTCAGAAAAAGAGGTAGTCCATGGGTTCCTTTGAAGATAGAAAGGCGACCGGAACCGTCTTCAATATTCAGAAATACTCCGTTCACGACGGTCCCGGCATCCGGACCATCGTCTTCCTGAAGGGCTGCCCCCTTTCGTGCAAATGGTGCAGTAACCCCGAATCCCAGGCCTCGCACCCGCAGGTCGCCTATAACGTGGGCCGCTGCATCGGCTGCCATCGCTGCATCAAAGCCTGTCAGCACGACGCCATCAGCGTCAATGAGGACGGGACGCTGAAGCTCGACCGCAGCAAGTGCGACGTCTGTAAGACGCTCGACTGCGCCCAGGCCTGTCCCGCACAGGGGATGATCGTCTACGGTGAAAACAAGACCGTCGATCAGATCCTCAAGGAAGTGGAGAAGGACGCCCTGTTCTACGCCCGCTCCGGCGGCGGCATGACCCTTTCCGGCGGCGAACCCCTCATGCATGCCGATATCGCCCTCCCGCTGCTCCGTGAGGCCCGCCATCGCCGCATCAAGACCGCCATCGAAACCTGTGGCTGCATCCCGTGGGATACCCTCAAGGAAGCCGCCCAGTACCTCAACTATGTCCTCTTTGACGTCAAGCAGATGGACAGCGCCAAGCACCGCGAAGGCACCGGCGTCGGCAATGAGCTGATCCTCAGCAACCTTAAGAAGCTGCTCACCGAATTCCCCAATCTGCATGTGCAGGTCCGTACCCCCATCATTCCCGGGTTCAACGACGATGACGAGTTCGCCCACGCTCTCGGCGAATTCCTCAAGGGGCATGAGAACGTCGGCTACGAAGCCCTGCCCTATCACCGCCTGGGAACCCAGAAGTACGACTTCCTCAGCCGCGAATACGCCATGGGCGACGTCAGCCTGCCCGACGGCGTCGCGCAGCGCATCCAGCGGATCGTCGACGAAACCCGCGGCGCCGTGACGGAAGAAAAGAAGTAAGCTTCCGTCCCCCCTCATTTGGGAAACGACATCCCCGTCCGGCCAGCCCCGGGCGGGGATTTTCTCTTTCTCCCCATCCGCCCGCCCCGCTTCCGCGCACGCCTTGACGTTCTTGTCGTCAGGCACTAGCATGAGAAATCAATTCCCTTGCAATCATTTTACTTCTTGCCGATGCCTATGGAAAACAATTCGATGACGTCCCTTGCCCCGCATTTTGAAAGTATCCTCGATACGCTCTCTGATGGCGTCTTCATCAGCGACGCCGAGGGGACGACCCTGTTCGTCAACAAGATGTACGAAACCCTGACCGGCCTGCGGCAAGGGGAAATCAGGGGCAAGAACATCCGGACGCTCGTCCAGCAGGGCATTTTCGACAAGGTCGTCAACCCGCAGATCGTCGAGACCGGAAAGTCGGCCACCCACGTCCAGCAGCTCGCCAACGGGAAGCGTCTGGTCCTGACCGGGTATCCCGTTTTCGACGACAAGGGCCAGCTGTGCCTCGTCGTGACCTTTGCCCGCGACATCACCGTCCTGACCCAGTTGCAGGAGGAGATGACCGCCCAGAAGAAGCTCATCGAGCAGTTCCACGACCGCCTCGCCTTCATGGCCCGCGAACAGACCCGCGAGCTTGTCCCCGTCTTCGAGAGCCGCGAGATGAAGGAGGTCATGAGCCTTGTGGAGCGGTTCGCCAGTTCCGACGCCACGGTGCTCATCCTCGGCGAAACGGGCGTCGGCAAGGACGTTGTGGCCCGCCTCACCCACGAGCTCAGCCCGCGCAAGGAAAAAATGTTCCTCAAGGTCGACTGCGGCGGCATTTCCGAAAGCCTCACCGAGTCCGAGCTGTTCGGCTACATGCCCGGCGCGTTCACCGGCGCGGGCAACAAGGGCAAGAGCGGCTATTTCGAGATGGCCGACGGCGGCACGGTCTTTCTCGACGAAATAGGCGAACTGAGCCTCGCCATGCAGACCCGCCTCCTCCGCGTGCTTCAGGACGGCGAGATCATGCGCGTGGGCTCCTCCAAGCCGCGCAAAGTCAACGTCCGCATCATCGCCGCCACAAACCGCAACCTTGCTGAGCGCGTGGAAAAGGGCCTCTTCCGGCGCGATCTCTATTACCGCCTCAACGTGGCCGTGGTGAACATCCCCCCCCTGCGCGAGCGCCCCGACGATATCCAGCCCCTCGTGACGCACTTTCTGAACATGTTCACCTCGAAGTACCGCAAGCACATGAACCTTACGCCCGGCCTTATGGAGGCCCTGCGCCAGTATTCATGGCCCGGCAACGTGCGCGAGCTTCAGAACCTTATGCACAGCATCGTCATCACGAAGGATCACGGCCCGCTCTCCGTCAAGGATCTCCCCCGGCACATGACCGGCAGCGAAAACGAGGAGCTGTTCTTCCCCGACGACGGCATCAATTACGACCGCCCCCTCAAGGACATCATGGCCGACATCGAGCGCGGCATCCTCCGCAAGGCCCTCAAGGTGCACGGTTCCGTCCAAAAGGTCGCCGAAGTCTTCAAGGTCAACCGCAGCACCATTTTCAGGAAGCTGCATTCGGAGAAAGAGGGCGGGGAATAGGAAATTGGAGGAAGGAAGGGGAAACTTTCTCAAGAAGGGGCCCCCGCGTTTCTCCTTTCCCCCTTCCAACCTCCCTCTTCCTCTTCAAAGGCTTTCATAAACAGGTCAGGCTGTGGTTGCGGGGCCGTGCGGGATGTCCCTTGCCGGCGGTTTCCCGGAGACGCCTTTTCCAACCAACGCGGAGAACGGCATGAAGCGATGCAGGATCACTGTACTCAAGCGGCATTTTGATGAGGAACTGGCCAAGGAATACGGCTCCAAGGGAATCGGCAAGTGTCCGATGCTCAAGGAGGGGCAAGTCTTTTACGCCGACTACGCCAAGCCGGACGGCTTCTGCGACGAGGCATGGAAGGCCATCTACCAGTATGTGTTCGCCTTGGCGCACGGCAGCGGGCAGTTTTATTACGGCGACTGGATCGAAAAGCCGGGCGTAGCCATCTGCAGCTGTAACGACGGGCTGCGCCCCGTCATCTTCAAAGTCGAACGCACCGACGAAGAAGCGGCCATCAACTACGTCCCGAATCACGATTAGGGCAGACTCATTCTGAAACGGGAATAAATTGGGGAGGGGGAGGAGAAACTTTCTGGAGAAAGTTTCTCCTCCCCCTCCCCAA
>USCL01000037.1 GCA_900553145.1 uncultured Desulfovibrio sp.
GAGGACCCCCTTTTCCAAAAGGGGGTCCTCCCCTTCCCCAATCTCACAATCTCTCTTTCTACCTCAAGCTTTCCAGCACTTCGCGGGTGGACTTGAGCATGTAGTCGAAATCCTCGTCGCTGAGCCAGTGCTGGAAGGGGAAGGAAATCTGGCCGTCGAAGAAGGCGTCGGCGTTGGGGCAGTCGGCCTTGCCGAGGCCGAGCTTCTTGTAGAAGTCGTAACGGTCGAGCGGGATGTACTGCACCACGCACTTGATGCCCTTTTCCTCGGAAATGGCATGCATGAAGGCGTCGCGCTTGCCGTTTTTCATGCAGCCCGCGAGCAGGTGGTAGTTGTGGCGGGTGGTGTCGTCGCGGAGGAACTCCAGCTCGGGGTAATCCTTGAGCGCGTCGATGAAACGGATGGCCCGGGCGCGCTTTTCGGCGTTGATCCGGTCGATGCGCTCAAGCATCTTGACGCCGAGGGCGCATTCGATCTCGCCGAGGCAGTAGTTGTTGGGCCAGAGCATGTCGCCGTCGAGCATGGGCATGTCCACGTTGCCCATCGCCGGGGTCCAGTAGTTGGGCCGGGGCTCGGGATAGCCGCAGTGCCCGTTGTGGCGCAGGGCGGGGACCAGCGCCGCGAGCTTCGGGTCCTTGACGACCAACATGCCGCCTTCGCCGAGCGTGGTGAGGTTCTTGTGGGAATGGAACGAGAAGATCGCCATGTCGCCCCACGCGCCGGACTTGATGCCGTTGACGTCCGCGCCGATGGACTGGGCCGCGTCCTCAATGACGAGCACGTTGTGCTTTTTCGCCACTTCCATGATCGCGGGCATGTCCGCCACATAGCCGTAAAGATGCACGACGACGATGGCTTTGGTTTTGGGTGAGATGCACTTTTCGATGGTTTCGGCGTTGACCACGTGCGTGACGGGATCGACGTCCGCCCAGATGAGCTTCGCGCCCTTCTTGGCGTACGGGTAGGCCGAGGCCGTGAACGTGTGCGAAGGGATGACGACTTCATCGCCGGGCTTGAAACGGCAGAGCTGCGCGGAAAGCTCGAGCGCGGACACGCCGTTCATCACCGCGAAGCAATGCTCGGCCCCGATGTACTCGCCGAACGCCTTCTGGAAGGCCTGAAGGTGTTTGCCCTGCGTCAGCGGTTCCGCGTTCCGCATGGCTTCCACGACCACCGCGATCTCGTCTTCGGTGTACTTGATCGCACGTCCGCTGAAATTCACTTTGATGTCCATATGCTGTCCTGTCTCTGATTGCCCAGTGCGGAACCCGAAACGGCTGCGCCGTTCCGGGTTCCCTTCCTTTTTCGGGACAATGGCCGCAGCGGCAAGGGCCGTTGCATCCCCGTTCATGCCGGGTCAAGGGGCCGCCCCTTATGGGTGCAAACCCGCCGGAGGGTTTCCCGCTACTAGATGCTCTTGTAGCGTTCGATGAGGTTTTCCTTGGTGAGGATCTTCTTGAAGTCGGGGCCGAGGGCGTTGGTGAGGGGCTTTTCGTGCACGATGCAGCCGCGGTAGAGCCCTTCGTATTGCTCTTCGGTGAGATCCTTGCAGATGCCGGTGGGGAGGTTGACGCCCTGCCGTTCGATCATCGTGCGGAACTGCTTGTATTCTTTGGGGTAGATATCGCCGAGGACGTTCAGGGCAAGGCAGTTGCCGAGGCCGTGGGCCACATGCAGGACGACGCCGAGCCCGGCGGAGAAGGGATGGATGACGCCCACGTTCCCGGCGGCCATGCCCCCGATATAGGAGGCGATCATCATCTTTTCGCGGTTTTCTTCGCTCATCATGTCGTCGGAGAGGAAGATCTCCTCGCAAAGCTGCACGGCGCGTACGGAAAAGGCGTCGATGATGGCGTTGCGGTAGCTGCCCTGAAGCGATTCGACGCAGTGCATGAACGTGTCGATGCCGGTATAGAAATACTGGTCGCGGGGAACGGTGGCGAGCAGGTCGGGATCGAGCAGGAGCTGATCATAGACTGTGTAGTCGCTGTTCATGCCCAGTTTGAGATTTTTGGGGATGTTGGTAAGGACACAGGTGCGGGAGCATTCGGAACCCGTGCCGGAAAGGGTCGGGATGCCGATCTTGTAGACGGCGGGGTTCTTGACGAGTTCCCATCCCTGATAGTCTTCGGCCTTGCCGGGGTTGGTGAGCAGGTTGGCGACGGCCTTGGCCGTGTCGAGGGCGTTGCCTCCGCCGATGCCCACAACGCAGCAGGGGATGCGGCTGTCGGCGGCGCATACGGCTTCCTTGAAGGCGTCGATGCGGGTGACTTCCGGCTCGGAGCTGGAGTCGACGAAGTGGAGCTGGTCGCCCTTTTCCATGGGCAGACGGCCGATCAGTTCATGATCGCGGAAAAAGTGGTCGACAAAGTAGACGACCGGGCCATCCGCCGCGTCGCGGCGGGGTTTCAGCAAGTCGCCGAGCTGAGCTAACGAACCCCGTCCAAACACATAGTAAGGGACGTTTTTTGTATTGCGGTACATATAAATGCCTCATCGGGTGATGTTGGGAAACAATAGCGTACATTGTATGTTGAATCCGCCCGGGCCGCAAGCTGGAGCAACCGGACCCGCCCGGCGATTTCCACCGATTTTCCACAGGAGAACGATATGTCAGGCAAAACTTCGATAGCGGTTCTCGGAGGCGGAAGCTGGGGGACCGCACTGGCCCATCTGCTGGCCCACGCGGGGCACTCGGTGGCGCTGCTGCTGCGGGATGCGGAGCAGGCCGCGTACATCAACGCGCACCACGAGAACCCGCGCTATCTGCAGGGCGTGCCCCTGCACCCGGGCATCCGGGCGGTCGCCGGGGACACGGGCGGCCCCGAGCAGGCAGAAGCGCTGGCGGGCGCCTCCATTCTGGTCCTGTCGGTTCCCTGCCAGGCCATGCGGAGGACGCTTCGCGGTTTGGCGGGCGTTGTGCCCCCGGACTGCGTTCTTGTCAATACGGCAAAAGGAATCGAAGTATCCGAGCTGGTTACGGTGGAGCGCATGGTCCGGGAAGAACTGCCCGGCTTTGTTGATCGCTATGCCGTGCTTTCCGGGCCGTCGTTCGCCCTTGAGGTGGCGACCTGCAAGCCTACGGCTGTGGTGCTCGGCTGCCGCGACGAACGGCTTGGGGCGCGGCTGCGGGAAGTGTTCGCCACGCCGTGGTTCCGCTCCTATTCAAGCACGGACGTGCCGGGCGTGGAGCTTGGCGGCGCGATCAAGAACGTCATCGCCATCGCTGCTGGCCTCAGCGACGGCCTCGGTTTTGGGCTGAACGCCCGGGCGGCGCTGGTCACGCGCGGCCTTGCGGAAACCAGCAGGCTTGGGGTGGCCCTTGGGGCGCGTGCGGCGACGTTCATGGGGCTGTCCGGGCTCGGGGACCTCATGCTCACCTGCTCGGGCGATTTGTCCCGCAACCGTCAGGTCGGGCTGCGCCTCGGAGCCGGGGAGTGTCTGGAGGACATTGCCGCGTCCATGCGCATGGTGGCCGAGGGGGTCAAGACCACGCAGGCAGTGTACCATCTGGCGCAGCGCCTCGGCGTGGACATGCCCGTGACCGGCACCATGTACAGCGTGCTCTATGAAGGCTTCGCGCCCCGCGAAGCGGTGCAGGCCCTCATGGGCAGGCAGTTGAAGGAAGAATAGCCGGGTAGAGTCGAGTGGGGGCGGTTTGTTTTTGGCGTTGAGCGGCGGAAGGGCGTTTGGGTTCATCCGCCGTATTTTTGGGGGAGGGGCGGCGTCTCACAGAAATACGGGTTCGGAACCTAGCTTGTTTGAGTGTGTAAGCTTTTTATATGTGAACCAGCTGATTGCATTAAGCCTTTTTCGTTCTTACGGGGCATGATTTTTTGAGCGACGGAAAATTTTTTCAAACCAACGAAGGACGGGTTGGGTATCGAAGTTTAACCGGACAAAAATGACGAAAAATTGATTAAGAGTGCTGGCAAGAATTCTTGGTTTAGTGGTGGAAGATTGAAACATTTTTTAGCCACGAAAAAAGGACTCGGATTTTTACATCCAAGTCCTTGATTCCATTCTGGTGCGCCCGGCGCGATTCGAACGCACGGCCTTTAGCTCCGGAGGCTAACGCTCTATCCGACTGAGCTACGGGCGCGGAGTTTCCCCGGATGGGGACACCACAGAGTTGGGAAGCTAGCTCTTGTGCCGCGTCCTGTCAAGCTGTATGCTCAGGTATCGGGAGTGTGTTGCGGCTTGAGTCGTGTCTGAGCCGTGTTTTTGTGTCCACCCGTTTGCTGCGCTCCCCCTTTTTTCTTCATAAGGAGTATTCCATGAGCGTTTCCGTTACTTGGTACGGTCATTCCAATTTTAAGGTTTCTTGCGGCGATGTGACTGTTTTCATCGATCCCTTCTTCACGCACAACCCGTCCTGCCCCGTGACGTGGAATGAGGCAGGAAAACCGGATCTGGTGCTCATCACCCACGATCACGGTGATCACACGGGCGATGCCGTAGCGATCTGCAAAGCCAGCGGCGCGGCCTGCGGCTGCATCGTCGGCACGGCCGAACGCCTGATCGACGCCGGGATGCCGCAAGCCAGCATTCCCGCCGGGATCGGCTTCAATATCGGCGGCACCATTGACGTGAAGGGCGTGCGCGTCACCATGACGCAGGCGTTCCACACCTCGGAGTCCGGGGCTCCCGCCGGGTACGTCGTGACCATGCCGGACGGCTTTACGTTGTACCATGCGGGCGATACGGGCCTTTTTTCCTCAATGGAACTGATCGGCTCGCTGTACCCGCTGGATCTGGCGCTGCTGCCCGTGGGCGGCTTCTTTACGATGGACGGCCTGCAGGCCGCCCATGCCGCGCGCCTGCTCAAGCCCAAGGCCGTGATCCCCATGCACTGGGGCACCTTCCCCGTCCTTGCGAAGGACACCTCGGCCTTTGCGGCGCATCTCGCATCCGTGGCCCCCGGCGTCCGCCTCGTATCCATGAATCCCGGCGATACCTCCTCTTTTTAACGTCACCGAGGTGTCTTATGGCGCTCATCGAACACGGCGAACTGGTCCGCCGCGCTTTGGAATATGTGCAGGAGGAACGCTGCCGCCGCCCGGAGGCGCCGTTTTCCTCCTTGCTTGACGAAGCGGGCATGCGCTTCAACCTGACGCCGCTGGACGCGGCCCAGCTTGCCCGCCTTTTCTCCGAAACAGGACAGGAGCCTTCCGCCCCGTGCAAACGCTAACCTTGTTCCCCTACAGGACGCTGCCCGATGCCTTCGCTTCTTCAGAGACAGATATTTAAAGAAATCGCCAACCTGTTCATCCTTGCCGTGGGGGTGCTGCTGACGCTCATCCTCATCAGCCGGGCGGTGCAGATGCGGGAACTGTTTCTGGGGCTGGATCTCGGCATCTTGGACACCGTCCTGTTGTTCGGCTATATGACCCCGCTGTTCCTCATGCTGGTGATCCCCATCGCCTGCATGCTCAGCGTCTTCCTGACCTTCCTGCGCATGAGCACGGACCGCGAGCTGGTCGCCCTGCGCGCGGGGGGGATCAACATCTATCAGATGCTTCCCGCGCCGTTGCTGTTCAGCGTGATCTGCATGCTGCTGACGCTCTGGGTGTCCCTGCACTGGCTGGCGTGGGGCATGGGGCATTTCCGGGAAACCATCCTCGAAATCGCCAATACCCGCGCGCGGGTTGTGGTGCAGCCCGGCGTCTTCAATACGGACTTCCCCAATCTGGTGCTTTTCGCCCGGCAGGTGAACCCGGGGGACGGGGACATGTCGCAGGTTCTGGTGGACGACCGCTCGCATCCGGAACGCCACATGACCATCCTTGCCCCGGAAGGGCGTTTCGATACCGACACCGAGCGCGGCGAACTGGTGTTCCTGCTTGAGAACGGCAAGATCTACACAACGGACAAGAAGGGCTCCTCGGTGCTGGCCTTTGACGAATACAAGGTGCGGCTGCCGCTGGACTCCCTCTTCAAGAGCCTTGATCTCGGGGATGTGCGGCCCCGCGAGATGTCATGGAGCAAGCTCTCCAGCATCACGCGGGAGGAGGCCCTCAAGGTGGATGCGAACTACGCCAACAAGCTGGAGGTGGAGCGCCACAAGCGCTGGGCCTATCCGGTGGCGTGCATCGCCTTGACCCTGTTCGTGCTGCCGCTGGCGTCGGCCTTTGAGGGGCTGCACAGGCAGACGGGGCTCATGCTGGCCCTCGCCATGTTCTTCGTGTACTACAGCCTGATGTCGCTCGGGTTCAGTACGGGCGAGTCCGGGGCCATCCCCCCCTCCATAGGGCTGTGGGTCCCGAACGTCCTGTTCCTATGCCTCGGCGTCTACGGGCTCTGGCTGACCGCGCATGAACGAACGCCGCACGTGGCGACCTTCTTCCGCAGCCTGCGGACGCGGAGGGCGTCATGAGCCTGCTTTTCCGCTATCTGACCAAGAACAACGCGATGATCCTGCTGCCGACCCTTGCCGTCGGCATCGGCCTGTATGTGCTCACGGATCTGTTCGAGCGGCTCGACAACTTCATCGAGGCCGGGCTGTCCGTGGGCATGGTGCTCACCTATTTCGTCGTGAAGATGCCGCTCGTGATTTCGCAGATCCTGCCGGTGATCTTCTTGCTGTCCACGGTCATCCAGCTGTGCATCATGGCCCGCAGCCGCGAGCTGACGGCGTTGCAGGCCGGGGGGATCTCCCTCGGCGTGGTGGCGAACTCCATGATCCTCTGCGGCATCTTCTGGGGGGGCGTCCAGCTCGGCTTCTCCGAGTATCTGGGCGTGGCCGGGGAACGCGAGTCCGCCCGCATCTGGCAGGAAGAGGTCCGCAAGAAGAACCTTGCGGCCACGGTGCTTCAGGATGTCTGGTTTACGGACGGCGACTGGATCGTCTCGCTCGGCACGCTTGATCCCGAGGCGCACGGCACGGGCTTTTCCGGTTATGAACTGTCCGGCGACGGCTTGAGCATCAGGCGCATCGTGCAGGCCGCCACGTTCACCGCCGCGCCCAACCGCTGGGCCTTGCAGGATGTGCATGTCTACACGCCCGACACGTTCACGCAGGAGCAGCAGCCGGATTTCGTCCTTCCGCTCAGGCAGGACCCCGAGACGTTCCGGCTCGTCAGTTCGGGCACCAAGCCGCAGCAGTTGCCGCTCTGGCAGCTTGGGGAGGCCATCAGCCAGCTGAAGTCCTCCGGCTCCAACGTGGAGGCGCTCCGCACGGCGTGGCATGCCAAGCTGGCCTATGCGGCGTCGATACTGGTCATGGCCTTCGTGGCGACGGCCATCGTCTCGTGGAAGGACAACATCTATATCGCCGTGACCGTGGCGCTGTTGTGCACGTTCCTGTACTTCGCGGTGTACACCCTCGGTACGACGCTTGGGCAGCGCGGCATCCTGCATCCGTTCCTCGCCGCGTGGATCGCGAACATCATCGCGCTGTTCTTCGCCTTTTGGCGGCTTATCCCTTTGCTGCTGCGAAGGGAATAACGCGCCGGTTTTTCATGGAGAAAAAATTGGAGGGGGCGAGGGGAACTTTCTGAAGAAGGGGGGGGAGCACCCCCCACGTTCCCCTCGTCCCCTCCAATCTTCTCCCCTGTCCTTTTCCTTCGAAGGCTTTCCCCTTTATCGAATCTCTCTCTCTCTCTCTCTCTCTCTCACTCTCGTTTTTCCGGCGGCAGAAAAATGTGTTCTTTGGGTTTGGCGAGAAATGTTTTTTTGCGGCGGGGCCAGCGGGGAGAGGCGTCCTTTCGCGGGCGCGGCCTCAATATGCATGTAGCCTGAAGCCTCTCAACACTGAAATACGCATTCCTCAAGAAGGAAAGCGGCTTCAAGAAAAAGTGCGAACAGGGATTCGATAACGTCGAACGTCTTTGAAGAGGAGGGGTGGACGCGAGCCGTGCTGGCAGGTTTGGGGAGGGAGAAACGTGGGGGGCCCCTTCTCCAGAAAGTTTCTCTTCCCTCTCCCCAATTCCTCAACAGCGTTGCTACCCGCCGATGGCGGTCATGCGCCGCTGGGCCACGGCGTTGCGGCGGCGTTCGAGGAGCCGCGCCCCGATGGGCTTGTTGCGTGTGGCGAGGGCGACGATGCGGCGGACGGCCTCGATGCCGAGCTTGGGATGCCGCAGGGCGTTGCGCAGCCGGTACTCCCGGTCGTCGAAGAGGCAGGTGCGCAGCGCGCCGTCGGACGTGATGCGCAGCCGGTTGCAGGCCGTGCAGAAATGGTTGGAAAGCGGGGTGATCAGGCCGAGGCGGCCCAGCCCCGGGCCGTCGGGGCCCGAGAGTGTGTAGAGGCGCGCCGGGCCGCCGTTGGGCTGTTCCTGCTCCGCGGGGGCGACGGCGGCAAGTTCCTTGACGGCGGCGAGGATGTCCGGTGCCGACCAGAAGCAGCTGTTTGACCAGCGCGTGCCTTCGCCCATGGGCATAAATTCGATGAACCGCACATCGACGGGGTGGCGCATGGCGTAATCGACGAAAGCGGGCAGTTCGTCGTCGTTGAAGCCGCGCATGGCGACCGCGTTGAGCTTGAACGGGATGCGCGCGTCAAGAAGGGCATCCATGCTTTCCCGGACCTTGCCGAACAGATCGCGGCCCGTGATCTGCTCGAACTTCTCCCTGTCGAACGTGTCGAGGGACAGGTTCACCGCGTTCAGGCCGATGGCCTTCAAGGTTTGGATGTGGGGGCCGATCAGCGTCCCGTTGGTGGTCACGCGGATGTCGAGCGCCGGGTGCGCGGCCCGCAGGCGTTCGAGGAAGCCGACGAACCCCTTGCGCGCGAAGGGCTCGCCTCCCGTCAGCCGGACTTTTTCCACGCCCATGTCCATCGCCATGTCCACAAGCTGCTCCATTTCCTCATACCGCAGCACGGATTCATGGGGAATGAACGTTTCCATGCCGCTGCGGCAGTAGGAACAGCGCAGGTTGCAGCGATCGGTGACGGAAAGGCGGATATAGCGGACGGTCCTGCCGTGGCCGTCTTCCAGCGAAACGGCGGGTTCGCACAGATGGGCGAAGGGGGGGATTGCGTTCATGGGGCAGCCCGGTAGTTGTGCGCCCCAAGGGGCGGCGCGGTGGGAAGAGAAGCCTTCACCGTATCCCCTCCCCGCGGGTGTGGCAAGCCGTGCTGTGCCTTTGTTCACGTGCGGCTTCGGCCATGCGTCTGGCCTGTTCCAGTTCTTCCGGGAAATTGATGTTGAAGAAGGGCAGGGCCTCGGCGCGGGTATAGGCGACGCGGGCTTGCAGCGCCTCGGGGATCACAAGGTTGATCTGCCGGAGGCCGCGGGCGCGTGCATCATCGAAAAAGGGCAGGCAGGCCGGTTCGTAGATGGAGACGAGGGCCTCGATGAACCCGGTTTCCGCTTGCAGGAACGTCGTCATGATCGCTTCGGGCGCGCGGGCGGCGCGGGCTTCGATGAGGCGGCGCAGCGTGGGGCGATCCATGAACGGGAGATCGCACGAGAGCACGAGGATGGGTTGCCGGAGTTCCCGGAGCGCGGACCAGATCCCGCCGAACGGCCCGAGCCCGTCCTCCGCGTCGGGGATGGAACGGATGCCCGGCAGGGCCGGGGCGTCTCCTTCGGAAGAGGCCCGGCGCGAAATGGCCACGCCGTCCGCGCACGCGGCGAGGAGATCGGCGGTGCGGGCCAGCATGTCCCGCCCGTCGCCGGGCAGGCGCAGGCGTACCTTGTCCTGCCCGAGCCGGGTGGAGCGCCCTCCGGCCAGCACCACGCCGATCATGCGATCCTGCCTTCCCCGGCAAAGACCGTAAGCCGTTCCTCGCGGGGACGGCAAAAGCCCACCACGGTCACGGGATGGGCGGGATGGAGCCTGTTCTGCTGCCGGGCCATTTCCACGGGCGTGGAGGTGACGGCGCTGCGGCTGATGAGGAACGAGAAGCCCGCCCGGCGTGCCTTGGCGTAGAGGCTGGACGTGATGCGGGCCGAGACGAACAGCACGGTTTCCGCGGGGTCGATGCCGTTGAGGCAGGCCCAGCCCGCCAGCCGGTCGAGGCAGTTGTGCCGCCCGATGTCCTCGGCAAGGCGCAGGAAGGCCCCGGTCTTGGGATCGAACATGCCCGCGCGGTGGAAGCAGCCTGTGGACTCCCAGAGCAGGGGGCAGGAGCCTTCCAGCGTCAGGAACGCGTCCATGTGTTTGACGATGGCGCCGGGCGTCATGGCGATGGAAGGCGTTTCGTCATGCTCTTTTTTTTCCTTGCGCTTGAGCTCCACGGCAAAGGCGTGCTTCGCGTCGATGCCGGGCGGGACGGATATGGCGCGGACGCTTCCGGCCATGCGGAACGGCGAGGGGCCTGCCTCGGGGCCGAGATGGCGGCGATCGAGCAGGACGTGCCCGATCGCCAGCGGTTCGAGGTCGTCGGGCCACGCCCACAGGCGGCAGCTGCTGCCGGACCATGAAACGTACACGGGCTCTTCGGGGCTGACCGCGTCGTCGATGTGTTGCCATCCGCCGTCTTTCCAGCGGGTGACGGAGTAGGACAAGGGGGTATTCATGGGTTGGCCGCCTCCGCGGCGGGGACGAAGGCAAGTCTGTCTCCGTGGTTCAGGATGCGTTCCGGCCCGGCGTGCACCCCATTGACGAGAATCAGGGTTTCCGCGGATCGGATGTCGAGGATGTGCATGGCTTCGCCCGCCGTGGTTCCCTCGGCCACGTCCAGCTTGTCGTTTTGGGGCGTGTGCGGGGGCCGTGTTGCAAAGCGGCGTACTTCTATCAGCATGGGGACACTCCTTGAGGGCCCATACTAGCGGACGCCGCAGGTTTTTTGCAAGGCCGGGAATACGCGAAGCCGCAAAGCCGTTTTTGCCCATCGGAAACGCAATACCGCAAACAGGGATTCGATAAACGCGAAAGTTCTTGAAGGGGAGGGGGTAGGGTTTGAGGAGGGGGAGGAGAAACCTTCTTTAGAAAGCTTCTCCTCCCCCTCCCAATCTCCTGCCTTCTTACCGATCGCTCCACACGGCGCGTCCGGCCTTGAGGCGGAGCCGCCCGAGCGGAAGCCCGCGCCAGAACAGGGACGCCTCTTTGCCGGGAAGCCCGGTATCGAGGCTTCCGCCCTGCAGCAGCCGTTCGAGGACGGGCACGTCGTCGACGTCGAGGCGGGGGATGCGGGGCGGTTCGGGATCGAGCAGCGCCCGGAGCCGCGCCGAGGGGATGAGGCCCTGCGCGGAGGCCTTGCCGAGGGCCATGCCCTGCCAGCGTACGGCGGCGGGCAGATGCCTCAGCGCCGGGGCGGGCAAGAAGTGGAGGGAACCTTCGAACACCGCCAGCTCGCCGGGGGGAAGCAGGGAGGGCGACAGCCCGAATGCCGCAAGAAAGGCCGGAGGGATCGCGCGGTAGGCCGCCGTGGAGGCCACGCCTTCGGCGAGGCCGGGCGCGGGGGAGTCGTCGCCGGGCTTGCGCAGCAGGGCGATGTAAAAGCCCTGTGCGTTGGAGGCGTCCTCATCCACCCGGAGCGTGCCTTCGCCGCCGGGGATCTCCGGCGCGGCGAACACGAAGCCGGGGAACGGCTCCAGCGGGATCAATTCAAGGCCGAGTTCTTCGCTGGCGAAGCGGGCTTGCCCCTCGTTCTCGTCCACGTTGGTCGTGCAGGTGGAATAGACGAGCTTTCCGCCGGGGCGCAGCAGGCGGCTGGCTTCCGTCAGGAGCTTCCGTTGCAGATCCAGCATGGGTTTGAGGCGATCGCCTTGCCAGCGTTTGATCGCCTGCGGGTTCTTGTCTGTAGTCCCCCATCCGGAGCAGGGCGGATCGAGGAGGATGGCGTCCCATGAGGCGTCGGGCAGGGGCAGGGATTCGCCGGACCACGAGCAGGTCACGGCTTGGAGGAGGTTGAGCGCGGCGAGGTTGCGGCGCAGGTTGGCGAGGCGGGGGCGCGCCGGTTCGTTGCCGAGCACCAGCCCTTCCCGGCCCACAAGCTGCGCGAGCAGGCCCGTCTTGCTGCCGGGGCTGGCGCACATGTCGAGCACGCGGGCCCCTTTGCCGGGCGCGAGGGCCAGCGGGGGCAGCATGGACGAGCGGTCCTGAATGTACACGTACCCCCAGAAGGCGGCGAGGCTCCGCCCGAGCGGGAACGGCTCGCGGAGCAGCCGCCTTGCCAGCGTGGAAAACGGTTCCGGCTCGAAAACGAAGCCTTGGGCGGTGAGCAGCGCCTCGACGGACGGGATCTGCCCCGGGTCGCAGACGAGGCGAAAAGAACGGCGGAGGGATGGGGTGTCGGTCATACTATCCTGTTTAGAAAAAACGCGATAAAGAAGTTTTTGCCGCTTTCCGTTTCCGGCGTTGCGCTTGCGGAGACGGGGAGGTCTATAGTATGGTAAAAGAGGTCGACCGGACTGAACCGGCGAATCCTTCCAAGGAGTTTACGAATGCATCTGATATTCCGTACGGCTCTGATGCTGTGTACAATGCTGGTTTTTGTGGCGCAAGCCCTGGCCGCCGATGTGCGCAGCTATGCGGTGCTGCCTTTTAAAGTGAACGGTTCCAGCGGGTTCACCTATCTGGAAAAGGCCATCCCGTCCATGCTGAACTCCCGCCTGTATTGGCAGGGGCATTTCCAGCCGGTTTCCGATGCCGCGCTGGCCAAGGCCGGGGCCGTGAGCGACGCGGGAAGCGCGGCCAAGGCCCTTTCCGCCACCGGCGCCGATTATGTGATCTGGGGCGACGTGACGGTCATGGGCGACAACGCCAGCCTCGACGTGCGCGTCCGCGACAAGGCGGGCAAGGAATGGCGCAAGGGCGCGAAAACCCGCGTTAATGACCTTATCGCCAGCCTTCAGGGCGTCTCCGACGGCATCAACGCCGAAGTCTTCGGACGCGGCGGATCGGGCGCCGTCGCGGCGGCTCCGGCCGCAAGCGCCGGGCAGGCGAACCCCAACTTCGTCCAGAAGGACGCCACGCAGAGCCAGGTCTACCTGAACCCGCAGTTCCGCTATCAGGGCAGCGACGGCACGCGTTACCGCAGCCAGACGCTCCCCTACGCCTCCGTGGGCATGGTCGTCGCCGACGTGAACGGCGACGGCAAGAACGAAGTGGTCGTCCTCGGCGAAAAGCGGCTCTACGTGTACCAGTGGCAGAACGAGCGCCTCGTGCAGCTCGGGGAATACAAGCTTCCCGCCCGCATGATGCCGCTTGCGATCCGTAGCATCGACTTGAACCGCGACAGGGCTGAGGAAATCATCCTGACCGCCTACGAGGAAGACTACACGCAGCCGTATTCCGCGGTCTTGAGCTTCAAGGGGAACAAGTTCACCGAAGTGGCGGACCGCCTCCCCTACTATCTGAACGTGGTGCGCGTGCCTCCGGATTACATGCCTACGCTTATCGGTCAGAAGGGCGACCCGTCGCGCATTTTCTCGCGTGCCGGCGTGTATGAAATGATAAAGCAGGGAAACAGCCTCGTGCAGGGCAAGAAGCTGGATCTGCCGAGCGGCGTGAACGCCTTGAACTTCGCGTGGCTGCCCGGAACGCCGGGCAAGGAAACCGAAAAGCTTGTGGTGCTGACCGATGAAGAGCGCCTCCGCGTGTTCTCGGAAAAAGGTTCGCAGCTGAACCAGACGGACGAGCAGTTCTCCGGATCGGCCATCGGCATCGCCGAACAGACGCAGATGCCCGGCATGGGCAAGAGCAACATCTTGATCCCCTCCAAGTACTTCGTGCCGTTGCGCATGATCCCTTCGGATCTGGAGCAGGACGGCTCTTGGGAGCTGCTGGTCAACAAGCCCATTTCGGTGTCCGCGCAATACTTCGAGAACTACCGCTTCTTCCCCGAGGGTGAAATCGAATCCCTGTACTGGGACGGCGTGGGCCTCAGCCTCCAGTGGAAGACCCGCCGCATCAAGGGGTCCGTTGTGGACTTTGCCTTGGCCGACCCGAACAACGACGGCACCAGGGACCTCGCGGTCTGCCTGAACACGCACCCCGGCGCCCTCGGCCTCCAGAACCGCAAGACCGTGGTTGTCTTCTACCCGCTGGATCTCAGCATGATGGACCCGAAGACGGCTCCGTCGCTTGAATAAAGGTGAAACGGCGGAGGGGAGACGTGTCCCGCCCTCCGCTTGTCCATGAGGCTCTTGCGGCCTGAAAAGATTCGCATGACGCAGGTTCCGTTCGCGGGGCCTGCGTTTTTTGCGCCGTGCCGGATCGGCGGGCCTTTTGTTCTCGTAATGAGAAAAAAGCGTTCGCAATCCGGGATAATTCTCATTTCGGGAACGGCGAAGGGTGAAAAGGGCGAAAAATCCGTTTGAAAATAGGTGTGATAGCAAAACAGGGCCTTGGCCCCATCCTTGCTTCAAGAGGGACGCCCCGGGATGTGCCCGGATTTTCCCCGTTCACCCTATTGCCGTATTGGGAGGTTGGCAATGGACAATGCCATGCTTTACCATATCAACGCACAGCGTCTGCGGCCCGGCTCAGGCGCTTCTCTGGATATATTGAATGCCGCCGAAGCCCGGCGCGCCCGGCGTTTCCACGCCGGCTTCGCGCAGTACGCGCCCACGCCCCTTATCCCCCTGCCGTATCTGGCCTCCACGCTCGGCCTCGGGAACATCCGGGCCAAGGACGAATCGAAACGTTTCGGGCTCAATGCCTTCAAGGTCCTTGGCGCTTCATATGCCATGGGCCGTTACCTTGCGGAGCGGCTCGGGAAATCCATCGACGATCTGACGCCCGCCGCTCTCTGTTCCCCGGCCGTGAGCGAGCTGCTTGGGCCCATCACCTTCGTGTCCGCCACGGACGGCAACCACGGCAGGGCCGTGGCGTGGACGGCGCAGCAGCTCGGCAAGAAAGCCGTCATTTACATGCCCAAGGGTTCCGATCCGGCGCGGCTGGAGAATATCCGCAGCCACGGAGCGGAAGCCACCATTACGGATCTCAACTACGACGATGCGGTGCGCCTCGCGTGGAAAATGGCTTGCGAGAACGGCTGGATCATGGTGCAGGACACGGCGTGGGACGGCTATGAGGACATCCCCACATGGATTATCCAAGGGTATGCCGCGCTTGCCGTGGAGGCGCTGGCCCAGTGGCGGGCCGAGGAACTCTATCCTCCGACGCATCTGTTCCTTCAGGCTGGCGTCGGCTCCTTCGCGTCCGGCGTGCTCGGCTATATGGCTTCGGAACTTGGCGACGCTCTCCCCGCGACGGTTATTGTGGAGCCGCACGCCGCCGATTGCATCTACCGTTCCGCTCTCGCCGGGGACGGTCAGCCGCACAACGTCACCGGCGATCTCTCCACGCTCATGGCGGGCCTCGCCTGCGGCGAACCCTGCACCGTGGGCTGGCCCATCCTGCGCGACTATGCCTCGGCCTATGTTTCCTGCCCGGACTACGTGGCGGCCAACGGGATGCGCCTTTTTGCCGCCGCGCGCGGAGGCGACGCCCCCATCGTGTCCGGCGAATCCGGTGCGGCCCCGCTCGGCGCGCTCGACCACATCATGCGCAATCCCGCCCTTGCGCCGCTCCGCGATTCCCTCGGCCTCGGCCCGGATTCCCGCGTTATGCTCATCAGCACCGAAGGCGACACGTCGCCCCGCGTCTGGCGCGACGTCTGCTGGTACGGCAAGCACGGCGACGAGTTGGTTGCTGAAATTGATTGATAAGATTGGGGAGGGGAAGGGGAAACTTTCTAGAGAAAGTTTCCCCTTCCCCTCCCCAAACCCTTCCCTATCCTCTTCAAAGACTTTTGACCTTATCGAATCCCTGTTGCCGTTTTTTTCTGTAGACAGGAAAAAGGATTGAATAGGTGCGGCGCGAAAGAAAGCGGTTCCATCCGAAGCGGGGTGGGGCCGTTTTCCTTTTTGGGGAGGAAGCGGCGGGATGGAGCGGAGGGCGGTTTCTCCTTTGGGTGGGTGCTTGCCGCCGGGGGCGGAGTCCCGTACCATCGGGGGAGATGTTCAACAAGGAAGGATTCTGATGTCATCCTGTAAACGCTGCGGCCAGTGTTGCCGCCTCGGGGGGCCGGTGCTGCACAGGGGCGACTTGTCCCTGCTGGATTGCCTTGATGCCCCCGCCAAGGGGACCGTTCCGTTCGGTATGGCCGATTTGGTCACGCTGCGCACCGGCGAACTGGTCCGTGACGATGTGATCGGCACCCTGACGCCGCTTGAGGGGGAGTGCGTGAAGCTTGCCCCCGCCAAGGGCCGGACGGATTGGGAATGCCGTTTTCTGATCCGGATGCCGGACGCCGTGCCGGGCCGGGACGCCGGGTGCGCGATTTATGACCGCCGCCCTTCCCAATGCCGGGCGTTGAGCTGTTCCGACACGCGGGGCATCGCCGATCTGTACGGCCATGACCGGGCCTCCCGCGCGGACGTGATGCGGGCCGTGGGCGCGCCGGAGGAATGGCTCGGCCTGTTCCCCGCCTATGAGGAAATGTGCGCCTATTCGCGTATCGCGCCGCTGGCGAAGCTGGTCATGCCGCCGATCAACCCCGGCACGCCCGCCGAAAAAGAAGCCACCGAAGCCCTGCTGGAGACGGTGCGCTACGACATTTCGTTCCGCAAGTTGTGCGTGGAACGCGGCAATATCCCAGAGGATTACTTGCTCTTCCTGCTCGGCCGCCCGCTCTCCGAAACGCTTGTCATGTTCGGCTTGGCCCTGACCCGGAACAATAACCGGATGGGGCTTGTTCGCCGGGGAGAGGGGCGGTATGGTGGGGGCCCCGTGTTTCCCGACGGGAAAGATCTCTATAGATAATCGCACCAGTAAAGGAGCGTTTGCCATGCCTACTCCTCCATGTATCCTCACCATCGCCGGTTCCGACTCCGGTGGCGGCGCGGGCATTCAGGCCGATATCAAGACCATTACCGTGATCGGCGGGTTCGGGATGAGCGTCATCACCGCCCTGACCGCGCAGAACGGCGTGGGCGTCGCGGGCATCCATGCCCCGGAACCGGGTTTTGTGGGCCTTCAGCTCAAGACGGTACGGGAAGGTTTCCCCATCGCCGCGGCCAAGACCGGGATGCTGTTCTCCGCCGAAATCATCGAAGCGGTCGAGGCCGGGTTGCAGGGGCGGGAATTCCCGCTCGTGGTCGATCCCGTCTGCGTAAGCCAGAGCGGGCAGCGGCTCCTGCGTGAGGATGCGGTCAATTCCTTGCGCTGGCACATCCTGCCCAAGGCCGATCTCCTGACGCCGAACCGCCCTGAGGCGGAACTGCTCGCGGACATGAAGATCGACTCCGAGAAAGACATAGACGCCGCCGCGCGCAAGCTGCTCGACATGGGCCCCAAGGCCGTCCTCATCAAGGGCGGGCATTTCGGTTCGGCTTCCGATGCGGAATTTACGGACTGGCTGGCTCTGCCGGACGAACCGCTCATCGCGTTAAAGCAGCCCGGGGTGAAGACCTCGAACAACCACGGCACGGGCTGCACGCTGTCCGCCGCCATTGCGACCTATCTGGGGCTTGGGCTCGGGATCCGGGATGCCATCGTGCACGCCCAGAAATTCCTGAACCATTGCCTGCGCCACGGTTACGCGCCGGGGCTCGGGTCAGGCCCGCCGAACCATGCCTCATGGATCGCCAAGCGGGTTGACGGATAGCCTTTACATCCGGCGGGGGAAAGGGGGAACGGCCGCCTGCCGCTTTGCGGGACGCCCGGGGCCTTCCTTTTCTTCGCCGTACCGCTTGCCCGGCCTTCCCGTCTCCGTCGGTTCGGCAACGGTGCGCCCGGGGTTCCGTCATCCGTCGGAAAGCCGCCTTGCCTTTAGAGTCAAGATGCTTTATCTTTTTCTATTATGATGACTTCCGCTCCCTATCCGCGTTGGTTGCAATGCGGCCTCTCCTCAGCCGAACGGACTTGGATCAGCCTGCTCTAAGTCTCTCTCCGCACGTCTTTGTTTTTTTCTTTGCTATCAGGGCGTCGCCGCGTTCTGTCCGCGTGCGTGTGCCCCAAGACGACGGAGTTTTTTTATGTCTTCCGTATCACATTTGAAGCATTGGCTTTTTTTGCTTTGCGCCATCGTTTTTGAAGTAGGCGGGACGTCGGTGATGAAGATGTCCCAGCACGAAGGCTGGCTGATCGGCCCCAACGCGGGGCTCGTGGCCATGTTCGCGCTGATCGGACTCTCGTATTACTGCCTCGCCCTCGCCGCGACCGGGCTCCCCATCGGCGTCGCCTATGCCTTCTGGGAAGGCCTCGGGCTTACGATGATCACGCTCGTAAGCGTGTTCCTGCTCGGGGAAGCCATGAACCTGCAACGCTTCTTCGCGCTGCTGGCGGTTCTCTGTGGGGCGCTGCTGATTCATCACGGCACATCCGAAGGCGGGCCCGTCAAGCGTCCCGCGAAGACGGGGGCGGCGTCATGAGCTCGTTCTTTTCGCTTTCGCTGTTGGCGGTAATCGTTGCCGCGCTGTTGGACATCGTAGCCAACCTGCTGCTTGCCAAGTCGCAGGGGTTCCGGCGCAAGTTCATGGGGTTCGCCTCGCTCGGCATGGTCGGGCTGGCCTTTTACGCCTTGTCGCTTGCCGTGCGGGATATGGATCTCGCGGTGGCTTATGCCATGTGGGGCGGTTTCGGCATCCTCGGGACGTCCATCGGCGGCTGGCTCCTGCTTGGGCAGAGGCTCAAGCCCTGCGCGTGGCTCGGCATGGCTCTGCTCATCGGCGGCATGGCGGTGTTGAAGCTGAGTTAGCGTAAAGAGCGTAGAGGCATTGGGGAAGGGAGGGAAAACTTTTCTGAAGAAAAGCTTTTCCCTCCCTCCCTTTCCAATCCCCAAACCCCATCCCTAGACTTTTGTGTTTATCGAATCCTTTTTGCCGGCTTTCTCTGTGGACATGAAAAGAGCCTGAACGATGTCTCGTTCAGGCTCTTTGTTTTTGAAAGAAGAAAAAAGATGACAACCCGCGAGTGGAACGAACTCCCTTCGCGCGGCCTCCCCACCAGTCGAAGTTTTTGCGGGTGGGGGGCTGGGGGGGGGGGGTTTTTTTAAAA
>USCL01000038.1 GCA_900553145.1 uncultured Desulfovibrio sp.
GGGAAACCTTTCTTCAGAAAGGTTTCCCCTCCCCCTCCAAGCCTCCCCCACCCTTTCCCAAGACTTTCACCCTTATCGAATCCCTCTTGCCCGTTTTCCCTGTGGGCATGAAAACCATTCCCTTTCCCAGCCGGAACGCTCCCTGCGCTCAAGGGGCAACTGAATCCGCACAAAGGGACGTTTAGTTTTTTTCAACGGCCCCTGCGCTCAGGGGGCAATTTTTTTCATCTTAAAACAATCCGTTGACATGAAACGGCTCCCTGCGCACAGGGAGGGCACGGCCATTTCGGGCCAGATCAGCAGACCGGGGCGAACGCCCCCCTGCGCTTAGGGGGGCACCCCCCTTCACGGCCTTGTAGTCCCGGCCCCGCCCGAACGGCTCCCCCGCGCAAGGGCCAAACCGCCATATTGCGCCGCTTCCGGCATGAGAAGGTGTACTTGCGCGCCAAGGGGCGGACGCGGGCACGCCCTTTAAACTTCTATCCATTCATGGATTCCCTGCATGCAGAGGCGGTAAGCCACTTCAGGGCTTCCGCCGCCGCTGTCCGCCAATAGGCTCCCTGCGCGCAACGGAATAAAAAGATACACCAAACCGTTCCGAAGCATCTTCTCCTTCCATCGGAACGGACTCCTTTCGCGCAGCCTCCCCACCAGCCGAAATTGTTGCGGGCGGGGGTCCGGGGGAGGGGAGAGAAGCTTTCTGAAGAAGGGCTTCTCTCCCCTCCCCCGGTTTCACCTTTAAATATCCAAATCCCGCACGGTGAGGGCGTTGCGCTCGATGAACTCGCGGCGCGGCTCGACGCGGTCGCCCATAAGCTGCTCGAACGTGTCGCTGGCGGCTTCGGCATCCTCGACGGTCACACGCAGCAGCGTGCGGTTGTCGGGGTTCATGGTCGTCACCCAGAGCTGCTCGGGGTTCATTTCGCCGAGGCCCTTGTACCGCTGGATGTTGAGGCCTTTGCGGGCTTCCTCAAGCGTCAGCGTGTGCAGGTCGAAAATGTCGGACGCCACGTACTCCTGCTCCTTGTTGCGGAGCGTGAAGCTGAGGCCGCCGCACTTCTGCCGGATGGCGTCGAGGGCTTCCCACGAATTCAGGTACATCTTGGAAATGAAGAACTCGACGGATACCCGCGTGCGGTGGCCGTTGGCGTTCTCGATGACCGCGAAGACGCGATCGCCGTCCTCGTGCGCCTCCGTCTCCGTCGTCAGCTCGTAGCCGCGCTCCTTCAGGAAGTCATAACAGCGCGTCCCGGAAGTGAGGCAATCCGGGGTCACGCGATCCTCCACGTCGACAAGGGCGAGGAAGAGATCCCGGTTGATGCCCGCAAGCTCCGCGTCGCGCACGCGGTGGGAGATGTTCTCGATCTGCCCCATGAGGGCTTTGATCTCCTCACCCCGGAAGCTGGTGCCGTTGGCGGCCTCCACTTCCATGTCGTCGCTCACGCGCTGCATCAGGAAGGCGTTCAGCTCGTAGTCGTCCTTGATGAACTTCTCCATCCGGCTGTTGTGCGCCCGGTACAGCGGCGGCTGCGCGATGTACAGGTAGCCGCGGTCGATGAGCCCGGCGTAGTTGCGGAAGAAGAAGGTCAGGAGGAGCGTACGGATGTGCGCGCCGTCCACGTCGGCGTCGGTCATGATGACGATCTTGTGGTAGCGCAACTTGTCGTAATCGGTGTCCTCTTCGCCGATGCCCGCGCCCATCGCGGTGATGAGCGCCTTGACTTCCTTGTTGGCGAGCATCTTGTCGAAACGGGTGCGTTCCGTATTCAGGATCTTGCCGCGCAGGGGCAGGATGGCCTGCGTGTTCGGGTTGCGGCCCTGCTTGGCCGAACCGCCTGCGGAGTCGCCTTCCACGATGAACAGTTCGGAGTCCGCCGGGTCCTTGCTCTGGCAGTCGGCCAGCTTGCCGGGCAGCGCATTGTCCGAGAGCGCGCCCTTGCGGCGGACGAGTTCCTTGGCGCGCCGCGCGGCGTCGCGGGCGCGGGAGGCGTCCACGGCCTTGTCGATGATCAGGCGGGCATCCTTGGGGTTCTCCTGAAAATAGGTATCGAGCTTGCCGTACACCACGCCGCCCACGATGCCCGCGACCTCGCTGTTGCCGAGCTTGGTCTTGGTCTGGCCTTCGAACTGCGGCTGCGGGAGCTTCACGCTGAGCACGGCGGTCAGCCCTTCGCGGACGTCGTCGCCGGAAAGGGTCTGCCCCTTCATCTTCTTGGTCAGATCCGGCTGGTTCTTGATGTAGTTGTTGATGGCGCGGGTCAGCGCGGTCTTGAACCCGGCAAGGTGCGTGCCGCCTTCCTTCGTGCGAATGTTGTTCGCGAAGGTGTACATGTTTTCCTTGTAGCCCGCGTTGTACTGGATGGCGAACTCCACGGAAACGCCGTCGGCCACGCCTTCCCCGTCGACGATGGAATGGATGCCCACTTCGCCGGAGTTCAGATCCTTCACGAACTGATGGATGCCGCCTTCGGCATGGAACAGGTGCACTTCGCTGGTGCGCTCGTCGCGGCATTCGATCTGGAGGCCCCTGTTCAGGTACGCCAGCTCCTCAAAACGCTTTTTGAGGGTGTCGTACGAGAATTCCGTGGTCTCGAAGATGGTTTCGTCGGGCTTGAAGCGGACGGTCGTGCCGTGGCTGTCGGACTCGCCGATGTACTGGAGCTCCTCTTGCGGCACGCCCCGGCTGTACACCTGCTTCCAGCGCTTCCCATCCCGGCGGACGGTCACTTCAAGGCGTTCGGAAAGCGCGTTGACGCACGAGACGCCCACGCCGTGCAGGCCGCCGGACACCTTGTAGGCGGAGTTGTCGAACTTGCCGCCCGCGTGGAGCTTGGTCATGACCACCTGAACGGCGGGGGCCTTTTCCTTGGGGTGGATGTCCACGGGGATGCCGCGCCCGTTGTCGCGCACGGTGACGCTGTTGTCCATGTGGAGCACGACTTCGATGCGCGTGCAGTAGCCCGCCATCGCCTCGTCGATGGAGTTGTCCACCACTTCGTACACGAGATGATGCAAACCACGGTAATCCGTGCTGCCGATGTACATGGCCGGGCGTTTCCGCACGGCCTGAAGTCCTTCAAGAATCGTAATTGAATCAGCTGTATAAGCGTTCGCGTTGGCTGTCATAGGCTTCGTGAATCCATATGTTGGTTGTGGCGCCTCCGGCGGGAGGGGGCTTGCGCAGACGGCCCGCAAACGCGGCCTCCGCGAGGCTACGCCCCTTCGACCTTCGCCCGGGGAAGCCCCCCGGGCCCCTCAGAGGCCGCCTCATGCCGCGTGCCCGGAAACGGTATGCGGCATGAGGCGGCTCCTGAAGCTTTCAGGCGTCCCTCTTCAAAGCTGATCACTCCAAAGCGGGGAATAGAATTGTGACTAGGAAGAAACAATACCATAGACGCGGTGAGAGGGCTATTCTTTCCTTTGCGGATGCTTCGGGAAAGAGGGGCGCTTCCTTCCCGAAGCGCCCCCCGAGTATAGCACGCTCTAGTTTTCTTCGTAATAGCTTTCTTCGGCGATCTTCATGGGCATGATCAGCACGGTGTAGTCGGGATCTTCCGCACCGTTGATGCCGCAGGGGCCCTCGGCCCCGGTGAGGGTGAGGGTAAGCTCGCCGGACTGGTAATGCGTGAGGATTTCCATCAGGTTCTTGGTCGGGAACGCGATGCGCCCGATGGAACCGTCATAGCTCACCTCAAGGGACTCGTTGGCCGATCCGGTGTCCTGCCCCTGTGCGGAGAGCATGGCTTCAGCGCTGGACAGTTCAAAATACGTACACCTATCGCTGTCCGTGTTGAAGATGCTGATACGATCGAGGGCCTCAAGGCAATCCTTCCGGCTCAGCTTGAGCAGGGACACGTCGGGGCTCGCCAGACGGGTCATGAACGGCGAATAATCGGGATAGGCGTATCCGGCGCGGGGGAGGCTGAGGGTTTCGTGCCCGTCGCCCGAACGCACGAAAACGCGCTTGTCCGTCAGGTTGATTTCGATCTCGTCGCCGCCGAGCCACTTGCGGAGTTCGCCCACGTACTTGCGCTGGATCAGCACGCCCTCTTCGGGAAGGCGGGAAGACAGGTCGTCGTGCGTGAACCGGGTCAGGGCGAACTGATGGCCGTTCAGGCCGCAGACTTCGATGTGCCCTTCGCCCACGGGCTTGAAGTAGAGGCACGAGATGGCGTCGGAAGCTTCATCGTCGCTCACGCAGAAGAACACGCGGTCGATGATCTCCTGGAAGAAATCGCCGGACCACACCACGGCCCCTTCGCTGGAGAACGGGGCGAGGCTCTGGAACCACGTGGGGTCGTTGGCCGGGAGCTTATAGGTACGGCGGCCCTGTTCGAGGATAACCGTGCCCGTGGCGTCGTCAAGCCGGATGCGCAGCTCGCCGGCGGGAAGGCGGCGGACGAGATCCACGAAGTTCCGGCCGTTCACGCCGACAAGGCCGGGTTCCTTCACGTCGGCGGGATACGTGCCCGTGAACTCGATGTTCGCATCGGTCGCCATGATGGTCAGGACTTCACCCTCGGCCTTGATCCAGAGCGAACGCAGATAAGCCGCACCGGCCCGGGTGGGGATGATGCCCGCCGCTTTCTGAAGGCCTTCGATGATGTTCTCTTTCTTTACGGTAAAAAGCATGTAGAAGATCCTTGTTGTAGATTATTAAGAGACGCGTAATGTGCGTATCCTGATTAACTTTGTGGAATCGCTCTGTTTTTTGGTTACAGTCCATGCGGCGGGTTAGGAACGGCGCGAACAGCTCCCGTGTTCGTAACGTCAGCCGCGGTGTTCGAGGCACGCTTTTGTCAGCTCTGTCACCATGCTGTGCGTAAGTCGATCACTTTCCTGTAATAATTTGATTTTTTTTACCCCATGCATCACCGTGCTGTGATCTTTGCCGCCGAACATGCGCCCGATGACGGGGTAGGAATGCCCAAGCAGTTCGCGGCAGAGATACATGGCCAGCTGGCGCGCCTGCACGAGATCCGGGCGGCGCTTTTCGCCGAGGATTTCCTTGGCCGGGACGCCGCAGTGCTCGCCGACGATGCTGACGATGAGCTGCGGCGTCAGCGCGGAGCTGTCGCCGCCCTGCCGCACGATATTGAGCAGATCCTGTTCGGAAAGATCGCGGCCGAGCAGGGAGCGGTGGGACGCCACCCGGAGGATGACGCCGGAAAGCCGCCGGATGTCCGGGCAGTGCTGCGCGATGAGCAGCAGCTGATCCCGGGACAGGGGCAGGCGGCGGATCTTGGCCTGTTGCTGCGCATAGCGCAGGCGCACGTCGAGATCCGGTTCGGGAAGTTCCGCCCAGAGCCCGGTTTCGAGGCGCGAAAGCAACGCCTTGCCGAGGCTCCATTCCTTGGGGCGCCCTACGCCCGCCACGATGACGGGCTTGCCCTGATCCATGAAGCGATCCAGCAGGAGGCAGAGCTCCTCGCGCACGGACGGCCCTGCTGGCGGCTCGGGCTCGGCGACGAGCTGGGCGCGGAACCGGGAAGCAGCGGTCGGCGTCTTGTCGGGGATACGGCTCAGGTGCTGGAAATCGTCGATGAGGATGGCTTCCTTGGAGAGCAGTTCCTGACGGGCGGCGAGGGCCGAGCGCCCGGCGAACAGCAGTTCCAGATCGCTCAGGGACGCGTAGTAGAGATCGCTCCCAAGCGTGCGGAAAAGTTCGTTGCCCACGGCTCGGAGGAGATGGGTCTTGCCGGTCCCGTGGGGGCCGCAGAGGACCAGCAGCCCCGGGGCTTCGCCGATGTCGTCCAACGAGGGCGCGCGGCCGTGCGTGGCCCGGTAGACGGCGCGCCGGGTGATGTCCCGGGCGAGGCTGAGCGCCCATTTGTGCTTTCCGTTGCCGATGAACGTGTCGAAGGTCCACTCCTCCCCGAAAGGCATCGGGTTGGCCACGGCGGGATGGAGGCCCTCCTGCTGGTCTTCTTGGGCGGGCTGGACAAAGGGCACGGGCGGGGCCGGGGCGAGCTTTCCAGCCCCGTAGGTGACGGAAAGGCCTTTCCCCCAGAGTTCCCGGGCCTTTTTTTCGAAGAGTTTTTGAAACAGGCTGGAGAAGCGGATGCCGAAGAACGCATGGGGGAAACGGACCGTCAGCGTCCCGGCTTCTTGATCCAGCAGGATTTCAAGAGGATCAAACCAGCTTTGCAGCGCGGTTTCCGAGCACGACTCCAACGCTTCGCCCACGGCGGAAAGACGATCCTGAAGCTGGGGCTTGGGGCTTTCGGCGTTGGTGAAGCAGGAGAGCAGGGACGATCCCGCCTGAGGGAACGCTTCGGCTGAAGAGGTGAGGAGGTATTTGCGTAACGTTTCTTTGGACACGGCGTTGCGAAGCTCCACAGGGCCGGACAGGCTGAAAAAGATGGTGAAAAACGGAGGCGAAAACGCTTTGTTCCCAACCGACAAAATATACCAGAAAAAAGTACGTTACACAAGCAAAGAGCCCCTGTGGATAAGTTGGCGAACCGCTCATGGAAAAATGTGGAATTCTCACGGGGGATGCGGGCGGCGGCTTCGGGGCGCGGAGTTGCCGTCCGGGGTTTGGGGTGTGGAGGGCGGAACCTGTCCCGGAGGGTGAACGTCTTGGCCCGGAACAGGGCCGAAACCGCGCGGAAGCTCCCCGTATTGCAGGGCATGTCCCTGACGTGGTCCGGAACTGGACAATACCGTAACAGGTTGATACAATACAAGATAAGAGCTTTTCTCATACAAAAAATTGAACTGCGCCGTCCCTTGGCGCATCCCGTATCCACCTCTGACAGCGTGGGTCTTCCCTTGCGAAATTCCTTTTCCGCAGGCACCATACTTATCAGCTTTATCTGCCTCTTCCTTGTTGTGGGGGGGATGTATTTCGTCAACAGCCGCCGCGAAGCCTCCCTCCTGATCCCCGAGAGCCCGCCCGCCGCCGTTTCCGCCGTGGCGCAACGCTTTCAGGAGCAGGTGCTCCCTTCCCTCTTGGCTTTGCAGGAACGGGCGAAAGGCGCCGTGGCCGTGCTCCCCGAGGAGCCCGCCCCGCAGGCAATGCCGGTGGGCGAAACCGCCGTCATTGCCGAGATGCAGCAGGTCCCGCTGGAGCAGGAGCCTCCCTCCGAGCCTTCCGTCATCAACGGCGTCATCGCCAAGGGCGACAGCGCTTCAGAACTGCTTTCTCCATATATGTCGGCTAATTCCGTCCAGCAGCTTCTGAATGTGACGCGAAAGCTCCACCCGCTCAACGATCTCCGTACAGGGCAGCCGTACACGCTGGTGTGCTCGCCGGACGGCGGGGATATGGAGCGCTTCGAATACGAGATCAACGACCGCAAGAAACTGATCGTTACGAAGACGGATGAAGGGCTTGTCGCTCACGTCGAACCGATAGTCTATGATTTCAGCCTTGTGCGAGTGAGCGGCACCATCCGTTCCAGCTTGTTCGAAACGCTTGCCTCCACCGGCGAATCCCCCATCCTTGCCGTGCGCATCGCGGATATTTTCGGTTCGGAGATCAACTTCATCAAAGACTTGCGCGAAGGCGACAGCTTTTCCCTGCTGATCGAAAAGCGGTTCCGGGAGAACGATTTTAAAGGCTACGGCAAAGTGCTTGGGGCGACGTTCACCAATCAGGGCAAAACGTACGAAGCCTACAACTTCGCCACCGACGACGGGGAAACCTTTTTCAACGCCAAGGGCGAGAGCCTCAAAAAGACCCTCCTCAAAGCGCCGCTGGCGTTCACGCGGATTTCCTCGGGGTATTCCATGAACCGCAAGCATCCGATTTTTAAGACTCATAAGCCGCACCAGGGCGTCGATTACGCGGCTCCCTCCGGAACCCCCGTCAAGGCCGTCGGCGACGGCACGATCGAAAAGGCCGGATGGGGCAACGGCTATGGGAACATGGTCATCCTCAAGCATTCCGGCGGGCTGGAGTCCATGTATTCGCATCTTTCCGGCTTCGCGTCCGGCGCCAAGCGCGGGGCACGGGTCAGGCAGGGGCAGGTCATCGGCTATGTGGGCGCAACCGGATACGCCACCGGCCCGCATCTGGATTTCCGCCTCAAACAGAACGGCAAATACATCAATCCCGCCAAGGTGGTGGCACCGCGCGGCGACAGCATCCCCCGCAACCGGATGAATGACTTCAAGCGGCGGAAAGCGCTGATCGGGGAGTACCTGAGCGGCAAACGCAGCCTGTCCGACTATAGCCGGTGATCGGGGTGTGCAGAATAAAGCCTTTTCTTACAGTAAATTGGATTTGACGGGGGCGGTGATCCGGTTGGCGCGGGGTGAGCCCTTTTCTTGATGAAGAGTAAAATGTTACTATTGAGTACTGTGCTGTGGATTGAATGATGTTCCCATAGGAATAAACAATATTTTACAGTAGATAAAAGACAGTGTACTCGCAGGGCGGCGAAAAAAGGAACCGGGAGGTTCCTTTTTTTGGGTCTTCCGCAAGCGTGGCCTGGATGATAAAATGTGCCCCCACCACGTCATGAATGCCTTGCCGAAGGAGCTTCGCGCCAAGGAGGTTCCCCTTGTACGGGGCAACCCGCCCAAAAGCGGATCCTGCGGCTTTTTGAAAGGCAAACCATAAAGGATTTCCATGTTCTCCATCCCACAATCCGAAGCCGATGTCCTCCTTTCCTCCTACCGTTACGACTTGCCGCCCGAACGGATAGCCCAGCATCCCGGAGAGCGGGGGGCGTCGCGGCTTCTTGTCCTTGACCGGGATACCGGAAAGCGTACGCATACCCATTTTTCCCATTTGCTCGGATACTTGCCGAAGGGCGCGCTGCTCATAGCCAACAATTCACGGGTTGTTCCGGCCAGGATGCTCGGCCAGCGCCCCACAGGCGGCAAAATGGAGTTTTTGTTGCTTACGCCCATGCCGTTGCTGGAGCGGCACGGAGAGGGGAGCGGCTGGCATTGCGCCGAGGCCGACGGGCTGATCAAGCCCGCCAAGAACGCCCGGATAGGGGACAGCCTTCTTTTTGGGGATGATCTGCGCGTGGAGGTCCTTGCCAAGGGCGAGTTCGGGCGCCATCGGGTGCGCTTGCACTGGACGGGCGATATCCGCTCTATCTTTGAATCCCGGGGCCATCTGCCGTTGCCGCCGTACATCCGGCGCGAGGATACGCGGGATGACCGGGGGGCCTACCAGACCGTCTACGCCCGGGACGACAAGGCCGGTTCCGTGGCCGCGCCTACGGCTGGCCTGCATTTCACCCCCGAATTACGCGCGCAAATGGCCTCTGCAGGCGTCGAATGGGCTGAAGTGACCCTCCATGTAGGATACGGCACGTTCAGCCCCGTACGCTGCGAGGATATCCGCGAGCACGTCATGCATGAGGAATTTGTGGAAGTGCCGCAAGCCACGGTGGATGCCGTCGGGAAGGCGAAGGCCGAAGGGCGGCCCGTCATAGCCGTGGGTACGACTTCCGCCCGGACGCTCGAAGGCGTGGCAGGGGCGCATGGAGGCGTGCTAACGGCGTATCAAGGCTGGATCAATTGCTTTATCTGGCCCGGCTATACGTTCCATGTCATTGACGGGCTGATCACCAATTTCCATCTGCCCGAATCCACGCTGCTGATGCTCGTCTCGGCGTTGACGGGCCGGGAACGGATGCTTGAGACGTATAACGAAGCTGTGAGGATGGGCTATCGTTTTTTCTCCTACGGCGACGCCATGCTTATCCGTTAGATTTGCCAAACGGCTTCTTGCCGTTATCTTTTAGGGAACAGCAACTTGTTACGGGAGGGGCTTGCATGTGGGAAACGCTTTTTCTGATTCTGGCGATTGCCGCGGCGCTGGTGATCCTGCGGCTGGCAAAAAAGGCGGGATTGGACATCATGCCTTGTGGTTGAGGCGTCCGGGCGGTTCCCCGTGCGGAAACCGAGAAGAAGGATGACAATCACCTTGTTATTAAGTAGATGTTATGATTGAAAATATTATACTTATTATTGTGCTGGCCGTTACTGTGGGTATTCTCTGGCTCGCCAAGCGGCATGGCATCGTGATGCGTCCCGAGGCCGACGGGCTTGAAGCCCTCCCGAAAGAACTTCACGAAGCCGAAATGCGTGAAAAGGAAATAAACAAAAAACTATATGATTCTTAGGTGTTGCTTGAGTTAAGAACATGGAATAAACAGTTTTACGCACACATGATAGCGCCCTCCCTTATAAGAAAAAGGGAGGGCTTTTTTTGTGCTTTCTCCATGACGGCCAGATGGCTTTGTTCTTAAAACGCCTCGATGGAAATGAAATGTATTTTTTTGTTTATTATTCTATATGATTAATATACTTATGAACAGAGTATGCTCAAGATTACGAACAAAAAATGAATAAGGCTCTCCATGAGTATTCGGATGCACATGGATATGGAGGTGAAAACTGATTTTATCTTTTTTTTTCAGTATGTTTTTTAAGTTATGCACATAAAAGAAACAGAGATACGAACAAAAAGCGGAATGCTTTTTTCCTTACATCCGAGGACAAGCAGGGGAAATTTTTTAGAAAAGTTGATAGATATATATTTATTTCAATATATTGTGTATGTTGCGAACAGGATATAAACAATATTATGCACATTAATGCAGGGCGCAGAACAACACGCCTATCCCCATGTTGATATGAAAAAAGCCTCCGGATGGAGGCTTTGTCATCTGTTGGGTGTAAAGAAGGAAATCGGAAAATTCAGCTTTTCCGTTCCCACCAGTTGCGATCGGGGCCGAGATACCACCAGTCGGTATGATCGGTTTTGAGGATCGTCTGGGCAAGCTCTTTGGCGATATCCGTACGCAGCCGCTCCACGGCGCTTTCGAGCCACTTGTCGGCGTAACGGTTCCCGAGGTCGCTTTCGCGTTTCAGGTTAAGGATCAGATCAAGCTGGTCGGCATCATGGGCAAGCAGCGATTCAGGCGTGGCTCGGTCGGCATGTTCGTCCCATATGGACATGATGTCCCTTTCCAAGCCGGTTCCTTCCACTGCGTCTTCCAGCGCCTCACGTTCCCGTGAAGTGTCGTAGAGGCGGTTTACGTAATTGAAGTCACCGGTGCGGGCTTCCGGCAGGTCGTGGAAGAGGCAGAGCATGACCGTGCGGGCTGCGTCGGCTCCAGTCTTCTGGGCCAAAACGTAGCCAATAACGGCCGTCCGGTGCGAATGTTCGGCCACGGTCTCCTGACCGGAGCCCAGAAATTGGTAACCACTCCGAGGCGTGTGGCGGAGCATCCCCACTTCGTTAAGAAAATCCGTGAGACGCTGCATGGCGTCCCGTTGCTTGATCTGTTCTGCTGACATCGACATACCTAATAGTGTTTGCTCGTTTCGTTAATCTAAGAACACGGAGGGGAGGAGGGTGGGATTGAAAAGATCTTGAGAGCTTCTGATCTGTAGGAAGCTCTCCGAGTTATTTGAAGGAAGTAAGAGAATTTTTTGGAAAACAAAAGCTGATGAAGTGAAATCCCGCATCTTCCCCTGCCGGTACAATGTACGCGTCGGGCATAAAGTGCTTGATATTCGCTTTGATTAACGGCTATTTTTCCAGCTTTCTCCAACGGCTTTGCCGGATGCCCATGCCCAGTGTAGATTGTAACCGCCTAGTAACCCTGTGACGTCGAGCACCTCGCCGGCGAAGTACAGGCCGGGCTGTTTACGGCTTTCGAGGGTGCGCGGGTTGACGTCGCTGGTATCCACCCCCCCGGCTGCGGCTTCGGCCTGCCCCATGCCTTCCGAACGTGTTGGTGTTACCATGTGGTCATGTATGCGCAGTGAAAGGAGTTCCCTATCCTTTTTAGCCAGTTGCGCGATTTTTCGCACAGCCAGCGATTCCGGGATAAGCCGTTCGGCCAGCCGGGTAGGGAGCATTTTCTTGAACAGCCCCATAACCGTGCTTTTGCCGTGCTCTGGCTGGTGCATGAGCTCCAGCGCCGGGTGGCCGGGCAGAAAGTCGATATGCAATGTCTCGCCCTGCCGCCAGAAGCAGGATGCCTGAAGGGCGGCGGGGCCGCTCAGCCCCTTGTGCGTGAAGAGGAGGGGGTAGTGGAAGGCACGCCCTCCGACTGAAACCGAAACGGGCAGGCTGACGCCCGCAAGGCCGTGCAAGGGCCATGATTCAGGTAGGATCAGAGGGGCAAGTACTGGACGCACAGGGATGACTTTATGGCCCCACTGGCGGGCTAGGCGCATGCCTCCATCCGTCGCCCCGCAGGCGGGCCATGCGGGGCTTCCCGTGGCGATGACGAGGCGCGGGGCTTGTACCGTGCCGCCGGATGTTTCCACAGAGAACAGGCCGTCCCCATATCGGATTTCTCCAACCGTGCGGTTGAGCAGCAATTCCGTCCCTGCGTCACGGCAGGCGGCTGCCAGCGCTTCCACAAGCCGGGCGGCCTGTACCGTGCAGAAAATCTGCCCGTACTCGCGTTCTTCCCATTCGATGCCGAATGATGCCAGCATGCTCAGGACAAAATCCGTCGGGCAGCGCTTAAGCAGGACATCCGGGAAGCCTTTCTGCGTGCCCACGTACCATTCCGAAGATATATACCGATTGGTAACGTTTCCTTTGCCGCCTCCGGCAAGGCGCACTTTACGTCCGGCGACAGGGCTATGGTCGATGACGGCGCAGGAAAACCCCCGGCGTCCGGCGGTCATGGCGCACATGAGCCCGGCGGCCCCTGCTCCGAGGATGACGGCGTCGCGGATCATTGTCCGGCAGGGAGGCTTTTGAGCTTACGGAACAGAGCCCGGTAAGCATGCGGCGGGCGGCCGTGTTCGCGTTCGTTGCGGGCCTTTGCCGTGAGGTCACGGAGTTCGGCGGCGTCTTCGGAGGCGAAGGCGGCAAGCAGCGCGTCCAGTTCCGCATCGGTAGCGAGCATCAGGTCGTCGCGCAGTTTTTCGGAGTGCTTGAAGCTGGCTGTTTCGCCCGCGTGCCCAAGCTTGAGGGCATCGAGGGCATCGCGTACGGCTTGCGGTTCCGCTTCCTCGCGCATCAGGCGGCCAATATACTGCATCTGCCTGCGGCGGCCTTCATGCGAACTGAGGCGCTGCCATTCGAGAACGGCTTCGCGGATGTCGGGCGTGATCGGCATTCTGGCGAGCACGGACGAACCGAGGGCGGCGAGTTCTTCGCCCATGCGCTGAAGCGCGGTGCTATCCCTTTTTTTCTGAGAACGGCTCGGGCGGTCGTCGTCAAATTCCGAATCGTTTGTGTCCCACTGGTAACGTTTTTTCGGCGGCATGGCTTGTCGGTGAGGTTGAATGTTGCGGAGGAAGGTTTTTTGGGAAAAAGCGTCTTTCTCCGAAGGGCCTCGTGCAAAAGTTTTGATTTGCTGAGGGGATACAATAAGAAGGTTCCGAAGGGCAACTTATGTTGCTTAGCGGTCACTTATTTTGAGAGTAATCCTTGACGGAAAAGGGCTGTCCTGAAAAACGAGGGCCGTTGGAAGAGGCAGGGTATGGGAGGGGCGGGAAGCCCTTCCTCAGAAAGGTTCCCCGCCCCTCCTCTTTTTCCGTCAATGCGATTACAGCTGCAACGTGCCGCGGAACTCGGCGAGGCTCTTGATGCCGAGCTGCTGGCACAGATGGGGAAGCTCTTCGGCGATCCGGAACGCGGCGTCGGGGCGGACGAAGTTCATGGTTCCGATTTCCACCGCATGCGCGCCGACAAGGATAAACTCCAGAACGTCCTGCGCGCAGGTGATGCCGCCGATGCCGATGACCGGGATTTTGACGGCATTGCAGACCTGCCAGACGCAACGCAGGGCCACGGGCTTTACGGCGGGGCCGGAAAGCCCGCCCACCACGTTGGCGAGCAGGGGCTTACGGGTCTTCACGTCGACGCCCATGCCGGTGATGGTGTTGATGCAGGAAATGGCATCGGCTCCGGCCTGTTCGGCGGCTTTGGCGATGGCCGTGATGTCCGTCACGTTGGGCGACAGCTTCACGATGACGGGCAGGTTCCCCGCATGCTTCTTGACCGCTTCGGTCACTTCGGCGGCCAGCGCGGGATCTTGCCCGAACAGCACGCCCCCGTTCTTCACGTTGGGGCAGGAAATGTTCACTTCGAGGCCGGCAATGCCCTCCTCGGCGGCGAGGATGCCCGCCAGTTCCGCAAATTCCGCGGGCGACGTGGCGTACAGGTTCGCGATGACCGGGGTTTCATGCCACGGCAGGCGGGGGAGCTTGTTTTTCAGGAACGATTCCACGCCGTCGTTCTGCAAGCCCACGGCGTTGAGCATGCCGCAGGGGGTTTCCGCCACACGGGGCAACGGGTTGCCCGGGCGCGGCTTGAGGGAAAGCCCTTTGACCACAATGCCGCCGAGATGGGTGAGGTCGCCGTAGTTGGCGAACTCCACGCCGTATCCGAACGTCCCCGAGGCCGTCAGGATGGGGTTCTTGAAGACGAGCGGCTTGGTGTTCCCGGAAGGCTTGTGCGCGGAAGAAAGTCGTACGGTAAAGCGATCCATGACTAAGCCTCCAGGGTGATCTGATCGGCCCAGAACACGGGGCCATGCGTGCATGTCTGCACGGGCGTTCCGGCCTTTTCTTCAACGGGCCACTTGTCCGTCGTCTTGGTGACGCAGCCGAGGCAGGCGCCTACGCCGCAGGCCATGCGGCTTTCCAGCGAAAGCTGGCAGCGCGCCTTGGCCGCCAGTGCGAACCCCTGCACGGCCTTGAGGAACGGGGCCGGGCCGCAGGCGAGCACGAGGCCGTTGCGTTCGGCATAGGCTTCGATGCGCGAGCGCACGTGGTTGAGGAACCATTCGAGATCTTCGCTGGTGTTCTCATGGAAGGATTCCACGTCGATGCGCTCCCCGAGGCTTTCCACAGGGTAGCAATCTTCAGGCAGGCGGTGGCCGAAGACCATCGAAAGGACGCCCGGCGTGGGGTGGCGTTCCGCATACCCGACGAACGGCGCGATGCCGATGCCGCCCGCGAGGAGCAGCGTCGGGGTTCCGCCTTCCACGGCGAAGCGGTTGCCGAGGGGGCCCCACAGGTGGACCTTGTCGCCGCGCCGGAGCTTGGCCATTTTTTCGGTGCCTCTGCCGGCCACCTGGAAAAAGATGACGAGCTCGTTGGTGCTCACCCGGCAAATGGAAAACGGACGGGCCCAAGGCATATCGAGCGCCCAGCCCTGAGGACGGAGCATGACGAATTGTCCCGGTGCCCAACTCTTCCAGTCGGGCCGTTCGAGGCGCAGGGCAAAAAAACGTCCCTGCGATCCGGTAAGCCCGAAGGGGACATTATCGATAACCGCCAGGTCGTAAAACGCGGACTGACTCATGTGCGAACTTCCTGTCTGATACAAGTGCTTTAGAGTTTTGTAGTGTGTATGCCCCCCTACGGTCAAGGGGCTAGAGGATTCTTTTGTAATTCCCTTGAATCTCGCCGGGATAGCCTCTCCGGTTTTATTTGATTGTGGGATGCAAGCGTGGCATACTTTCATTTTATACCTATCTGTTTGTGAGGATTGCAACATGTCCACCGCTCCCAAAGGCTTTCGTTTCGCTACCGCATGCGCCGGATTCCGTAAGGAAGGCCGCGCGGATATTGCCCTTCTCGTCAGCGACGTCCCCGCCGTCGCCGCGGGGACGTTTACGCAGAACCGTTTCCCCGCGGCACCCGTCCTCGTCGCCAAGGCCATGCTCGCCGAGCGTCCCGCCGCTCGCGCCGTTGTGATCAATTCCGGCCAGGCCAACGCCTGCACCGGCGATGAGGGCATGCGGAACTGCCGGGCCACTCAGGATATGGTGGCCCGTGCCCTCGGCCTTGAGGCGTCGGACATCCTGCCCGCCTCCACGGGCGTCATCGGCGCGCAGCTCAAGATGGATCTCTGGGAGAAGGCGGCCCCCGCCCTCGCTGCCGATCTCGGCAAGGCGACCCCGGAAGATTTCGCCAAGGCGATCATGACTACGGACGCCTTCCATAAGATTTCGCACCGCGAAGTTTCCCTCCCCGGCGGCGTGGTAAAGCTTGTGGGCATGGCCAAGGGCGCGGGCATGATCTGCCCCAACATGGCGACCATGCTCTCGGTGGTGCTGTGCGACGCGCAGGTGGAAGCCTCCGTCTGGCAGAAAATGATGCGTGACGCCGTGGCCCTGACCTTCAACCGCGTGACCGTGGACGGCGACACTTCCACGAACGATACGCTGTATGGCCTTGCTAACGGCGCGTCCGGCGTGTCCGCATCCGACGGCGAATCGATCAAGGTGTTGTTCTCCGCCCTGACCTCCGTGCTCGGGGATCTCGCCTATATGCTGGTGAAGGACGGCGAAGGCGCGTCCAAGGTCGCCCGCATCCACGTGACGGGGGCGGCATCCGATGCCGACGCCGAACGCGTGGCCCGGACGGTGGGGCACTCGCAGCTGGTGAAGACGGCCCTCTACGGGCGCGACGCCAACTGGGGCCGCATCGTCGCCGCCGTGGGCCGCAGCGGGGCGGAGTTCGACCCGGACGACGTGGTGGTGACGCTGTGCGGCGTGGAGCTGTTCCGCAAGGGCCAGCCTACGGATCTGGATTTCGACGCCCTGCTCGAAGAACCCCTCAAGCAGCGCGATCTGCCCATCGACATCGTGCTCGGCTCCGGCCCCGGAAGCTATACGCTGCTCGCTTCCGACCTCGGGCATGAGTATGTGAACGTGAACGCCGATTATCGGAGTTAAGGGAGGAATCAGGGGGGAGGGCCTGCCGTCAAGCCTGAAGAACAACGCTCGCCCAGCGGGCATGGCCCCACGGGGACGCCCCTCCATCCTCTCTCTTCCCTAGGTTTTTGTAAGCGGGCATTACGATTGGCTTCGATTGTGAGCCGGGCCGATCGGGTGCCTTGCCCAGTCTCCCGTCCGCCGCAAGCTGTTTCGGCGGGCGGGAGATTCCGGGTCTTGCCGTTTTGCGCGCTCAGGCGGAGAACGCCGCCGTGCCGCCCCTCTTTGGGGATCGAAACGCGCGGAAGAGGCGCAACGATGAAGAATCCCTCCCCAAAGGAGGGATGCCGTTTTTCAAGGGGATGCCATGCCTGAACCATTGCAAGTGACGGAGGCGGAAGCCGGGCAAAAACTGCTGCAGTTCCTGTCCCGGCGTTTTGACGAGCCTCAGGGCGTCCTGCACCGCTGGATCCGTACCGGACAGGTCCGGATCAACGGCGGGCGGGCCAAGCCGTTTGACCGGGTGGCGCTGAACGACGAGATCCGGGTCCCGCCTTTTGCCGGGTCCGGATCGCAGCCGGATAGCCCCTCCTCTCCACTCGCCGCCCAGCCCCTGCCCCCCATCGTTGCCGAGATGAATGACGTCATCGTGTTCTGCAAGCCGTCCGGCCTGCCCGTGCATCCGGGCACGGGGCATACGGACAGCCTGACGACCCGGCTTGAGGCGGCGTTCGCCGGATCGCCCTTCATCCCCGCCCCGGTGCACCGTCTGGATCGGGATACCTCCGGCCTGCTGCTTGTCGGCAAGACGTATGCCGCCGTCCGCCGCCTTTCGGACGCGCTGGCGGCTCATGACGGAAGCGTCGCCAAGGAGTATCTCGCGTGGGTGCGGGGCGAATGCCCGTGGAGCCGCCCGGAACGCCTTGAGGATCACCTGGCGAAACGTGCTGTCGGCGCACAGGGCCGCGAAAAGGTCGTCGCCGGGAAATCCCGCGCGGGCGAGCCCGGCGAGAAGCCCGCGAGCCTGACCGTCCGTTGCTTGGCCGTGCGCGAAGGCCGGAGCCTTGTCCTCGTCCGCCTCCACACGGGACGGACGCATCAGATCCGCGTACAGCTTTCCGAACGCGGCTTTCCGCTCATAGGCGACGTGAAGTATGGGGGGCCGCGCTGCGAAGGCGGGCTCAAGCTCCACGCCGTGCGGCTGCGCGTGGGAGAGGAAACCTATACGGCCTTGCCGCCGTGGGCCGGGCCGTGGCGCGTCGCGCAGTTGCCGCCCGAAAGTGAGGATATCTGAGATGTATTTTCCCACCGCGGAAATCGAGGTTTCGCCGTTCGTGCCGCCGCTGGTCGCATTCGTCGTTTCGTTCTTCACGTCGATGGGCGGGATTTCCGGGGCGTTCCTGCTGTTGCCTTTTCAGATGACCTTCCTCGGCTATACCAACACTTCGGTCAGCGCGACGAACCAGCTTTACAACGTGTTTGCCAATCCGGGGGGCGTGTTCCGCTATTACCGCGAGAAACGGATGCTCTGGCCGCTGTCGTGGATCGTCATGGCGGGGGCCGTGCCGGGGGTCGTCATCGGCGGGTTCGTCCGCATCAACTGGCTGGCGGATGTCAGGCCCTTCAAGCTGTTCGTGGCGCTCGTGCTGCTCGGCATCGGTCTGGAAATGGTCCGCGATCTGCTCGGCTGGATACGCTTCAAACCCGCTCCGGAGTACAAGCAGGCCCAGCCCAAGCCCTATGTCGAAGTCATCGCGCAGAACCTGTCCCGTGTGTCCTACACGTTCGACGGGTATCTCTATTCGTTTTCCGTGCCGATCCTGCTGGCCTATTCCGTCGCGGTGGGCCTTGTCGGCGGCATCTACGGCATCGGCGGCGGGGCGATCATCGCGCCGTTCCTCGTCTCCGTCTTCCACCTGCCCATTTATACGGTAGCCGGGGCGACGCTGGCGGCGACGTTCGTCAACGCGCTGGCGGGCGTCCTTTTCTACATAGCCATTTCGCCCTTCTATCCCGATCTGAGCGTTGCACCGGACTGGGGCATGGCCCTGCTTCTCAGCCTCGGCGGGGTACTCGGCATGTACTTCGGGGCCCGGTTCCAGAAGCGCATTTCGCCAGTGCTCCTCAAGTGGATGCTCGTTACGATCCTCCTCGGGACGGTTATTGCGTATTTTGTGGAGTTTGCAAGGGGATGAAGATTGGGGAGGGGAGAGGAGCCCTTTTTGAAAAAAGGGCTCCTCTCCCCTCCCCAAACCCCACCCCTC
>USCL01000039.1 GCA_900553145.1 uncultured Desulfovibrio sp.
CCGGGGGAAGGGAGAAGGATGCCCTTCTTCAGAAGGGTTCCTTCTCCCTTCCCCCGGCTCTCAAAATCTCTTTCCCTTCCTACAAGCTGCCCAGCTTTTTGCGGGCGGTGCGGGCGGGACGGATGTCGGTCACGGTCTCAACCTGAATCTTGCGGCGCGGGTCGGCAAGCGTGAGCTTGGTGCCGTTCTCCAGCGGGCGATCCACACGGATGAAGCCGCACACAAGCCCCTTGGGCGCGAAGCCTTCCGGCTTTTCCGGGCTGGCGACACTGGTGATCACGCCGTCGACGCGCCCGATGGACACGTCCGCCACGCAGGTAAGCACGTCGCCGATGGCCTCGCCGTCCAGCAGAACCTGCGGATGCGTGTCGTGATCGGGAGAAGTCACCTTGCGGGGATCAAAGCCGCAGTAGGCATAGGTATACGTGACGTTGCCGGAAGCGAGGGCTTCCTCAAGGGCGGAACGGCCAAAGAAATCCTTGGTCCAGTTGCCGTTTTCGTCCTTGGGCAAAGTGAACGGCCACGGATTGTTCACAAACGGCCACGGGCCGATATCCTGCTGCGAAAGCGGAAGCACGGCGCCGGCGCGCACGGAGTCGCGGGCGGCCAGACCGCAGGGGATGACGCCTTCGTCCTTCCCGGCTTCGAGGATCCGGTTCCAGATGTCCGCGACCTTATCGTAGGGAACGAAGATTTCAAAGCCCTGCTCGCCGGTGTATCCGGTGCGGGACAGGAAAATGGGGGTGCCGTCGGCGAGGAATATGCCGCTCTTGGAAAGTTCGATGTCGCCCTTGAAAGAGAAATAGGGCAGCTTGTCGAATACGGCTTCCGGGTCCTTGAGGAGCTTCGTCATGACGCGGACGGTGGCCGGCCCCTGAAGGTCGAGCTTGGAGTACGTCCCGGCGAGATCGCGGATCGCCACGTCCTTGCCTTCGGAAGCGGTCCACGCGCGGAGCGATTCGGCGATGCGCTCGCCCTTGCCCACGTTGAGCACCACAAAGTAGCGGCCTTCGCTCAGAGGGTAGACGATGGCGTCATCCACCACGCCGCCGGATGCGTCGAGGAACGCGCCGTAAGCGGCACGCGCGCCGGACAAGGACAAATCCTTGGTGAAGGCCCACTGGAGGGCTTCCAGCGCATCAGGGCCGGAAACCATGAGCCCGGCCATGTGCCCGATGTCGAACAGACCGGCATGCTGGATGACGGCGAGGTGTTCCTTCACCGCGCCGGTGGGATACCAGAGCGGCATATCCCAGCCGCCGAAATCAACCAGCGTGGCGCCGAGGGCCTCATGCGCTGCGTGTAATGCCGTTTGATGCAACATGAATGACTCCGTTTAACATTCCCTGTTTTTGCCAAATCCCACGCCGCTTGCGCGACGTCAGAAAGCCGGCGGGACACCCCGCCGACTCGAAAAACCGCAGGCCGCCAAAGCGGCTACAGAATATAGGGCACCTTCAGGCTGAATCCCTTATAGACGATAAAGGTTTCAATGGAGGACACCCTGTCGTGACATTTGGAGAATTCGTTGGTGTAGAAATCCAGCAGGCCGAACTCCTCATTGAGGAGCACGGTCAGGATAAGGTCATGCCGCCCCGTCAGGACGGCCACGGAAACCACGCCCCGCAGGTGCGAGAACACTTCGCCTTCGCCCACAAGATCCGGAGAGCGGAGCTTGATCGCCACCAGCGCCAGCGTGTGCCCGGGAAGCTTTTCCACATCAACCTGCCCGCAGATGTCCAACACGCCGTCTTCGATGAGCCGGGCGGCGCGGGTACGGACGGTCACTTCGGAAAGCCCCAGCTCCGCGGCGATGTCGCGGAAAGAGGCGCGGCCATTCCGCAGCGCTTTGATAATTGCCAGATTGGTTTCGTCGAGCTTGATTTTCATGACATTCCGATAGGTCGGGGGACTTGCGAAAGCCGGGATACATTCCCAGAACCAGTACGCTTTTTGCAAGAACTTTCCTTTCGAAAAAGGATAGTCCTTTTCATTTTTTTATTCAACAGAAATTCCTTATTTCTCTTTTGTTAACGACATTTTTCACAGGTAATCCCCGCCATTGCGCCTTTCCCGGAAAAAACAATAAAACGACATGAAAGACGCCATTTGCAGGTTGTTTTTTCCCTTAAAAGCATCATTTGGGCGAAAACGGCGTCAGCATCCGGCATCAAGATTTTCTCCAAAACCTTTACTCCGATCCCCAAAAAACGCAGGGAAAACGCCTCCCTTCTTTTTGGGCATCCCCGCGCACGGGCAACCGCCCCGCGCGACAAGCCGGCCCCTCCTTTCCCCCCGGCGTGCAAGCCCCCCAAGCGCCTTTTCAATGTAGGCAGATCCTTCGCTCAAGCGGTATCGGCAAGGAATCATACGACGGATACCCCATCCCCCTTGATATTCGCGTTCCGTTTCGGCATTCTTGCTTTCTGAAAAAGGACGCAATCATACATATGTGAATAGACAACCGCACATGCAAAGGACCCTATGCTGCATAACGTCGATCTCATCCTGACGCTTGCCGGTGGCCTGAGCGCAGCCCTCGTGCTCGGATTCATCACTCAAAAACTGCGCATGTCCCCCATTGTGGGCTATCTGCTGGCAGGCATCATCGTAGGCCCCTATTCCCCCGGTTTCGTCGCCGATGCGGACACGGCTTCCCAGTGCGCGGAAATCGGCATCATCCTGCTCATGTTCGGCGTGGGCCTCCATTTCCATCTCAAGGATCTGCTGGCCGTCCAGCGCATCGTCCTGCCCGGCGCGGCCGCCCAGATCGGCGCGGCGACCTTGCTCGGCATGATCGTGTCGCACGGTTTCGGCTGGTCATGGACCGCCGGGGCCGTTTTCGGCATGGCCATATCCGTCGCCAGTACGGTCGTCCTGACGCGCGTCCTCTCCGACAACAAGGCGCTGCACACCACCACGGGCCACGTGGCCCTCGGCTGGCTGGTGGTGGAAGACCTCTTCACCATCCTGCTGCTGGTGCTTCTGCCCGCCATCGTGGGCGGCAACGAACAGTCCGAAAGCGTCTGGCACGTCCTCGGCATCACGACGCTGAAACTCGGGGCCCTCGTGGTCTTCGCGCTGGTCGTCGGACAGCGTATCATCCCGAAACTCCTTGCCTATGTGGCCCGTACCGGCACCCGGGATCTCTTTACCCTCGCCGTGCTCGTCCTAGCCCTCGGCGTGGCCGTGGGCGCGGCCAATTTCTTCGGCGCCTCCATGGCCCTCGGCGCCTTCCTCAGCGGCATGGTCGTCGGCCAATCCGAATTCAGCTCACAGGCGGCCGCCGAGGCCCTGCCCATGCGCGACGCCTTCGCCGTCCTCTTTTTCGTTTCCGTGGGGATGCTGTTCAACCCCGCCTCGCTTATCAACGACTGGCCCCTTATCCTCGCCACGCTCGGGATCGTCCTCATCGGCAAACCTCTGGCCGCCTTCATTGTGGTCAAGCTCTTCGGCAAGCCTTTGCGCATGGCCCTCTCCGTATCGGTCGCGCTGGCGCAGATTGGCGAATTTTCCTTCATCCTCGCCGCGATGGGCGTGAGTTTCGGCGTGCTGCCTCAAGAAGCCTCCAGCGCAATCATCGTGACGGCGATCGTTTCCATTACCCTCAACCCCCTGCTCTACCGGCGCATCAACGCGGCGGCCCACTGGCTGGAATCCAAAGGCCTCGGGCTTCCCCGTCTCGACGAAAACGAACTTTCCCATCCCGAAGGCGCGCAGCGCATCATCGTTGTGGGATATGGCCCCGTGGGCAAGCAACTCGCGGGCATCCTCCGCGACAACAACCTTGACGTCGTGGTCGTCGAGATGAACATCGATACCGTACGGCGGGTCAGCGCGCTCGGCGAGAAGATCATCTACGGCGACGCCACCCAGCGCGAAGTCCTGCTCCATGCGGGCGCGGAAAAAGCCGAAGGGCTCATCATTTCCTCGTCGAGCGCCCCTGCGGGCGAAATCGTGGAAGTCGCCCGCGCCATCAATCCAAACCTGCGCATCCTCGTCCACACCACCTACCTGCGCGTGGCGGAAAACCTCAAGGCAGAGGGCGTATCCGCCGTCTTCTCCGGCGAGCGTGAAGTGGCCGTCGCCATGACCGAGCACCTGATGCGCGATTTCGGCGCCACGGACGAACAGATCGACCGCGAACGCCGCAAGCTCCGCGAGAGCATGGCCTGAGCTCCTCAACGTACCGTACAAGCACAAACTGTGAAGGCCAAACGCCTTCACAGTTTTTTTCTGAACAAGGACGCCACGTTTTCTCTTTTCCCTTTTCCGGCTTCCGCCCTTCCCCGTCTCTTCATTTTTGCAAAAGTGTCGCATCTGCATCAGATTTGTCGGCCACAAACATCTAAAGTCCGCGGAAACATCACGATCGCCCGTTCTTTCACAATCGGCGGGCACCCTGAGGAGAAAACCATGACCGTATCCAAGAACGTGCTGGTGGCGTTGCTGATACTGAGCTACGCAACGTGGGGCGGCGGCATGATCGCCATGAAGTACGCGTTCGAGTCGTTTACCGCCATGCAGGTGGTCTTCGCCCGCGTGGCGTTCGCCGGGGTCATCTATCTGGCGCTGTACCGCCTGTGGAGCAAGATCCCCTATCAAAAAGGCGACTGGAAGTATTTGCTGGCCATGGTCCTGTTCGAACCCTGCCTGTTCTTCCTCTGCGAAACCTTTGCCATGACCTATACCACGGCATCGCAGGGCGGCGTCATCGCGGCCTGTTTCCCCCTCTGCACCGCCGTCGCCGCATGGCTGTTCCTCGGCGAAAAACTGACCAAGAAGACCATCATCGCCATGCTGCTCGCCGTGGCGGGCGTCGCCGGGGCTTCCCTCGCCGCCGAAAGCTCGGATCAGGCGTCCAACCCCGTCCTCGGCAACCTGCTCATGGTCGGGGCCGTCCTGTCCGCGACGGGCTACGCCGTGTGCGTGCGCTTCATCTCGCGCCGCTACTCCTTCCTGAGCATTTCCGCCATTCAGGCGCTCGGCGGGACCATCGTGTTCCTCCCCTTCGTGATGTTGACGCCCATGCCCGTCAACGTCACCATGCCCGCAATCGGCGGCCTGCTCTATATGGGACTCGGCGTGGGCTTCCTCGTATACTTGAGCTTCAATTTCGCCCTCAAGCATCTTGAAGCGGGCATCGTCGCCCTCTTCGGCAACCTTATCCCCGTATTCACCCTCATTTTCGCCTTTACCATCCTCGGGGAACGCCTCACGCTGGCTCAGACCCTCGGCGTCGGGCTCACCTTCGTCGGCGTCATCATCGCGGCCCTGCCGGAAAAACAACGGCGATAACAAATCAAGGGAGGGAGCATTCCGCACTGCCCCCTCCCTCTTCCGCATAAAGCGGCACACATTTCCCCCAACGACACCTGCAAACCCAAAGCCCCATTCCATAACCTCCCGCCACATCCCCTCAAATTCCTTGCGGCCTCCCTGCCTCCCTCACTATCTCCCCCTCCCCAATCTTCCTCTTCCCCTAATCCAACGCCCAAACGAAAAGGCGCGGAGCCGAAACTCCGCGCCCTATCAGTCATGAGGCAAGGCCACTTAAGCCAGTGATGCGATATGCAGCCGCTCCACAGCGCGCTGGAGAGCGAGATGCGCCCGGATCATATCCGTTTCGGCAGCCTTGGCGACCAAACGCGCTTCCGCACGTTCCCGTGCCGCATTGGCGCGGGCGATGTCAATGTCCTCACCACGCTCGGCCGATTCGGCCAAGATGGTAAGCTTGTTGTCGGAAACCTCGGCGAATCCGCCGGAGACGAACACGTGTTCCGTCTTCCCGTCGATACGGAAATAGAGGTCGCCGATAGCCAAAGCGGACAGAAGCGCGATGTGATGCGGCAGGACGCCGAATTCACCTTCGATACCCGGAACACCGACGTAATCCACGGTCTGGCTGACCACAACTTTGTCAGGTGTGACGATTTCGAGCTGAAGCGTGGATTCCATATCAGGCTCCTAGTTTTCCTGGCGCTTCTGGTACTTGGCCAGAGCCATATCGATATCGCCCACCATGTAGAAGTCGTCTTCCGCAAGGTGGTCATAGTCGCCGTCCAGAATGCCCTTGAAGGCCTTGACCGTGGCTTCCAGCTTCACATAGACGCCGGGAGTGCCGGTAAAGGTTTCGGCCACATGGAAGGGCTGCGACAGGAAGCGCTGGATACGGCGGGCGCGGGCCACGACGAGCTTGTCGTCGTCGGACAGTTCGTCCATGCCGAGGATGGCAATGATATCCTGAAGTTCTTTGTACTTCTGCAACACCTGCTGCACGCCGCGAGCCACGCCGTAGTGCTCTTCACCCACAACGTTGGGGTCAAGGATACGGGAGGTGGAGTCAAGCGGGTCCACGGCGGGATAAATGCCCAATTCCGCAATCTGACGGGAAAGCACGAGCGTACCGTCAAGGTGCGAGAACGTGGTCGCCGGAGCCGGGTCGGTCAAGTCGTCGGCGGGAACGTACACGGCCTGCACCGAGGTGATGGACCCCTTGTTGGTGGAGGTAATGCGTTCCTGCAACGAACCGAGGTCGGTGCCGAGGGTGGGCTGGTAACCCACCGCGGAGGGCATGCGGCCGAGCAGGGCCGACACTTCCGAACCAGCCTGCGTGAAACGGAAGATGTTGTCGATGAACAGCAGCACGTCCTGATTTTCCTCGTCACGGAAGTATTCCGCGCAGGTGAGGGCGGTCAGGGCCACGCGGGCACGGGCTCCCGGAGGCTCGTTCATCTGGCCGTACACGAGGGCGGCTTTCTCAAGAACGCCCGCATCCTTCATTTCATGATACAAGTCGTTCCCTTCACGGGTACGTTCGCCAACACCGGCGAACACGGAGATACCGCCGTGCTGCTTCGCGATGTTGTTGATCATTTCCATGAGGATAACGGTCTTGCCCACGCCGGCGCCGCCGAACAGGCCCATCTTGCCGCCCTTCGGGAAGGGGACGAGCAGGTCCACGACCTTGATGCCGGTTTCAAGCAGTTCCACCGAAGTGTTCTGCTCCACGAAGCTCGGGGCTTCGCGGTGGATGGGCAGATATTTTTCAGCCTTGATGGGGCCCATTTCGTCAACGGGACGGCCCACCACGTTCATGATGCGCCCAAGAGACGCCGAGCCCACCGGGGCCATGATCGGCTTGCCGGTGTCCACGACGTCCATGCCGCGAACAAGACCTTCGGTCGCGTCCATGGCGATGGTGCGTACAACGTCGTCGCCCAAGTGCTGGGCCACTTCGCAGATCAGATCAGGCGCATCGCTATTGTTGGGGTTTTTGATTTCCAGAGCGGTCAGGATGTTTGGCAGATGACCGTCGGGAAACGCCACGTCAACGACTGCGCCGATGACCTGAACGATTTTGCCGATGTTTTCACTCATAACGATTGCTCGCTCCCTTATTTCAGAGCTTCCGCGCCGCCAACGATATCAATGAGCTCGTTGGTGATGGACGTCTGACGCGTCTTGTTGAAAAGCAGCGTCAAGGCACCCACCATTTCGTCGCAATTGCGCGTGGCGTTATCCATAGCGGACATCCGGGCGGCGTTTTCGCTCGCGGAGGTGTCCAGAAGGCCACGGTATATCTGCACATTGACGAACCGGGGAAGGATTTCGGCAAGGAGCTTCGTCACTTCGGGTTCGTAAGTGTATTCTTCGGACACTCCCTTTTGGGAAGCGCCGTCTGCGGCGGAATCGGCCGTTGCGGGCGCAGCAGCCTCCACCGGCAGCAGGGTCTGAACGAGAGGAACCTGTCTTGCCACGGACACGAACTTGCCATAGATGAGGGTCACCTCATCCATCGACTTGTGCGTGTAGCCGCTCACCACATCCTTACCGATGCCGGAAGCAAGGGAGAAGTCGAAGCTGCCCATGACATCCGCATACGCCGACAGGACTTCAAAGCCGCTTTTGCGGATGGCGTCGCGTCCTTTTTTGCCCACGCAGATGAACTTGACGGTTTTCCCTTCGGCCGTCTTCGTCCGGGCGGCGTCCAGAGCCTTGGCGATGAGCATGGCGTTGAAGCCGCCGCACAGGCCGCGATCCGAAGTAGCCAGAATGATCACCGAGACATGGCACTCGGCCCGGCGCTCAAGAAGCGCATGAGCCGAGCCGTCGGACTTGGCCGCAAGATCGCCGAGCACAGCCTGAAACTTTTCCGCGTAGGGGCGGAAACGCTCAATGCGGGACTGGGCGCCACGCAGCTTCGCCGAAGCCACCATGTTCATGGCCTTGGTGATCTGCTTGGTCTTACGGACCCCGACGATCTTCATTTTGACGTCTTTCAACGAAGGCATGCGCTACCGTCCCCTAGGCATTATAGCCTTTTTTGAACTCAAGGATGGCGTCCTTCAGACGGGCTTCGAGGTCGGCGTCCAGAACCTTACGGGCAACGATGTCGTCAAGGATGTCCGACTTGGCGCCACGGATGAAGTCAAGGAAGTCGCGTTCGAAAGCCTGAACGGAGGCAACCGGCACATCATCCATGAAACCGCGGGTGGCGGCGTACATGGATACGACCTGCTCCTGAGTGGGCATGGGCTGGTACTGGGGCTGCTTCAAGAGCTCCACCAGACGCGCGCCGCGTTCCAGCTTCTGCTTCGTGGACTTGTCCAGATCGGAACCGAACTGCGCGAAAGCGGCCAGTTCGCGGTACTGGGCAAGATCCAGACGCATCGTGCCGGCAACCTGCTTCATGGCCTTGATCTGCGCGGAACCACCCACGCGGGATACCGAAAGGCCCACGTTGATGGCCGGGCGGATACCGGCGTTGAAGAGGTTCGGTTCCAGATACACCTGACCGTCGGTGATGGAGATCACGTTGGTCGGGATGTACGCGGACACGTCGCCGGCCTGCGTTTCGATGATGGGAAGGGCGGTCATGGAACCGGCCCCCAGGCTGTCGTTCACCTTCGCCGCGCGTTCGAGGAGGCGCGAATGGAGGTAGAAAACGTCGCCGGGGTAGGCTTCACGTCCCGGAGGACGACGGAGCAGCAGGGACATCTGGCGATAAGCCACTGCCTGCTTGGACAAGTCGTCGTACACGATGAGGGCGTGCTTGCCGTTGTTGCGGTAGTATTCGGCCATGGTGCAACCGGAGTAGGCCGCGATGTACTGCAGCGGGGCCGGTTCGGAAGCGGTAGCCGAAATGATGGTGGTGTATTCCATGGCACCGTGCTTGCGCAGGGTGTCGGCCACGAGCGCGACAGTGGAGCGTTTCTGCCCGATAGCCACATAGAAGCAGTGCACGTCGGAATTTTTCTGGGCAAGGATGGCGTCGATGCAGATGGCGGTCTTGCCGGTCTGACGGTCGCCGATGACCAGTTCGCGCTGCCCGCGACCGATGGGGGTCATGGCGTCGATGGCCTTGATCCCGGTGACCATGGGTTCGTGCACGCTCTTACGGGCGATGATGCCGGGAGCTTTCACTTCCACGGCGCTGAATTCGGTGGCTTCGACCGGTCCGAGACCGTCGACGGGCATGCCGAGGGGGTTCAGAACGCGCCCCATGACAGCATCGCCGATCGGCACGGAGAAGATGCGGCCGGTACGCTTGACCGGATCGCCTTCTTTAATGCCGGTATCTTCACCAAGCAGGGCTACACCCACGTTGTCTTCTTCCAGGTTGAGCACCATGCCCAACAGTCCGCCGGGGAACTCGAGGAGCTCCATGGACATGGCGTTCTGCACGCCATATACACGGGCGATCCCGTCCCCTACGGAAAGCACTGTGCCGGTTTCGGTGGCATCGACACGCTGCTCGTAGTTCTGGATCTGCTCTTTGATGATCTTGCTGATCTCGCCTGCATTGATATGCATGATCCTATTCACCCCTCTTGATGATGTCTCTGAGGATAGCCAATTGAGCTCGAAGGCTCGCATCCAGCACGTTGTCCCCCACCTGAAGGACGACCCCGCCGAGGATGGAGGGATCCACTTCGAACTTCAGCGCGATCTGTTTGCTGGTTTGCTTTTCGAGTCTGGCAAGGATGCCAGCCTGCTGCTCTTTGCTGAGGCTTACGGCAGTCAGGAGCTTGCCGCGAACGACGCCCCAAGCCTCGTCGAGGAGCTTGCCGAAGCTTTCGGCAATCTCTTCAAAAAGGGGGAGACGTTCCTTCTCCGCCAGCAACGAGCAGAAATTTTTTATCATGGGGTCAACGTCAAGCTTGTCGAGAACCTGTGACAGGACCTTCTGCTTTTCGGCGACGCTGATGACGGGAATGTGGAAAAGCCGCACCAACTCGGGGGACTCTTCAAGAACCCCTTCAAGAGCGGACAGATTTTCCCCGTACTGCTCCAGCTTGGCCATGCCTTCCTGCTGCCCCAAGGCGAAAAGAGCCTTGGCGTACCGCTGTGCCACGATGTCGCCGTTCAATTGAGCACCACCTTTTTCAGCGCGTTGTCGATGAGCTTGACATGCTTCTTCATATCAAGCTTCTCCTTCAGGGTCGCCTCCACGGCCTGCACGATCTCGTCGGCCATCTGGCTCCGCAATTCCTCAATGGCCTTCTTCGTTTCGCTGTCGGCAGCGCGGTGTGCGGCGTTGCGAATCTTTTCCGCCTCTTCGAGGGCGTCGGCGACCAGCGCTTCACGGATGGCCTCGCCACGGGCGCGGCTGTCCTTGAGGATGGTTTCGCACTCGGCATCAAGGCTGTCGATCTTCTCGATCATGGCGGCGAGCTGTTCTTCCGCGGCGGCCTTGCGGGCGGCGAGGCTGTCGAGCTCGTCGACGATGGCGGCGCGCCTGTTGCTCAGGCCGTCAACAATCGCTTTCCCGGCGGCACGCCACAGGATGTACAGGAAGACGCACACGTTGCCGACACGGGCCAGCAAGTTGATCCACGGATTGTACGGATCGCTGAAATGGGAAACGACACCCAGCAGAATCAGGGTGGCCACGGCCACAATACCGTCTCTGGACAAGAAAAAAGAGGCTAGCGCTTTCAAGGGGTCCCCCGAACTCGTGAGTTATGCCAGAAGCTTCGCCATGGCGGCTTCGGTAAATTCGTGCATCTTCGCCTGAAGCGCACGGCGGGTCACACCAGCGTCGGCGCGCACGGCGGCCTGCGTCGTCCGCACTTCGGACTGGGCATCCTTGCTGGCGGCATCAAAAATGCGCGCGCGTTCCAGTTCGCCCATTACCTTGCCGTCCTTGCGGTAGATGGCGGCGGCCTCGCGCGCCTTGCGGAGTTCCGATTCGTACTCGTCCAGGAGCTGCTGCTTTTCCGCAGTGAACGCCTCGATTTCGCCGATCAACCCTTCCACGTTGTCCTTACGCTTGCGGATGACCTTCCGGATAGGCGAGATCAAAAGATAGTTGAGCACGACCAGAGTGACAAGAAAGTTCGCCAACTGGATCCATAACGTAATATTAAGATCTACCACGCGGAAACTCCCTTCATACAAAACGGCTAAACGTATAGAATGCGGGCATTATATATGAACCAGCAAAATGTGTCAAAGGTTCTTCGCAAAAGCAAAAGATCACAATCCACTTTTGAAGGAAACGGACAGTTCGCCGCACTCTACAGCGAACATTCACCATTTCAGCCAGCTAGCCGGCGCATGCCGCCCGCTCCGCCCGGAACAGCGCCTTTTTCCCTTTTTGTGAAAAAAAAACATTATCGCTACAAACTTCATCACGTCTTGAACAAGAACCGGCGCATGGAAATATTCAGGACCAGCCCGATCAGGGAAAAATTGACGACCGTGGCGCTGCCGCCGTAACTGATGAACGGGAGGGGGATACCGACCACCGGCATGATCCCCACTACCATGCCGGCGTTGATAAAGATTTGCCAGAAAAAGTAAATGAATATCCCCGCCGCGAGGTTACTCCCAAACCGATCCTTGGCGCCCCGCACCGTCTCGAAAATACTTAATAGAAAAAGGCTGAACAGCGCCATGAGCACGACGCAGCCGACAAAGCCCCATTCCTCGCCAAACACGGCGATGGCAAAGTCGGTATGCTTTTCCGGGAGGAAACTCAGCTTGCTCTGCGTGCCCTCAAGGAAGCCTTTTCCCCATATCTGTCCGGAACCGATGGCGATTTTCGACTGGATGATGTGGTATCCCGCCCCTCGCGGATCGTTGGAGGGATCGAGGAAGGTCATGATGCGCTGCTTCTGATAGTCGTGCAGGGCGAACCAGCCCATGGGAAGCACCAGCGGAATGCTAATGAGGCAGACGAGAAGCACCCGTTTTTTGAGGCCGTGGTACAAGATCATGCCGCCAAGGATGGCCAGCACGGTCAACGCCGTGCCGAGGTCAGGCTGGCATACGATAAAGGCCGCGGGGATACCGCCGACGCACGAGACCTGAAAAAGCTTCTTCCATGACAGCGGCTCGCCGTCCAGCGAAAGCACCTGCGCCCCCATGAGCAGCACGGCGATTTTGGCCATTTCACTGGGCTGGAAGTGGAAGAACCCCAAATCGATCCAGCGGCGCGCGCCGTAAATGACTTTCCCGAAAATGGGGATCAGGCACAGGGAAAAGAGCACGATCAAAAAAAACGGCAACGCCATAGCCTGCAAATGGCGATAGTCGAAGCTCATGCAGGCGAGCATGGCGACCAGCCCGAACGCCCCCCAGATCATCTGGCGTTCATAGTACGGGGCAAGGCTGATGCCGTCCTCGACCCTGACGCCGCTTGCGGAGTACAGGTTGCCGATGCCCACCCAGAACAGCAGGAGCGTGGTGGCCACAAGCCCCCAGTTGATATACGTCAGCAGTCTCCGATCTATCGCCATGTCGCAACTCCTGACGGGGCTCCGCCCCGTACGCCGGAAGGCGCCGCCTCGCACCCGCCGCGGGAGAGCCGCCCCCCGGACCCCGGCACAAACGGAATCGCCCGAATACGTTTCTACTTATATTTATAAATAAATGTTCCTATAACATATCATCTTGTCAGGGATAGCAGCCTTCCGCCCCATCCCCGGACGCCGGACGCGGATCAAGACGAAAGCGGCATCCTTACGGGAGGGCCGGAGGGGAGGCCTTTTTGGCAGAACCGCCTCCCCTTCTCCGCTTCAACCCGTCAATCTTCACGGGCCGTACGCCCAAGCACCCTCTGCGGCTGGGGCCCGAGCGGAGTCCCATACAAAATGTTATAGACGTCACGAGCCACGGGGCCCGCCGCCGAACTGCCGCCGCCCGCGTGCTCCAGCATGACGACGACCACCACATCCTTCCCGTCTTTACGCCCGTACGAGGCGATCCACGCGTGGTCGCGCTCCAGATACGCCATTTCCGCCGTGCGCTGACGGCGATCGCCGACCATACGGATCTTGACGACCTGAGCCGTCCCCGTCTTGCCGCCGATGACGGCGTCCGTCCGGCGCAACACCTTGGCCGTGCCCACGTCCGCCGTGACGCGCATGCCTTCCAGCACAAGCTTGCGGGCATCGTCGCTGAACGGGATGTTCCCCCGGACCTCCGGCTTGGCGTCCACCAGCAGCTGCGGCTTCATCAGCTTGCCGCCGTTGAGCAAGGCGCTCACAAAATCCGCCATCTGAAGGGGCGTCACCAGCGTGTAGCCCTGCCCGATGGAGACGTTGAGCGTTTCGCCGCGATACCACGCCTCGCCCGAGCGGCGTTTCTTCCACGCCCTCGACGGCACGAGCCCGGATTTCTCGTGAGGCAGATCGATCCCCGTAGGCGCGCCGAACCCGCACGCCTTGGCAAAATTCTCGATGCGGTCGATGCCGAGCTTCTCGCCGAGCACATAGTAATACACGTCGCACGAATGCAGGAGCGACTGGATCATGTCCACGGCGCCATGCCCCCCCCTCCGCCAGCACCGGAATTCCCGGTTGCCGAGCTTCACCGAGCCGGTGCACACGACCCGGAACGAAGGGGAAATGCCCTCTTTCAGGAAAAGGCCCGCCATCATGAGCTTCCAGACCGAGCCCGGCGGATAGACGCTCTGGATGGCACGGTTCTGGAGCGGGTGGAAGGGGTCGTCGCGCAATGCCACCCAGTCCTTCTGGGACAGGCCGCCAACGAACAGGTTGTTGTCGTAGGAAGGATTCGTCACCAGCGCCAGCAGCCGCCCCGACTGCGGCTCCATGACGACAATGCTGCCCGTCTGCTCGCCGAGCAACGCCGCGAGCTGCTTTTGCAGCTTGGTGTCGAGGCAAAGCTGGAGGTTTTCGCCGTTCTGCGGCTCTTCGACCAACGTCTTGCCGAGGGAACGCCCAAGGACGTCAACTTCGACGTTGTACAGCCCCTTGTGCCCGCGCAGGCGCTGCTCAAAGACGTACTCAAGCCCCTGCTTGCCCACCGTATCGCCAAGGGCAAGGTACGGATCCGCGGCGAGCTCCTGTTCGTTGGCTTCGGCCACATACCCAAGGATGTGCGCGAATTCCTTGCCTTCTGGATAGTAGCGCTTGGACCGGGTGACGATCTCCAGCCCCGGCCAATGCATGAGCTGCGCCTCGATACGCGCGACCTGATCAAAAGGCATGTCGTTGAGCAAAAGGATCGGCTCGAAGGGCTTCACCTTGCGCCGGTCCTGCTGAAAGCGATTGGTAAGCTGCTCCAAGGGGATGCCCGCCCATTCGCTGACCTGCGCCAAAGTGGCGGAAATGTCCTTGCAGTCTTCCCGGATCAGCGCCAGCCCGAAAGCGGGCCGGTTTTCGGCAAGCAGCACGCCCTTGATGTCGCGGACAAGGCCCCGCGAAGCGTATACCGATTCCTGCCGCAGGTGGTTGGCCTGCGCTTGCTGCGCAAAGTCGGCCCCGCGGTGGATCTGGAGATACCAAAACCGGATGATGAACGTGAAGAACAGCAGGCCGACAAGGCACTGCAACAGCACAAGCCCACTCTTAGGCGGCTGATAACCTTCGGTTTCAAGCTGTATTGTTTTCATTGGGAACCACCCACCGGCGCGCCATCATGCTGAATTGCCAGACGAACGGCGTCAACAACGCCTGGAGAATACTTTCGTCAAGCAACTGCGTCGTGTCGAGAGGGATGAACTGAAGCCGCGTCATCAGCCAAATCACGCCGTAATGCGCCAAGCCGATACAACCGCTGAGAAGCAGCACGAACAGCCAGTTCTCCGTCTCGAACATCCAGCGCCCGACGAAAAAGAGCGTGATGACCAGCAGATACCAGAGTACGGACGTACCAAAGTCCAATGTGCCCACGCCTTCCTGAATGAAGACGAGCACGAACAGCACCACGGCAAGCTGGAAGGGGCGGCGTTCCCGCAAAGCCAGAAGCAGGCCGACCACCAAGACATCCGTACCGGGCAACGCCTGCTGAAGGGCGAGGCCGAGCACGAAGAAGGCCACCCACCACAGGATGTTGAGCGTCATGGACGGCTCCGCAGGGGCAGCCCGGGGGGAGGCGTCGGGCCGTTCAGGAAAAACGGAGCGTCAGGGCGGGGCGGGCCGGGAATCGTAGCCCCCGGCTGGCCGGGCTGGGGCTGCACGCGCTGCGCGGCGGGATTGCCCGACGCATCAAGGGAAGGCGCGCGCGGGTTTTCCAGCACCCCGGACAACGAGCCGGAAAGACCGGAGCCTTCCACCCGGGAAATGAGCAACAATTCTTCAAGATCGGACAGCGTCGCCAAGGGGGCGGCCTGAATGGCCTGAAACGGCGAAAGATCCGAAGGCGTGGCCGACAGCACGCGGGCTACGGGGATACCTTTGGGGAACGCATCGTCGAGGCCGGACGTGACCAGAATCTCGCCGGGGCGGATCACGTCGTTATGCGACACAAAACGCATCTCCAGCGGCTTGTCGGGGCCGCCGCCCACAAGCACGCCCTGAATGCGGCTATCCTGACTGATGACCGCGATGCGGCTGCCCGGGTCGACAAGCAGGAGCACCGTGGCCGAACTCGGCCCGGCCCGCAGCACGCGGCCCGCGACGCCCTGCGGGGTCATGACCGGCGTACCCGGGATGGCTCCCGTCAGATACCCGCGCCCGATGAGCACGGACGCCAGAGCGGAATTCGCCCCCATGCGCCCGGCGAGCACACGGGCCCCGAGCGTCTGCCACCCTTCCGGCGGCGTGAGCGTCAACAGGCGGCGCAGGCGGACGAGTTCCGCGCGCTCCTCCGAGGCCATCAGCAGCTTATGACGGAGCTGTTCGACTTCCTTCTTGAGCTCGTCGTTCTCCTCGCGCACGTCCACGAGATCGAGGTACCGGTTCCACGCGCCCATAACCGTGTCCTGCACCATACGCACCGATTTGAGGACGACGCCCGAGGCTTCGAGGCCGGTATTGGCCGCGAAGTTGTCGAGGATATGGGTACGCTGGTTCCAGCTGTACATGCCGAGATACATCAACAGGGCGAGGGCGGGAATCAGCAGGATGTGCTTGGGAGACATGCGTTGTCCGGAGAAGGGCCCGCCGATCGCCGGCGGAATCCAGAGGAAGGCGGATACGGACCGGTCCGCAGAACCGGTGATGGGCCGGGCTGCGGACCGGAAAGCCTGCGGGGGCATCCCCCGGCAGGCGCACTATCAGTCGATGCAGACGTCACCGAGCTCATTGAGATTGTCGAGCGCGCGGCCCGTGCCCATGACGACCGTGGACAGCGGATCTTCCACCACGGTGATGGGCAGGGAAGTTTCTTCGCGCAGGAGCTGATCCAGCCCCTTGAGCAGCGCGCCGCCGCCGGTGAGGACAATGCCGCGATCCACAATGTCGGCGGCGAGTTCCGGGGGGGTCTGCTCGAGGGCGATGCGCACGGCCTGAACGATGCTGTCCACCTGTTCGGAGATGGCCTTGCGGACTTCCTCCGAGGTGATGATGATGTTCTGGGGAATGCCGGTCACGAGGTCGCGGCCCTTGACCTCGATCTGCTGCTCGGGGTCCATCGGATAGGCGGAGGCAATCTTGATCTTGATCTCTTCCGCGGAGGATTCGCCGATCAGCATGTTATACTTGCGCTTCACGTGCGTCATGATGGATTCGTCCATCTTGTCGCCGCCGACGCGCACCGAGCGGGAATACACGATGCCCGACAGGGAAATGACCGCGACTTCCGTGGTGCCGCCCCCGATGTCCACCACCATGTTGGAGGTAGGCTCCTGAATCGGGAGGTTGGCCCCGATGGCGGCGGCCATGGGCTCTTCAATAAGATAGACCTCGCGGGCGCCCGCGCTCTGGGCGGATTCCTTCACCGCGCGCTTTTCCACCTGCGTGATGCCGGTGGGCACGCAAACCATGATCCGGGGGCGGACAAGGTGGCGGCGGGAATTGTGCACCTTGGAGATGAAGTGGCGGAGCATGGCTTCAGTCACTTCAAAATCGGCGATGACCCCGTCCTTCATGGGACGGATGGCCTGGATGTTGCCCGGCGTACGCCCGAGCATGCGCTTGGCGTCCTGCCCGACGGCCAGCACCACGCTGTTGCCGCGGGAGTCCTTCTTGACGGCAACGACGGAGGGCTCGCGCAGAACGATGCCCTGCCCCTTCACATAGACGCACGTATTGGCGGTCCCCAAATCGATGGCAAGATCGTTGGAAAACGCGCCGAGAATGAAATTCACGAGTTTTGGCATACGGGATTGCTCACTTGTCTTCTCTATGGGCCAAACAAGATCTGTCGATCTTCAATCAATACCGGAAGTGGAAATAGTGGAGCCGGAGGGAACTGGCTGTCCGGTTTGTTTACGAAAAACCGCACGCTCTTTTCAGTTTTCCGTTTTACAGGTAGCTTAGTCCAGTCGCGAAGTGTTGGGCCAAAAACGCCCCGCTGTCAAGAGCAACCTCCCGCCGGTTTCGGAAAACTACAACACATAGTAAATATTTTCAATATATAACAATCAAGGTCAAAATAAATGTACCGCCGCCGCGCTGGCGGGCATCCGACCGAAAGGCCCGTTTTGATGCATACATGGAATACGTTCACCGTCCATCTCCGCCAAAAGTTCGGCCAGCGGGTCCAGAAGATCCCCCTCGACGCCGGGGCGAGCTGCCCCAACCGCGACGGCACGCTCTCCCGCGCGGGCTGCACGTTCTGTAACGCCGTCGGTTCCGGCTCGGGCCTTGGCCTCGCCGGAATGAACCTCCCCGCCCAGTGGGAGCACTGGCGCGAACACTTCCGCAAGTCCAACCGGGCATCGCTGTTCCTCGCCTACCTGCAATCGTTTTCCAACACGTACGGCCCCGCCTCCCGGCTGGCGGCGATGCTGGAGATCTTCCGCACGTTGCCCGATCTCGCCGGGGTTTCCGTGGGGATCCGGCCCGACTGCCTTGACCCTGAAAAAATGGCCATCCTTGCCGCCGCGCCGTGGAAAGAAAAGTGGCTTGAGCTCGGCGTCCAGACGCTGAACGACGCCACCCTGCGCCGCATCAACCGGGGGCATGACGCGGCGGCCTCGGCCCGGGCCATCGTGCTGGCGGAAAAAACCGACGTGCAGGTCTGCGCACACCTCATGCTCGGCCTTCCCGGGGAAACGCCGGACGACGTGCGCGCCACCGTCCGCCGCCTCAACGCCCTGCCCGTCCACGGGGTCAAGCTGCACAACGTCTATATTTGCCGGAATACGGCGCTCGAACGCGCCTACCGCGCCGGAGGCTACGTCCCGCTGACGGAGGACGCCTACGTCGAGCTTGCCGTGGACGCCCTTATGGAACTCCGCCCCGACATCATCATCCACCGCGTCGTCGCCGATCCCGCGCCCGGCGAGCTCGTCGCCCCCGGCTGGGCCACCCGCAAAGGCGATCTCGTGCGGTTCATCCAGCACGCCTATCATAAGAGGTGTGGAGGGGCGTAGAAAACCGACGTAGAGAGACATTGGGGAAGGGAGGGAAAACTTTTCTGAAGAAAAGCTTTTCCCTCCCTTCCCCAA
>USCL01000040.1 GCA_900553145.1 uncultured Desulfovibrio sp.
CTCCCCCGGGCCCCCTCCCCTCATCCTCCTAAGACTTTTGGTTTTATCGAATCCCTGTCCGGGAGTGTTATCGGTCGTCGAAGATTGTTAGGAGCACGGCGGAGTATGTCCTTTTTCCGTACCAGCCGGGAGGCGTATCGGCAATGGCGTGAGAGTCCGCTCGTTCCGCCTCTGGCCCTTTTCCTTCGCCGATGTTCTCAGTTTTCTTTTTCTTTCTTCAAGAGCTTCAAAATGCCGCTGACGACCTTGGCCTTGTTTTTCTCGAAATGGATGCGGGACTGGCGCTGATACAGGACGTTGCGGCGTCCGGGCTGGTCGATGAGCTCCATAAAAACTTTGCGGAGGCGCCCGGTGTTGAATTTCCGCATGACGCCCATGTAGGCGAACCCGTGATCCGCGCGGGCGAAGGTGTGGCGCGCCTCGCGCTCGTGCTGCGCCAGTACGATGCTCGGGATGCGCATGTGCGCGAGTTCGTAGACGGTGCGCCCGGCGGAGCATATGGCGAGATCCACGCCTTCCATCATGCGGGACATGATGTTGGTGGCGTATTCGAAGAGGAGCAGGGGGTTATCGAGCGCCTTGACGTGTTTCACCAGTTCGTCGCGGTGCGCGTAGCCCGGCCCGGTCACGACCCGGATGGCGATGCCGCGCTCGCGGCAGATCGGCTCGACCGCATCCAGCGTCCGGCGGGTATAGTCGGGCATGTCCGTGCCGCCGAAGGTGATGAGGATGCATTTCGGGGCCGTACGGAAGACATTCTGTTCGGCTTGCAGGAACTCGTCGCGCAGGCAAAAATAGTTGTGCCCGTAGAGGACGCGGGGGGGAAGGCCCCCTTCCGGCCCGGTTCCGGGGGCTTCATACAGGGCGTTGATCACCTGATCGGCCAGCACGGCCCCGGGGCCTTCGTCCTCGAAGTTGACCACAGGGATGTTCGCGGCCTTGAGGCGCTCCATGTACTCCCCGGACGTGTCCAGCATATCGTTGATCACAAGGTCGGGATCGAGCGCCAGCACGTCTTCCCACAGTTCGCCCCGCTGGATGACGGTCTTGTAATCGCGCGCGGCGATGTTGGAGGCGGCGAGTTCGCTTTCCTTGGTACAGATGAAGAAGACCTTGTGGTTGGCGATTTCGTGGGCCAGCATAAGCGAACGGAACACATGCCCCATGCCGATGGCGGGATAGCCCGCCACCACGAACACCACCCTGCGCTGCGTGAGCAGGCGTTCGCACAGCCACCAGTCCTGATAGCTGTTGATCTCCATCGCCCGGTCGTTCAGGAAGTACGGTACCGTATGCCGGATGTTGCCGCCGTCCAGCGCTTCGCTTTGGACGATGATGAGGGCCTTGCTTTCGACCACCAGCTCCGACTCGTCCTCGGACAGGAAGGATTCCAGCCGCCCCTGATGGACTTCCCAGATGCGGTGCCGGACGCTTTTGACGGTGACGAGGCAGTCGGCTTCATCCTCAAGGAACGTACGGTAGGCGTCGTCGATGTCCACCCACGTCAGCAGCGGGCAGCTTGCCCGGTACACGATGATGTGCCCGTAGTCGTTGCCCAGTTCGCGGAGGATGGATTTCATTTCCGTGATGATGTCCAGCGAGGTGAAGCGCAGTCCGGCGTTGTAATGGAAGCGCACGCCGTTGCGCTCGCAGATCAGGCTGATTTCCTGGCTGTCCGTCACCACGATGACGTCCTGCGCCGGGACCACCCCCCGCGCCGTGTCGATGGCCCGCTGGATCAGCGTGACCCCCGCGAGGCGTTTGACGAGCTGGTCCGGGATGACCGCGTTTTTCTTGATGGCCGGTATGACGATGCAGCGCCGCGTCTCTGTCATGGGAAAATGCCTCCGGCGGCAAGGTGGGCGTCGCCCCCCTTGGCCCCCTGCCCGGGAGGCATGATGCCCCCCGGACCCCTTCGTTGCCGCCGCGCTCCTGTTGGCGGAGGGTGCGGGCTTTTGAGGGGGCCAGGCGTTTCTCTTTGTGTTTGTTGTGTCTTTGGGAAAAAGCCGCTGCGCGTCTTTTCCTTTTTTCTGCAACCGGGGAAAACCTGCGGACAGGGATTCGATAAAGTCAGAAGTCTTGGGAGGGTGAGGGGATGGGGAAGGGGAGAAGGAAGCCCGTGGGGGTGTTCCCCCCTCTTCAGAAGGGTTCCTTCTCCCCTTCCCCGGCCCTTATATCCCGTTCATCACCTTACTTGCCGTACTTCTTCCAGAAATCGCCCCACATGTCTTCGTCGGTGAAGGTCCACGGTTCGACGGGTTCGTTGACCCACGTGACGTTGATGAAGTGCCGCCAGTGGACGTTTTCCGTGGTGCTGTTGCCGCCCCAGGTGCCGCAGCCGAGGGTTGCGGTGGAGGGCATGCGGTTGAAGGGGTGCCCGCCGTTGCCCGCGCTCATGGACTGGCGCACCGTGATGCGGGAGGACTTCATGTGTTCGCCGAGGTACTCGATGTATTCGTGCTTGTGGGTATGGATGCCGCAGGAGTGGCCGCGCCCGACGAGGTTGGTCAGTTCGACGAGGATGCGGTAGGCGTCCTTGAAGTCCTTGGCCTTGTAGACGGTGAGGACCGGGGAGATCTTCTCGTCGTGGAACTTGTCGCCGAGGATGGGTTCCATGCCTTCCACAAGGAGGATGTCCGTGCCTTCAGGGATGCCGATGCCCGCGCCGTCCGCGATGACCTTCGCCGATTTGGCGATGATGTCGGGGTTGAGGGCGACCTTGCCCTTGGCGTTGAGCTTCCACATGTGGTTCTTCAGTTTTTCGCGGTCTTCGCCGGTGACGAGGTAGCAGCCGTTTTTCTTCATTTCGGCCATGAACTGGTCATAGACGGCTTCAACGGGGATGACGGCGTTTTCGGAGGAGCAGGAAGTGGCGTAGTCGAACAGCTTGCTGCCGCAGATCATCTTGGCGGCTTCGGCGACGTCGGCGTCCTCGGCGACGATGGCGCAGGCGTTGCCCTGCCCGACGCCGTAGGCCGGGGTGCCGCTGGAGTAGGCGGCCCGTACGACCTGCCCGCTGCCGGTGGCGACGATGAGATCGGAAACCTTCATGAGTTCGGTGATGGCTTCGCGGCTCGGATCTTCAAGTACCTGAATCAGGTCTTCGGGGGCCCCGACCTTGCGCAGCCCGGCGCGCATCATATTGATGGTTTCGGTGGTGCATCCCAAGGCGCGGGAGCTGGGCTTGAAGATGACGGCGTTGCGGCCCTTGAGGATGCCTACGGCCTTGCCGCCGCACGTAGCGGTGGGGTTCGTCGCCGGAAGGATGGCGCAGACTACGCCTACCGGCTTGGCATATTTGGAGATGCCGGTCTTCTCATCGCGCTCGATGAGGCCCACGCTCTTGGCGCCCTTGATGTCATGCAGCACGCCGCCGACCTTGCGCTTGTGCTTGATGATCTTGCTCTGGACGTTGCCGTAGCCGGTTTCTTCCACAGCCATATTGGCGAGTTTGGCGATGTTCTCGTCTTCGTAGACTTCCCAGCCGATGGCGAGGCATATCTCGTCGATCTGTTCCTGCGTGTAGTCATTGACGATTGCTTGCGCCTTACGGGCCAGTTCCATCTGTTCGCTGACGGTCTTCATGAAATCCTCCATTGTATGCCAAGTGGCAGTTATTGTATAATAAGCGGTTAAGCCGTGGTTGCGTAAAAGGTTACCAGATGTTCATGTTGGCGAAGCTTCCGAAGAGAGCCACCGATGTGGTTACGGCGAGGATGCCGATGATGGTCATGAAGACGCCCGCCTTGGCAAATTCCGAGATAGTGAAGTATCCTGAAGAATAAGGGATGACGTTGGTGGGGCTGGACGTGACCATGATGAAGGCCATGCTGGTGGCGATGCCTGCGGGCCCGGCGAGGATCCAGGGGTTCATGCCGATGTCCATGGCGAGGGCGATGATGAGGGGCATGACCACGGCGCCGGTGACGCTGTTGGAGGAGAAGAATATCTTGAGCAGCTCGACCATGCCGATGACGGCGAGGACGCGCAGGACGGGGTGCAGTTCGCCGACGCCGGAGAGCATCCCCCAAGCCAGCCAGCGGGCCGCGCCGGTGCTGGCGAGCATCATGCCCGCGGAGATGCCGCCCGCGATGAGGACCAGGCCGCCCCAGTCGATGCTCTTGGCCGCTACCTTCCAGTCATCGAAGACGCGCAGGCCGGGGACGAAGAGGAGCACGAAGCCGAGCAGGGCCACGAAACCTTCGGGAGCCTTGAAGCCTATGTAGGGTTCGAGGTCCGCGCCGCCGAGCCATAGGGTGACCATGGTAAGGAACACGACGAGGGTGCGGATTTCCTTGGTGTTCAGGCTGCCGAGAGAATTGAGTTCGGCGCGGATGGTGTCGAGCGAAGTGGGGATTTCGCGGAATTCCGGCGGGAAGAACTTCATGAGGCAGAGCCAGCCGAGGGGCACCATGATCATAGCTCCGGGAATGCCCACGGCCATCCACTGGGCAAAGGAAACTTCAATGTGGGCCATGTCGCGGACATACTGCATGGCGAGCACATTGGGGCCGCATCCGGCGGGTGTGGCCGTACCGCCGATGAGGGCGCCCCAGACGATGCCGATCATGAGGGCGCGGCCGAAATTGCTCTGGAGGGGCTTGCAGCCGCTGCTTTCCAAGATGCTCATGCCGAGCGGGAGGAGCATGGCGGCGACGGCCATATCCGTGACCCACATGGAGGTCATGGTTCCGATGGCGATGAAGGCCAGTACGATGCGGTCGGTGCGGCGTCCCACCTTGGTGAGCATCCACAGCATGAAGCGCCGGGCGAGGCCCGAAGACGTCATGGCCGCGGAAAGGCCCATGGCGCCCATGAGGAACAGCAGGACGTTGTTGCCGAAGCCAAGGCTGATGAGCTTGTCAAAATTCGAGACGCCTAGAATATGCAAGAAAACGATGAGGCAAAGGGAAGTGGCGGGAAAGGGAATGGCTTCGGTCATCCATTGGATAACCGCGAAGCAGAGGACGGCCATAACGATCTTGGCATTTGCCGTAAGCGGAATGGCTTCCTCCCCCTTGTGGAAGGGGGCCGGAGTGGGGAGCGCGATGACAATCAGCATGACGGCAATGCCCAACAGGAAGAAGAAAGTCTTCCTCGCTGTTTCAAGGGGCAATTTGTCGCCGACGATGGCGATGAGGCAATTGTCCAATCGACTCATTTAGGTGTCTCCGCTGAGAAATACAGGTTCAAGATTCCAGAGTGCAGATGGCTTTGTTCTTTTTATAGCAATGAAAGTGCCAGATTGTGATTTTTGGTACGACACTGTAGAATGAAAAAGAATAAAAGCATGTTATGGATTGGAATAAAAGATGAGTAAAATTGCAGAGCCGTAAAATCGTCTGGAAAACAAGACATGTTTGTTTGTCTGTCTGGTTCTATGGACAATATAAAAAAGAACGCCAGCCGCTTCGAGAGGGGCTGGCGTTCGATTGCTGCCGGGATTGGCCGCGCTATTGGGCTATCTTCTTCAAATAGACATCGGTGACGTCGTCAAGGCGGCTCTTGCCACCGGCGAATGCGGCCAGTTCGTGAAGCCAGCTGCGCAGAGTCTTTTGGGTGGGATCAAAAAGCACTATCTGTTCCTTGAGGGGATACACAGGATGCTTTGCCAGTTCCCATGCCGCGTCTTGAGGCGGAAGATCCCGGCCTGTCCATGCATGATAGAACGTCCGGTAATCCTCAAGAAGCTGTTCGCGTGGCGTTTCCTGAAGGGCGGTGATGCCGCGGAAATACATTTTAAGGAAGGCGGCCACCAGATCTGGGTGTGCCCGGGCAAAAGCCTTGTCGGCGAGGAGCAGCGTGGGCTGGCTGGCGTCGCACTGGTTGGAGAGGGTTATGGGCTTGAGCCCGTGCTGCTCGGCTTCAAGAGTGTACGGCGACCATAGGGCCACAGCGTCCCCTTCGCCGTTCAAGAAGGTTTTCAGAGCCTCTTGAGGCGACATGTCCCTAATAGTGACGTCTTTTTCGGTTAGATTGAGGGCTTTCAGCCACTTATGTACGGTGAAGTGCGCGGATGACCCTACGGTGCACAAAATGGTCTTCCCGCGCACAGTGCCGCCCGTGCCCGCCATTTCGGGGTAGAGGGCGTTGTAGCCTGTATGCCCGAGGATAGGGCTCTCTTGCCGGGTGTAGATGCCCGTGGAGAGGGATTCGTCATTGCCGATGGCGATGATTTCAGCCTGATTGTCCAGCGACGCCGTGAGCGCGGGTATGGCCCCGCAGGCGGCGATCTCCCAATGCTCGGTGCTCATGCCCGCCATGAGCTGCTTTCCTGAATCATACGAAATCATTTCCAGGCGGAAACCTTCTTCCAGATCCCATCCTTTCTGTTTGGCATACCATGCCGCAAAGGCTTCATGCTCTCCGAGCCATGCCGTTTTCAACGGGATAGGATCTGCGGCACGCCCGGCTTGGGGCAGGCTGGCCAAAAGCACAAGGGCCGCACACAGCCCATAAAACAATGTACGCATATGAAACCTCCGGTAAACAAGCATTTTGCAATAAAAAGGGCAAGCAATTCATATGCCATGTCCGGATAAGTGCCATATTGATATAATATATTGTGATGTTACCTGTCTACGGCCGGGAGGGGCATGCCTAGCCCCCGCTGGGGCAACGCTATGTATGGAAATACGGACGGTGTAGCCAGACATGCTCGGAAAGGCACACACCCATCTGCCGGGAAGTGGGGCCGCGTCTGTTGAACAGCTTTGAAGCAGGCCCTTTTTCTGCGGCAGGGAGGGGCCGTCAACGACCGGTTCGCGGGACGTTTCCGGAAAGCGCATCCAGAGGAGGAGCCAGCCGTATTCGGGCCTACGGGATATGCGAAACGCCGGAGAGGTATTTCTCCGGCGTTTCAGTCCAGATGTGAAGAGAGAAAACTATGGAGTGTTAGTTGCGAAGTTCGGAAAGGAGCGCCTTGAGCGTTTCCTGCTTCTTCTGGAACATTTCCTGAACCTGGGCGCGATCCAGAACCAGCATGGGGCTGCCGCTGTCCTTCATGCGCTTGACGACTTCGGGATCGTTGAACATGACGGGCACGATCTTGGCGGCCTTTTCCACAATGGCGGGATCGACGCCTTTGGGCAGGGCATAGCCGCGGAAGTTCACGCTGGCGTCGTCCACATTGTAGCCGAGTTCCTGAAGGGTAGGCACGTCAGGCAGATATGCATGGCGCTTCACGTCGGCGATGGCGAGGATGGTAAGGCGATCCTGCGAGCGGTATACGTCGGCGAGGTTGTTGAAGCCGGCCATGACCTTGCCGCCGAGCACGTTCTGGATGGCTTCCGTGCCGCCCTTTTCAGGGATGTAGCTCATCTTCACGCCGGTGGCCTTCGTAAGCTGGAGGGTGGCGATATGGTGGCCCACATAGAGGCCGGCGCCGTTGATCGTAACTTTTCCGGGGTTTTCTTTGGCAAACTTAATGAGGTCGGCGACGCTCTTGAACTTGCTGTCCTTGGGGACGATAAGGACGGCCGGATCCGCGCCCCAGTTGCCGAGCGGTTCAAACGTATCCACGCTGAACTTCGTCTTGTTCACGATAGACTGGGCAATGAAATGAGGCATATTGTAGGCCGTCATGGTCAGGCCGTCTTTACTGCCGCGTTCCATAATCCAGTTCCAGCCGGTCATGCCGCCCGCGCCGGGCTTGTTCAGGATGACGATGGGCTGCCCGAAATATTTCGCGTCTTGCGCCACAAGGGCTGAGAGGCGGGCCTGCAGGTCGGTCGCCCCGCCCGGGGTGTAGCAGACGACAAGGCTGATGGGGCCGGACGGATAGGAGTCGGCGGGCTCTGCGGCTTGGGACGACGTGGCGCCGAACAGCATGGCTGCGCAGAACAAGGTGGCGAAAAGGCGTCTCATGGGTCCTCCTGAGGTAAAAAGGGTATCCTTTAAATGCATGTCAGATTCCAAAGACTCCCTTGGGGATCTGAACGGCCAACAGTACGGTGAACAGGCAATACAGGAAGGCGATGGAGATAAAACAGACGGCGACGCGCTTGGCGGCGAGCTTCGGCGTTATCCTCATGGGTTGGGCGATAAGCGAAGCGGCGATGAAATAGAGAAGCGCATCAATGTAAAAGCCTATGGTTTCCAGAAAGAGCAGATAGAGGATGGTGAGGGCGAAGAGTACGGCCACGCGGCGGAAAGGATAACCCTTCATGCTCATCTTCACGTCGATTTTGGCCGCATAGCGCAGACCGGCGAGGATGTACTGCCCAATATTAAAGATCCCCATACATATCAACAGCAGGAGCGGGACAACCTGCGATTCGCCTGAGAGCTGGGCCATGGGGATGGCGAAAGCGACGACGATCCCGGTCATGACCAAGGCGCTTATAAACTCTTTGTACAGCATGAGCGGCTCCTGCTAGTTGGCGGCGGCTGCCTTTCTGGAATGATTGCGCATATACTTGATTTCGCTATAGATGCCCCAACCGAGGGAAAGCAGGCACAGAGCGATGAGAGCGATATTGAGTCCGCCTGTGAAGAAGTAGTTGAACACGCCAACGTCGGTATCGGCGATCATCTTGCCGCGCAGGAAGTTCTCCTCGGCGATGGGGCCAAGGATGATGCCGAGCACAATGGGCGCGCTCGGGAATCCGAACTTGGCGAGCACGAACATGAGAACGCCGAGGATGAACATGAGGATGACGTCTTCATAGCTGTTCTGCACGCAGTACGAACCGAACACGCAGAGGATCATGACGGCGGCGAACATGATGTAGTTCGGCGCGTTTGCCACGAGATGCGAGTAGCGGGAAGCCAGCAGCCCGAAGAAGCACATAAAGAATTGGGCGAGGAGCAGGCCGCTGATGAAGGTGTATGTGATGTCCGCTTTTTCCGTGAACAGATCGGGGCCGGGGAACAGCCCGTGGATGAGCAGGCCGCCGAGGAGTACCGCTGCGGTGGGGCTGCCGGGGATGCTCAGCGTGAGCAGGGGGATCATGGCTGGGGCGACCGTGGCATTGTTTGCGCTTTCCGCCGCACAGACGCCTTCCGGATCGCCGGTTCCAAATCTGTCCGGGTTCTTATCGAACTTCTTGGTCTGGTCATAGGACATGAGCCCGGCGACCTGCCCCCCCGCACCGGGAATGACGCCGATGAGCGTGCCGACGAGGCTGCCGATGGTCAGTGTGCGCAGGTAGCGGCGGTGAGCCTTGATGACCTGCTTCAACATGCCTTTCTTGGGCTTGAAGGTCAGCTTTTCGAGGATAACATGCGAATCAGCCATCAGATCGATGATCTGGGGAATGGCGAATAGGCCGATGAGCGCGGGTACCAGCGCGATGCCGCCGTTGAGCGCTTCATGGATGACGAAGCGAGGTTCGCCGGTCAGGGTGCTGTACCCAACAGTGGACAGCAACATGCCGAGCGCGCCGCCGAACAGCCCCTTAAGCATGGCTCCGGAGGAAAGGCCCGTGATGACGGTGATGCCGAAGATGGCGGTCCAGAACAGTTCCGGGGGCCCAAAGCGCATAGCGAATTCAGCCATCGGGGGAGAAAACAGGATCATGACCACTACGCCGAATACGCCGCCGATGAGGGAGCTTATGAAAACGGTGTAGAGGGCTTCCTGAGCCCTTCCCTGTTTCGCCATCGGGTAACCGTCGAACAGGGTGGAAATACTCGAAGGCGCGCCGGGGATGCTCAACAGAATGGCTGAGATGGAACCGCCCGCCACCGCGCTGGTGTAAACGGCTCCGAGCAGTATAAGGCTGGTGTCTGGCGGCAGATAGAAAGTAAAGGGAACCAGCAGTGCAACGGCCATGGTAGGACTCAGCCCCGGCATGGCTCCGAAGAACAACCCACCGGCTGACCCCAGGGTGAGCACGGCGAGGTTGCCCCATGAGAAGGCTGAGGGGAAATAGGTAAAAAATTGTTCCACGGGAGTCTCCTTTTCGGTGTGGCAGACATCGTCGCTTGTCGATTGTTCTTTTTTTAGCAAACTGTATGCCATAATATACACAAACACCTTTGCAATGGGCATTTCTCTTTTTCTTATGATTTTCTAATAAGATATTTCTTGGATTGTCTTGCTTTTTCCTGAAGGGTTTCTTTGTAGACGTCTATTTATCCAGACATGTCTGGATGGATGTCTGGATAACCAAACAACAAAAGGCACGCCGCTAACGGCGCGCCTTTTGTTGTTTGGTTAATAAATAGAGTAGATTAGTTGTTATTAAAGGGGGTTAGGGAATTTCGATACGGATTCGATGGAAAGCGATAGTTCTTTTTAGAACGACGTGCCGCTCGAAACGCCGCCTGTACGATGGCGATGGGCAATCAAACCGATGCGCAAGGCGGCACTGGGAAGGGGCCGTACGTCGTTTCATAGGCTGTGCCCGCATCCAAAAGGAGGCGTTCGCTGAGGGCGGGCCCGACAAGCTGCATGCCCAGCGGCATCCCGTTTTCCGTGAGTTCGCCGGGGATGACGAGGGTGGGGACTCCGGCGATGCTGAACAGGTTCACCAGCGACCGGCCCGCCGCGAAGGCCGCTTGTGGGGCCTCTATGGGCGGGGCGGTGGAGAAGGCTACAGGCAACAGCAGGCAGTCGACGCCGACTGCGGTGAAGAAGGCGTTGACCTGTCCGGAAAGGGCCTGCTTGTGGAGCAGGGCTGCATGGTAGGCTTCGGGCGCCACTTGTTGGCCGTTCCTGTAGTCGGCCAGGGGCACGGGGTGCATCCTGTCCGCGAGGGGGTTCCCTTCGATGTCCTTCCGGATATCCCGGGCAAACTCGTAGCTGCGTATGATCCCTACCGAATCCACTACGGCAGGGTCATCCAGCAGCGGCAGATCGACGGGGAGGCATGCCCCGAACTCTTCCCAGCGCGCCACGGCGTCCGCATAGGCTTCGGCGACTTCCGGCGAGGCTTTTGCGTTGACGAGATCGGGGAAGATGCCGATGCGCAGATACCGGGAGGGGGCGGGCTGCCCCAGCGTGCCGCGCAGCGGGGGATCGGCGATGATCCGGAGCAGCAGATCCACGTCGCGGACGGAACGGGCCATCGCTCCGACCGTATCAAGGCTTGCGGAGCGGGGGTAGATTCCCGAGATCGCGCTTTGCCCCTGCGTGGAGCGGATGCCGCACAGGCCGCACCAGCCGGCCGGGAGGCGGATGGAGCCGCCGGTGTCCGTGCCGAGCCCTCCGGGGCAGTAGCCCGCGGCGACGGCCGCCGCCGTCCCGCTTGACGAACCGCCGGGGCTGAGCCTGCGTTCGGGGTGCCACGGGTTGACCGTCGGGCCGAAGAAAGACGTCCTGCCGCTGACATGGGCGGCGAGCTCATCCATGTTGGTTTTGCCGAGGATGACGGCCCCGGCGGCGCGCAGGCGGGCCACGGCTGCGGCGTCGGCCATGGCTGGGGCCGCGTGGGCGAACAGAGGGCTGGCCACCGTGGTGGGCAGGCCGCGCACGTCGATATTGTCCTTGACGATGAGGGGGATGCCGTGCAGGGGGCCCCGGAAGGAACCTTGGGCCGCTTCCGCATCGCAGCGTTCCGCGTCCTCAAGCGCCGAAGCGGAAACGTGCAGCATGGCGTTGAGGGTGCCGTCATGGAGGCGGATAGCTTCAAGGCCGTGCCTGACGAGCGCAGCGGAGCTCAGATCCCCCGCGCGCAATGCGGCGGCTGCCTGCTTGATGGTGATGGAATACAGCGTATCGTGCATGAAAAAGCCTGCCTTGTCGGCGCCCCGGCGTCGAGGGGAGGACGCCGGGGCGCGGGGGTTACTTTTGAGGGGCCGCGGAGGTGTCTTCGACGCTGCGCCGTGCGGTTTCCTGCCCCCAGATCCACAGGGCGATGATGGCGATGGCGAAAGCGACGGCCATGAAGGTGAACACGCCCTTGACGCCGCCGACGGAGAGGAAGAACGCCAGATAGTAGGTGGCGAGCACGCCGCCGACCACGCGGGACACGGCCTCGCCGAAGCCCGTACCGACGCCGCGCAGCTCGGTCGGGTACTGCTCCGCGATGTAGACCTTGCAGACGGGCATGATGCCCGTGCCGAAGAAGGCCACGAACGAGCCGATGAACAGCAGCATGGGGATGGATTCCGTGGAAGTGAGCAGGAAGAGGCTGATGATGGTGATGATGACGTAGAGGCTCCAGATGGGCTTGCGGCCGTACTTGTCGGCCAAGGGGCCGATGACGACGGAGCCTGCGCCGCCGATGACCATCATGCACCCGGTCAGGATGACCGAGTTGGAAAGCTGGAACCCGTAGGTGGTGAGGATGGTGGGCACGTAGACCATCACGACATACCATGTGATCAGCCCGGCGGAGTACATGCTCCACGACACGAGCGAGCGGGAGAGGTACGGGGCGCGGAACAGGGCCTTCCACGACGCGCCGGTGCGGCTGCGTTCGGCAGCGGCGGCCTGTTCGAGACTGCGGAGCACGTCGGGGTTGATGAACGCGTCGTCGTGTTCGATGCCCGCGCTCCGTTCAAGGCGTTCCACGAGCAGGCGCACTTCGTCGTGGCGTCCGCGCCGCATCAGCCAGCGCGGGGATTCGGGGAGCCAGCGGTGCAGGAAATAGATCGTGACGATGGGGAGCCCGCCCACGATAAACGGCACGCGCCACGCGATATCCAGCGAGAAATGGTTGATGGCCCATGAGCCGCAGAGCGTCGGGAGCAGGTAGGAGGCCGTCAGGATGGCGTTGCAGATGCAGACGAGGATGCCGCGGTGCTTGGCCGGGGCGATTTCGGAAAGCATCAGGTAGGGAAGGGGGAAGACGGCCCCGGCTCCGAGGCCGCCGATGAAGCGCATGGCCACGATCCACGCGAGGTTCTCGTAAAGGCTGCCGATCAGCGTGAAGAACGTGAAGATGAAGACGCCCCAGAGCAGGATGCGCTTGCGCCCGAAACGGTCGGTCAGGAACCCCGCCGAAGCCGTGCCGATGACGACCCCCGCCGTGGAACAGGAACCGAGCAGACCGAGCGTGCTGGCGTCGAGATCCCATATCTTCTTGAGGACGGCGACCACCTGGCCGATCATGCCGAGGTCAAAGGCCTCCATGACCCAGCACCACGAAAGCAGCCCGACGAGCGTCAGAAGGGCTTTGTTGAGCGGCATGCGTTCCATCCGGGAAATCAGGTTCGCTTCCTGTTGCAGATTCGGCGCGTGCATACAGTCTCCTTTGTAAAGACAAGCAGAGATTGGCAGGTGGGAAATGGCCCTTTCCGTGTGACGCGGGGAAACGTTGAGATTGTTCTTTTTATATCAAGAAGCGCGCCACACGTTCTTTTTCACGTAATCGAAAAAAAATAATGTTATTTTAACCAGAGTTGGTCTTAGGCGGCGAGAAAAAGGGGTATGGATCCTTGATGAAAAAATGTCCCGTTTCTCAGGCATGTAAAGCTAACATGTCAGAAAAACAGGACATTTATAGATAAATGGATATTTTATTCACAAGGCTGTCTAAAAACCGCCGGAAGGCCTCCGGATGCTGAATTTACGCATCTTCTCATACATGCTGGCCCGGGAAATGCCGAGGGCGCGGGCTGTCTTGGCGACGTTCCAGTGGTGATCGTTGAGGGCTATCAGGATGGTTTGCGCTTCGCTGTTTTTGACGACGGACTGGAGTTTCCCGTCCGTGCCGCCCGATTCCGTGACGGCCTGCTGGCGGAGTTCGGGGGGCAGGTCGGTCAGGGTGATCTGTCCGTCCTGACACAGGCTCAGGGCCCGGATGAACACGTTGCGCAATTCGCGGATGTTGCCGGGCCACGGATAGCGCATAAGCGCGTTCATGGCGTTTTCCGTGCACCGGACCCCTTCGCCGCCCATGCGGTTGAGGACGTCGCGCACGATCAGCGGGATGTCCTCGACGCGCTCGCTGAGAGGCGGAAGGTTGAGGGTCATGGGATTGATCCGGTAATACAGGTCCTCGCGGAATGTCCCCGCCGCGATCATTTTCTTGAGGTCGCGGTTGGTCGCGGCGACAAGCCGGAAATCCACGGCCCGGGGCTGCGATGAGCCGAGCCGGGAGAGGGTTTTCTCTTCCAGCACCCTGAGCAGCTTGACCTGCGCGTGCAAAGGCAGGTCGCCGACTTCGTCGAGGAACAGCGTGCCCTGATCGGCCAGCTCGATCTGGCCGATCTTGCCGTCCTTGTGCGCGCCGGAAAACGCGCCGGGCACGTAGCCGAAGACTTCCGACTCGAACAGCTCCTTCGGGATGGCCGCGCAGTTGATGCTGACGAACGGGCCGTCGGGCCGGTTGCTCGCCATATGGATCGCGCTGGCCGCCAACTCCTTGCCGGTTCCGGTCGCGCCGAGGATGAGGACCGGCGACTCGGTCCGCGCATAGCGCAGCAGGTAGGACTTGAACGCCATGATGGCGGGGCTGTTGCCGAGGATGGAATCGATGGTATAGCTTGCCCGGAGGGCGCTCTTGATGCGCCGGGCGTAGGCGTTGACCTTCTTGTCGAGGAAGTCGACGCGCTGGAGCAGGGCCTGCACTTGTTCCGGCGTGTCGAACAGGGTCATGGACAGCGCGCCGATGACGTGCCCGCCCTGATCGCGGAGCGGGATGCGGTTGACGAGGATCTTCCTCTCGCTGCCCTGGAGGCTCCGCCACGCGCCGAGCTCCGGCTCGCCGGAGGCGATGACCGCCGGGATGCCCGAATCGGGGATGAAGTCCGTGATGTGGCGGCCCATGGCGTCTTCCGGGGGGACGCGCAGGTAATTGGCGTAGGCGTCGTTGATGAACCGGATGATGCCGTCCTTATCGCAGATGAAGAGCCCCGTGGGCAGGCTGCTCATGGCCAGTTCGAGCAGGTTGCGCTGTAAGATGTCCATTCCGAGTCCTTAGCATGGCGTGGATGAATGCGGTAGATATGTTACAACCGGAACAAGGAGGGAGGCAAGCGTCTTTCGGGGCCCCGATCCTCGGCGCATCCCGCCGCCGATGAGAAGACTTGCTTGTTTTTTCCGTAACCTGTACTTCTCTGTTTTCCTTTGCACAGCCGCTGTGCCGCCGCTGCGGCGCGCCGCCCCCGGGGACGTATCCTGCGCCGGCGCCGTCCTTTTCCCGCCGAGGCGGGCGGCGGACAGATTTTTTGAGGTTCCTTATGGAGTTGACGAGGCCGTTTCTCAAATGGGCCGGGGGCAAATACCGCCTGCTGGACCGCCTGTTGCCGAGCATCCCTGCGGGGGCGCGCCTTGTGGAGCCTTTTGTGGGGTCCGGGGCCGTGTTTCTGAATGCGGGGTTCGCGTCCTATCTGCTGTGCGATCTCAATGCGGATCTCATAGGCCTGTACCGGACGCTGCGGCGGGACGGGGAACGGTTCATTGCGGAGGCGCGGGCCCTGTTCACGCCGGGCAACAATACGCAGGAGGCTTTCCTGCGCCTGCGGGAGACGTTCAACGCATCCGCCGACGCCGAGGAACGGAGCGTCCTTTTCCTGTATCTCAACCGCCATTCCTATAACGGGCTTGTCCGCTACAACAGCAAGGGTATCTACAACGTGCCCTTCGGGAAGTACAAGGCCCCCTATTTCCCCGAACGGGAATTGACGGTCTTCCTCGGCAAGCTCCGCGGGAACGACGTGGCCTTCGCCGTGCAGGACTTCCGGTCCACGTTCGCCGCGCTGCGCCGGGGCGACGTGGTGTACTGCGATCCGCCCTATGCGCCGGTTTCCGCCACGGCGAATTTTACCAGCTACACCGGCGGCGGGTTCGGCGTTCAGGAACAGATCGATCTGGCCTCCGAGGCGTCCGCGGCGGCGAAACGGGGCGTGCCCGTGGTCCTGAGCAACCACGACGTGCCGCTGACCCGCGAGCTGTATGCCGCCGCCCGTCTGGAATCGTTCCCGGTGCAGCGGTTCATCAGCTGCAACGGCGCACGGCGCGGTGCCGCGCGCGAACTTCTGGCGGTGTTTTCATGACTTCCGAGCAGGGCGGCGCCATCGCCAACAGGCAGGGGAACATCCTTGAACAGCAGGTGCGGCAGGCGTTCGCCTCGCACGGTTTCCGCGAAGTGACGTTTGCCGAGTACGAAAAGCTGGCCTCCGGGGGCACGCTGCCCGGCGTTTCCCTGCCCGATCTGCTGGTGCGGCGGGTGCCTTATCAGTCCATTTACGGGCACCGGGGGCTGACGGAGTTTTTGGCCGTTTCGGCCTCCCGCGGCCTCGCCGTGCGTATTGAATGCAAATGGCAGCAGTCGCAGGGCAGCGTGGACGAGAAATTCCCCTATTTGTATCTGAACTGCGTACAGGCCATGCCCGAGGGCGAGATCATCCTGCTCATCGACGGCAACGGGTACAAGACCGGCGCGCTGGCATGGCTCAAGCAGGCGGCCGCTTCGCAGGACGCCAAGAAGATCCACGTGTTCAACCTCGTGGATTTCCTCGTCTGGGCGAACCGGAGGCTGCGGCAGCAATAGCATGCGGAGCGTCCCCTCCGCGTCGCTTCCCATCCGGCGGATGTTCAAGGCGGACGGGGAAGGAGCGGTTTCCTTCGGAAAAAGCCTCCTCTCCGCCTTCCCTCAAGCCAAGGAGTCGGTTCGTGCAGGTCCGCAATGAGATCAAGGAACTCCGGCTGCTGTTCGAGGTCTTGCAGATTTTGGACAGCGCTTCCGACTTGTCCGACAACCTTGAAACCGTGCTCGAGGTCATGGCGAAGCACACCGGCATGATGCGCGGCGTGATCACGCTTCTCGACGAGGAGCACGGCGAGATCGCCATTGAAACCGCCTACGGCATGTCGGCGGAGGCGCAGAGCCGGGGGCGCTACAAGCTCGGCGAAGGCATCACCGGCAAGGTCATCGAGAGCGGCAAGCCGCTGGTCATCCCCAACGTGCTTGTGGAGCCGCTGTTCCTGAACAGGACGGGGAGCCGCAGCCGCAAGGAGGCCGTCTCCTTCATCTGCGTGCCCGTCAAGATGGAAGGCCGGGTCATCGGCGCGCTGTCCGCCGACAGGCTGTTCGCGGCGTCTGAGGCGCTCGAAGAGGATATGCGCCTTTTGACCGTGCTGGCCTCGCTGATTTCCAAGGCGGTGAAGAACCGGCAGGAGCATCACCGGATGCTCGAGGAAAACCGGCGCCTGCTGAACGCCCTGCGTGAGCAGTCCCGGCCTGAAATGTTCGTGGGCCGTTCGCCGGGGCTGCGGGCCGTCCTGACGCAGCTTGCGCAGGTGGCCCCGACCAGCGCCACGGTCCTGCTGCTCGGCGAGAGCGGCACGGGCAAGGAGCTTGCCGCCAATACCATCCACGCGGGCAGCCCGCGCGCCGGGCATCCCTTCATCAAGGTCAACTGCGCGGCCCTGCCGGAAGGGCTTATCGAGAGCGAGCTCTTCGGCCACGAGAAAGGGGCCTTCACCGGGGCCGTCGGCGCACGGAAAGGCCGTTTCGAGGCGGCGGACGGCGGCACGCTGTTCCTTGACGAGATCGGCGAGCTTGCCGTCTCCACGCAGGTTAAGTTATTGCGGGTATTGCAGGAGCAGGAATTTGAGCGGCTCGGCGGCATGGAGACGCGCAAGGTGGACGTGCGCGTCGTGGCGGCGACGAGCCGGGATCTGGAGCAGATGGTCAAGGACGGGCTGTTCCGCAAGGACCTGTATTACCGGCTGGACGTGTTCCCCGTGTATATGCCCCCCCTGCGAGAACGGCAGGGCGACATCCATCTGCTCGTCGAGAATTTCCTTGAAAAGTACGGCCATAAGATCGGCAAGCGGGGGCTCCGGGTTACGCCCGAGGCCGAGGCACTGTTGCTGGCCCATTCGTGGCCCGGCAACATCCGCGAGCTGGAGAACGTCATCGAACGGGCCGTTATCCTGACCACGGACGGGCTGATCCGCCCGGATCTCCTTCCGCCCGCCATGCAGGCCTCCTGCGCGCTTTGCTCGTTGCGGGGCACGCTGCCCGATGCGCTCGATCAGCTGGAGCGGCGGCTTATCACGGAAGCCCTGCAGCAGTGCCGCGGGAACATGGGGCAAGCTGCGCAAGCGCTCGGCATCAGCGAACGGGTCATGGGGCTGAGGATGCGGAAATTCGGCCTCGACTACAAATCGTTCCGCAGGGGAACGTTCTGATCAACTTAGAGTAGACGGAAATCATGGACGAAACCTGTCCTACTGGTGTTTCATACATACCATGCGATGACACAGCGCGAGGTTTGCTGCATGTTTTTTCCGATTCCGGCTTTTCGGTCGTTTCGCCAGTGGATGGGTGCCTCATCGGCGTTTGTCCGGGCATGGATACGTTCGCCGCGGAGTGTCGGCATGGTATGCCCGAGCGGCATGCCCCTTGCCCGGAGCATGGCCGCCTTCGCTCCCCGCAAAGGTGAGGGGCTGGTGGTCGAGCTCGGGGCGGGCACGGGGACCGTGACCCGGCAGCTGCTTGATGCGGGCATTGCGCCCCGGCGTTTGATCCTGGTGGAGCAGTCCCCGGTTATGGCAAGGCTGCTGCGTGAGCGTTTCCCGCAACTGACGGTCCTTGAGGCGGACGCCCGCTGGCTTGAGGACTGCCTCCCCAAAGGCGTGCAGGTGGACTGCATCGTTTCTTCCCTCCCCCTCCTTTCCCTGAGCGAGGGCGTCCGCAGCCAGATTATCCGGGCCATGTTCGAGGTGCTGCACGAAGGCGGCTTGCTCATCCAGTACACCTACTCGTGGCGCAAGGCGAACGCCTTTCTCAAGGACGGTTTCCGCTGCGTCGGTTCCAGTCAGGTCTGGCACAACGTGCCGCCCGCTCGCGTTTTCCGTTTTCGCAGGGAGGGGGAGCGGGCGTTTGGCAAAGGTCAATGAAGATTGGGGAGGGGAGGGCTTTTTTGAAGAAAAGCCCTCCCCTCCCCAATCCCCACCCC
>USCL01000041.1 GCA_900553145.1 uncultured Desulfovibrio sp.
GGGGGAGGGAAGGGGATAACCTTTCTCCAGAAAGGTTTCCCCTTCCCTCCCCCGGTTCTCCCGCCTCACCCCCGTCCCTTTCGCTTGCGGGCAAAAACGGCGAAGGACGCTGATCCAGACCGCCCACTGCATCGATATAGGCATCCTCAAGACGCGGATCAACGGGATGCAGCTCGACGCCGTTGCGGGAAAACGGGCCTTCGTGCGGATCGCGGAGCACCACACGGATACGGCTGCCCTGAATGAGCGCATCGCGGATATCCGGCTCCTGCTGCCAGCGCGCCAGCATCCCGCGCGCCTCGCCGGACGGCGGGGCGAAGGAAAAGACGCGCTTCGCCACCCGGGCCGTAAACCCGGCGGGCGGCCCCTGATACACGAGACGCCCCTGATCGAGCATGAGCACGTGGGCGCAGCGTTCGGCCTCATCCATATACGCCGTGGACCACAGCACCGACATGCCGCCCACGGCGAGATCGGACACCATCTTCCAAAGTTCGCGCCGGGAGAGCGGGTCGACGCCCACCCCCGGCTCGTCGAGCAGCAGCAGGCGGGGCGTGGTCAGCAGCGCACAGGCAAGGCCGAGCTTCTGCTTCATGCCGCCGGAAAGCTTCCCCGCCAGACGCTCCGTGAACGGCTTGAGCGCCGTGAACGTCAGCAGCTTTTCAAACATGGCCTGACGTTCCGGGCCTTCAAGGCTGCGCAGCTCGGCGTGGAGGTTGAGGTTGTCGATGACGGACAAATCCTCATACAGGCCGAAACGCTGCGGCATATACCCGACATCATGGACGGACTCCTCCGAAGCGTCAGGGCCGCCGGGCACGCGCCCAAGCACCTCCACGCTGCCGGACGTCGGCAGGAGCAGGCCCGCCAGCAGACGCATGAGCGTGGTCTTCCCGGCGGCGTCAGGCCCGACCAGCCCCACGACCTGGCCGGAAGGGACGTCCGCGGTCAGGCCGGAAAGCGCGGGGGGCGTGCCCGGCGGCACATCGGGAAAAACCTTGGAAACATCCTGAAGCCGGATCACCGCCTGAGGGGAAGGGCTCACGGCTTGCCCCCATCCTTGCGGAGCGTCACGGTGACGGGCATCCCCTGCCGCATGACATTGTCGGGATCGTCGGCGACGACGCGGAACCGGAACACCAGATCGTTGCGCACTTCCTTGGTTTCCACGGTCTTCGGCGTAAATTCGGCGGTCGGGGAAATGAAGCCGATGCACCCCCGGTACGTCTTGTCCGGCGTGGCGTCGACGGACAAAAGCACCTCTTGGCCGGGCCGGATATTGCCGAGGTTCGGCTGCGTGACATACGCGCGTATCCATACGGGGTTGTTCAGCGTCACCGTATAGACGGTCTGCCCGCCCTGCACCACGGCGCCGATTTCATGCACGCGGGTCAGGACAACGCCGTCCTGCGGGGCGAACAGCTCGGTGTCCTGCAAATTCGTCGTCGCGCTGGCGAGCTCGGCCCGGGCGGCCTCCACCGCCGCCTTCTGGCGCTCGACATCCTCGGAACGATAACCGCTCTCCATGAGCTGCAGCTGTTCGCGGGCGGCGTTGCGGCGGGACAAGGCATCGCCGTAGGAGGCGCGTGCCTCGTCCAGAGACTGCTGCGAAACGGCGTTCTGCTGGCGCAGCCGCTCCACGCGCCGCAGATTGCTGGCGGCGTTGACATAGACGGCCTGCGCCCCGTTCAAGCTGGCCCGCGCCTGTTCGATGTCCTCCGTGCGGTACCCGGCGACCATTTTCGCCAGCTCGATTTCCTGCATGGAAAGCTGCGCGGCCGCCCGGTCGAAAACTTCCTCATACGGCTTGGCGTCGAGACGCGCGAGGCGTTCCCCCGCCTTCACCACGTCGCCCTCTTCCTTAAAGAGTTCGGCCACGCGCCCGCCGACCCGGAAGCCGACCTCCACCTGCCGGATATCCACGTTGCCGTACAGCGTCAGCAGATCCGAGGGCTGCCGTTTCCCGTCGTACAGCCACCAGACGCCGCCGGCGATACAGGCCAGAACAACGAGGAGCAGGATGGTACGTTTCAACATGGGTGCCTCCAGCACGAAGAATCCTTGCGAGGGCGGGAAACGGCTGCATGGGGGATTCCCTCCTCCCCCATTCCCCTTTCGGCCAAGCATGCCGAAAAGGTGCTTCACACCGGCCCAACGGGTTGCCCGATAAAAAAAGATAGGCAAAGGGCCGCGACAAGTCAAATTAAAATTTGAATTTCAGATTTGACTTATCACCTGCCTTTCCTTAAGAAAAAACCATGAACACAAAAACGGATATCCCCAAACGCCCCAGACGCGCGCCGCGGCGCGACGGCCGGTCAACGCGGGCCGTCGTCCTTGAGGCCGCCGGCAGGGTGTTTGCGGAGCGCGGCTTCGGCGAAGCCACCAGTAAGGAAATATGCGAACGGGCGGGAACAAACAATGCCGCCGTGAATTATTATTTCGGCGGCAAGGAAAGCCTGTACGAGGAAGTGCTGGTCGAAGCGCACCGGCAGATGCTGAGCATGGAAGAACTGAGCCAGATTGTCTCTTCGGACGCGCCCCCCGAGGAGAAGCTCCGCGTTTTCCTGAGGCATATCATCCATACCGCCATGAACGCTTCGGAGCTTTGGGGGATCAAGATTTTCCTGCGCGAGCTGGCCTCGCCTTCGCCTTTCGTCCCCAAGTTCCTTGAGACGACGGCGATCCCCAAAGTCCGGAAAATCAGGGAACTGGTGCAGGATATCACGGGCCTCGCGCCGGATTCCGCGGCGGTGCAGCGGGCAACGGCCTTTGTCGTCATGCCCTGCATGGGGCTCATCCTCTTCCCGGAAAAGCTTCGCGTCCTCATCCTGCCCGCCACCGCCACCGATACGGAAGGGCTGCTTGAGGAGATGCTGACCTATATGTTCGGCGGCCTCCGCGCGCTGGGCAAGGCGGATCTGGAAAAAAGCCGCGTTCCTCCCCTCGAATGAAGGGGAAAAGGGAAGGGCCCCTGAAAAGAGGCCCTTCCGCGCGTTCACTTACATCTTTTTGGCGTCCCGGAGCATTTTCACCGCGCAGAAGTTGCCGCACATGGCGCAAGCCTCCTCATGCTTGTGAGGTTCGCGGCGCTTGTCAAGTATAACGGGGTCGAGGGCGGCTTCGCGCATGGCGGGCCAGTCCAAGGCCATGCGGGCCTTCGCCATCTTGGCTTCGCGGGCGAGCGCGTGGGGGCGGCCAAGGGCCACTTCCCCGGCCTGCGCGGCCACGCGGGAAGCCATGATGCCCTGCCGCACGTCGTCCATGTCGGGCAGGGTCAGGTGCTCGGCGGGCGTCAGGTAGCACAGGAAGTCCACGCCCACGCGCACGGCCATGGCCCCGCCGATGGCCCCGGCGATATGGTCGTAGCCCGGCGAGGAGTCGATGGTCAGGGGTCCGAGCACATAAAGCGGCGCGCCGTGGGTCATCTTCTTGATGCTGATGATCTGCGCCTCGACTTCGCTCATGGGCACATGGCCGGGGCCTTCGATCATGCACTGCACGCCGTATTCGAGGCCGCGCTTGGCGAGCGTGCCGAGGGTCATGACCTCTTCCCACTGGGCGGCGTCGCCGGCGTCGCATCCCGCACCGGGGCGCAGGCCGTCGCCGAGCGACAGGGTCACGTTGTACTTGCGGGCCAGCCCGAGCAGGCGGTCGTACCCGGTCAGGAGCGGGTTTTCCCTGTCGTTCTTGAGCATCCAGCGGGCGAGGATGGAACCGCCGCGCGATACGATGCCGAGCGCGCGCTCGCCGCGGGCGGCCCATTCGGCACCGCGCCGGGTCAGGCCGCAGTGCAGGGTCATGAAGTCCACGCCCTGCTCCGCCTGCATTTCGACTTCGGCGAAAAGTTCTTCGGGGTCAATATTGGCGGGATCGATGTCCTTGTCGATATACCGCTGCGCCACCGAATACAGCGGCACCGTGCCGAGCGGCAGCGGCGTGCGTGAGAGCATATCCTTGCGGATCGCCACGAGATCGCCGGCGATGGACAGATCCATGACCGTATCGGCTCCGGCCTGCTGTGCGACTTCAAGCTTGCGCATTTCGCAGCCGGGGTGATTCTGGAAAGGCGAGGTCCCGATATTGGCGTTGACCTTCACCCGGCTCGGCTGCCCGACGAGGATGGGCTTGACGTTGGCATGGTTGGGGTTGCCGAGCAGGACCATGGTTCCGGCTTCGATGGCCGAAGTGATGGCTTCCGGCGTCAATCCCTCGTACTCGGCCAGCGCGGGCAAATGCGCGGCGAGCAGGCCCTGAAGGGCCGCATTTTGAGTGATGATGGACACTAAAGACTCCTCATTGGGTTTGCCGGGGCGAAAGCGCCTTCCGGCAGCTAAGGGGTACGGCTTCCGCTACCCGGCCATTGTGCCGCAGGAAACCGAACTCCGCAAGCGGTCAACGCGTATGATAAATCATTCTGCGCGGGTGTGCGGCCTTGCCTTCTCAGCCGTCCGGCCTTACTTTTTCGGGAAATGCACGCAATCCGGAACGCGCGGCGCCCCTGTGGGGCCGACGCGGGCATCGTTCGCGATACCGCCCGGAAAGGAGTTTTCCCCTATGCCTTCATTCATAAAACTGCTGACAGGAGCTTTCATGAGCCTCTTCCTGGGAGTCGCGGTCGGGGCTGCGATCGCCGCCCCTTCGCCGTCCGCCGGGGCTTCCGACATCGTCCCGGTCATCCCCGATCCGCTTTCCGGGAAAGAGGAGCAGGTCACCAAGCTGCCCAACGGCCTGTCCGTGCTCATCCTGAAAGATACCCGCTTCCCGCTCGTCTCCACCCGCCTCTACGTGCACGCCGGATCGTCATACGAAACGCCGGATCAGGCTGGCATCAGCCACGTCCTTGAGCACATGGTTTTCAAGGGCACGGACAGCCGCCCCAAAAGCGCCATCAGCCAGGAAGTGGAATCCGCCGGGGGCTATCTGAACGCGGCCACGAGCTATGACTATACCGTATACATCACCGACATGCCCGACCGCCACTGGAAGCTCGGCATGGACGTCGTGCGCGACATGGCCTTCCACCCCACGCTCGATCCGCAGGAGCTGGAATCCGAAAAGGACGTCATCGTCGCCGAACTCCAGCGCGGCGAGGACGATCCGGGCAGCCGGATATTCAAGGCCCTGATGGCGAATACGCTGAAAGGCACCCCCTACGATCGGCCCATCATCGGCTATGAAAAGACCATCCGCGCCATCACCGCGCAGAACCTGCGCGACTATATCGACAAGTACTACCAGCCGCAGAACATGCTGCTCGTGGTCGTGGGCAACGTCGAGCCCGCCGAAGTGCTCGCCGAGGCGGAGAAGATGTTCGCGCCCTATAAAAACACCACGCCGCTCAAGGAAGTCATGCCGTACGAGGCCGACCGCCTCCCCCTGCCGGGTAGCGGGCCCGCGCTGGTGGTGCAGCCCGGCCCGTGGAACAAGGTCTATCTGGCCGCGGCCCTGCCCGTGCCCGGCTCGTCGAGCTACCAGTCCGCCACGCTGGACGTGCTGGCCTACCTGCTCGGCGGCGACCGCACCAGCCTGTTCTACCGCACCTATAAATATGAACGCCAGCTTGTGGACAGCATCAGCGTCTCCAACGTGGGCTTCGAGCGCATCGGCGCGTTCGTGGTCACGGCGGAGCTCGACGCGGACAAGGTGGCGCCGTTCTGGACTTCGCTCGCCAAGGATTTCGCCGCGCTGGACGCTTCGGCGTTCACCCCCGAACAGCTGGAACGCGCCAAGCTGAACCTTGAGGACGATCTCTACCGTTCCAAGGAAACGCTGTCCGGCCTTGCCTCGAAGATCGGCTATTTCCAGTTCTTCATGGGCGGCGATCAGGGCGAACGGAACGCTATTGAGGCGCTCCGCAACGTGGACAACGGCATGCTCAAGCAAGTGCTGGCGGCGTGGGTGCAGCCCAACCGCCTGACCACCGTGGTCCTGCCGCCCAAGGACGCCAAGATGCCGGACATGCAGGCCATCCTCCACAAGGAATGGAAGCCCGGGGCCAAGGCCTCCGCGGCAAAGGCTGCGGAAGCGGGAAAGACCGAGGTCATCGATCTCGGCAAGGGCCGTACCGTGGTGCTCATCCCGGACAAAACGCTGCCCTACGTTTCCGCGAACCTGACCTATTCCGGCGGCGACGCGCTGCTGAAGCCTTCCGAGCAGGGCCTCTCCGCCCTCGCCTCCAACGTGCTGACCAAGGGCACCGCGAAGCGCAGCGCCACGGAACTGCAGGCGTTCCTTGCCGATCGCGCGGCGGGGCTCGCGGCTTCGGCCGGGCGCAAGACCTTCTCGGTGAACCTCACCACGCCCGCCCGCTTCAACAAGGATCTGTTCGAGCTGCTCGGCGAGGTGGTCACCGCCCCCGCGTTCAGCGAAGAGGAGACGGCACGCGGCATCAAGGATCAGCTCGCGGCCATCAAATCCCGCGAAGACCAGCCCCTTGGGCTCGCCTTCAGGAAACTGCCGCCCTTCCTCTTCCCCGGCAGCGTATACGGCTACCTCCAGCTCGGCGAGCCGGAAAAAGTGCAGAAATACGACGGCACGCAGCTCCTCGGCTTCTGGAACCGTCAGAAGGCCCGCCCGTGGGTGCTCGCCGTGTCGGGCGATTTCGACCGCGATCAGATACTGGCGTTCGCCAAAAGCCTGCCCGCGCCCGATCAGAGGAAAGTGGACGTGCCCGTCCCCGCGTGGGGCACGAGGCCGGAACTGGACATCCCCATGCCGGGGCGCAATCAGGCCCACCTCATGCTGATCTTCAAGACCGCGCCCGACACCAGCCCGGATACGCCCGCGCTGGATCTGCTCGAAACGTCGCTCGGCGGCATGGGCGGCCCCCTCTTCCGCGATCTGCGCGACAAGCAGGGCCTCGGCTACACCGTAACCGCCTTCAACCGCCAGACCTCGGAAAACGGCTACATGGTCTTCTATATCGGGACCGAACCCGGAAAAATGGCTCAGGCGGAAGAGGGATTCAAGCGGATCATCAATGACCTGCATCAGAATCTCCTTGCGGAAGAGGATGTTAACCGGGGCAAGAACCAGCTCGAAGGCGACTATTACCGCAGCATGCAAAGCCTCGGCAGCCGCTCGGGCGAGGCCGCGGCCCTGACGATGGAGGGCTACCCGCTCTCCTTCACCAAAGATCAAATAGAAAAGAGTAAAAACGTAACCCGTGAACAACTCAGGGAAATCGTCAGAAAATACCTCAATACCGACTCGGCATACACGATAAAAGTCTTGCCTTAATTCTCAAAGCACCCTATAGATTCGGTCGCGGGTTCGGAAACGGCCCCGCACCCGAATCCGCTGGTCGGATTTGTGGGGTTGCCCAGATAACGGCAGACAGGCCAACGCCCGTTTTCCGATTATTTTCGCGACGGGGACATTTTTTGCTTGCCAAACCCAAATGGATTGTGTAAGAGCTAGTCCCTGTTGCTGGTGTAGCTCAACTGGCAGAGCAGCTGATTTGTAATCAGCAGGTTGCGGGTTCGAGTCCCATCACCAGCTCCAGTAAAAGCCGCAAGGCTCCGGTTCGCCGGTTGGAGTACTAGCGGAAGCGATTCCGCGAGCTTCGGCAAAAACAGATTGCAATGGCCCTGTTTTTGTCTTCCAGAGTGGAGGGGTTCCCGAGTGGCCAAAGGGAACAGACTGTAAATCTGTCGTCGTGAGACTTCGGAGGTTCAAATCCTCCCCCCTCCACCAGATGAAAAAAGCTGACACGGCTGTAGGAGACAGGTAAAACCTGTCAGGGGACTACGGCGTACAGGCGGGAATAGCTCAATGGCTAGAGCATCAGCCTTCCAAGCTGAGGGTCGCGAGTTCGAGTCTCGTTTCCCGCTCCACACCTGCCTCCTCTTTACCTCCCCATTTCGCCGTGCCTAACGTATCGGGATGCCAGAGCGCTGCCAGATTGATGGCTAGTGATGGATGGTCTTGTGACGCCATAGGCTCTGTCCCATAAAAATCCGTTATCTTCTGCAACCAAGAAGGGAGACCGTCATGGGTAAGGAAAAATTTACGCGTACCAAGCCTCATATGAACATTGGTACTGTCGGTCACATCGACCACGGCAAAACCACTCTGACCGCCGCCATCACCAAAGTGGCTGCCATGAAGCAGGGCGGTAAGTTCATCGCGTACGACGAAATCGACAAGGCTCCGGAAGAAAAGGAACGTGGTATCACCATCTCCACCGCCCACGTCGAATACGAAACCGACAACCGTCACTACGCTCACGTGGACTGCCCCGGCCACGCCGACTACATCAAGAACATGATCACCGGTGCCGCTCAGATGGACGGCGCCATCATCGTGGTCGCCGCCACCGACGGTCCCATGCCCCAGACCCGTGAGCACATCCTGCTCGCCCGTCAGGTCGGCGTGCCTCACCTCGTCGTGTTCATGAACAAGTGCGACCTCGTCGACGACCCCGAACTGCTCGAACTCGTCGAAATGGAAGTCCGCGAACTGCTGACCTCCTACGGCTACCCCGGCGACGACATCCCGGTTATCCGCGGTTCCGCCCTGAAGGCTCTGGAATCCGATAGCGCCGATTCTCCCGACGCCCAGTGCGTGCTTGAACTGCTCGCCGCTTGCGACAGCTACTTCCCGGATCCGGTCCGCGAAATCGAAAAGCCCTTCCTGATGCCCATCGAAGACGTGTTCTCCATCTCCGGCCGCGGCACCGTGGTTACCGGTCGTGTGGAACGCGGCATCATCAAGGTCGGCGAAGAAGTCGAAATCGTGGGTATCCGTCCCACCGTGAAGACGACCTGCACCGGCGTTGAAATGTTCCGTAAGCTGCTCGATCAGGGCCAGGCCGGCGACAACATCGGCGCCCTGCTCCGCGGCACGAAGCGTGACGAAGTGGAACGCGGCCAGGTTCTCGCCGCTCCCAAGTCCATCACGCCTCACAAGAAGTTCAAGGCTGAAGTGTACGTCCTGTCCAAGGAAGAAGGCGGTCGTCACACCCCGTTCTTCACCGGCTATCGTCCCCAGTTCTATTTCCGTACCACCGACATCACCGGCATCATTGCCCTTGAAGAAGGCGTGGAAATGGTTATGCCCGGCGATAACGCTACCTTCAACGTCGAACTCATTCACCCCATCGCCATGGAAAAGGGCCTCCGCTTCGCTATCCGCGAAGGCGGCCGTACCGTCGGCGCTGGTGTTGTGACCGAAATCGTGGAGTAATGCCATGCGCGTCAACATCCTGCTCGCTTGCACCGAATGCAAGCGTCGCAATTACGCCACGGTCAAGAACAAGAAGAACACGACTGGTCGTGTCGAACTGAAGAAGTTCTGCCCCTGGTGCAGGACCCATACGGTTCACCGCGAAACCCGGTAGTGACTTCATAAACGCAGGGCAGTAGCTCTAACGGCTAGAGCGGCGGTCTCCAAAACCGCATGTTGGGGGTTCGAATCCCTCCTGCCCTGCCATTTTCATTTCTGCAGGAACGTATCATGACCAAGAAACCGACGACAGCGCAAGACGAAAAATCCGAAGGCCTCGTTGCCAAGGTGAAAGAGTTCAAGAACTATCTTGAGCTGTCCAAGACTGAGCTCCGCAAGGTGACTTGGCCCACGGTCAAGGAAACCCGTACGACCAGTCTGGTGGTGTTGGCCTTCGTCGTTGTCATGGCGATCTTCCTCGGCGTTGTTGATCTCGGGCTCTCCAAACTCATCTCCTTCATTCTCGCTGCTTAATGGAGAAGCCTATGATCGAAGAAAACAACGCGTCCTCCGGGGCGGTCGAATCGTCTGCCCAACAGTCCCAAGCAGAAGTAAAACCCGCGCAGTCAGAATTGACTGCGCAGGACATTTTGGCGGCTTCCACAGTTCAGACCGAACTGAGCGCGGGGAACCAGGATACGGGGAAATCCCGCTGGTACATCGTGCATACCTACTCCGGCTTTGAACAGCGCGTAGAGGCCACCATTAAAGAAATGATGCGCAACGCCCAGGACAACGGCCTCATCCATGAGGTTGTGGTTCCGACCGAAAAGGTCATCGAACTGGGCAAAGGCGGCGCCAAGCGCACCACCACGCGCAAGTTTTATCCCGGATACATCATGCTCCGCATGACCATGACCGATTTTTCATGGCACCTCGTGCAGAGCATCCCCAAGGTGACGGGATTCGTGGGCGGCAAAAACCGTCCCGCCCCCATGAAGGACGAGGAAGCTTCTCGCATCCTTTCCCTCATGGAAACCCGCCAGGAACAACCCCGTCCCAAGTTCAGCTTCGAGCGGGGCGACGACGTGCGCGTCATCGACGGGCCTTTCGGCGGCTTCAACGGCGTTGTTGAAGACGTGAACTACGACAAGGGCAAGCTTCGGGTGTCCGTGTCCATCTTCGGCAGACAGACTCCCGTGGAACTGGACTTCATCCAGGTTTCCAAGGGATAACGATTGCTTGCAGTCTGCGGCCCATGGGCCGTATTAATAGAGGTTGAAAGACAATGGCCAAGAAAGAAGTTGCCAAAATCAAGTTGCAGATTCCTGCTGGCGCCGCGAACCCTTCGCCGCCGGTAGGTCCCGCCCTCGGTCAGCACGGCCTGAACATCATGCAGTTCTGCAAGGAGTTCAACGCCCGCACCATGGAACAGAAGGGCATGATCATTCCCGTGGTCATCACCGCCTATGCTGACCGTTCCTTCACCTTTATCACCAAGACCCCGCCAGCCGCCGTGCTGGTGATGAAAGCGGCCAAGGTGGAAAAGGGTTCGGGCGAACCCAACCGTACCAAGGTGGGCAGCATCACGATGCAGCAGGTTGAAGAGATCGCCAAGCTGAAGCTCCCCGATCTCAACGCCAACAACCTGGAAGCCGCCGTCAAGTCCATCATGGGTACCGCCCGTAGCATGGGCATCGAGATCAAGTAAGGATCTCCACCGCGTCAGTCGTACTGCCCTTCCTTGCATCAAGGATTCGGCAGGAGATGTTGGAAGACCAGCTTTTGAAAGGATAGAGCAATGCCCTTCGGGAAAAAATATCGCAAGGCGGTAGAAGGCCTCGACCTCTCCCAGCGCCTCTCCGTAGAGGAAGCCGTGGAGAAGTCCCTCGGTGCTTCTTTCGCCAAGTTTGACGAAACTGTGGACGTGGCCATCGGCCTCGGCGTTGACCCCAAATATTCCGACCAGATGGTGCGCGGCGCCGTCTCCCTGCCTCACGGCTTGGGCAAGACCGTTCGCGTGGCCGTGTTCTGTAAGGGCGAAAAAGAAGCCGAAGCTCGCGCTGCCGGCGCCGACATCGCCGGTGCTGAAGAACTCGTCGCGAAGATCAAGGAAGGCTGGCTGGAATTCGACGCCGCCGTCGCCACCCCCGACGTCATGGCCCTCGTCGGCCAGGTCGGCCGTGTGCTCGGCCCCCGCGGCCTGATGCCCAACGCCAAGACCGGCACCGTGACTTTCGACGTCGCCACTGCCGTCAAGGAACTCAAGGCCGGGCGTGTCGACTTCAAGGTCGACAAGGCTGGCGTGCTCCACGCCCCCCTCGGCAAGGTTTCCTTCGGTTCCGAAAAGATCCTTGGCAACCTCAAGGCTCTCGTCGAAACCGTGAACCGCCTGAAGCCCTCCGCGGCCAAGGGTGCCTATATGAAAAACATGGCCATTTCCACCACCATGGGCCCCGGCTTCAAGGTGGACATGACCTTGATTAAGAAGTTCATCGAAGGCTAATCCCCTTTGAGAACAAAAACGGTCCGATAGGACCGTTTTTGGCAATGGATTGGGAATTCGAGTCGAAGACGGCAGGCGGGGAAACCCTCAATAATGCCTGCTCAGACGCTTTCTTTCGGCTCGGCTTTCCACTGCGGAGGCTCCTCAAAAAGCCTTCGAGCAACCCCTAACGTGAAGGAGATTCACGTGAATAGATCTGAAAAAGCTGCCCTGATTGCGCAGATTAAGGCGAAAGCCGACGCTGCCTCTTTTGTGGTAGTGACAGATTTCAAGGGGATGACGGTGGAAGAGCTGACGCGGCTCCGTGCGAAACTCTATGAGTGCGGCGGCGAGTATCTCGTCGTCAAGAACACGTTGGCCCGCATCGCCCTCACCGATGGTATGCATGATTCCGTTAAGGACATGTTCAAGGAAAACTGCGGCATCGCCCTGACCTCTCAGGATCCGGTGGCGGTCGCCAAGGCGGTTTCCGAATTTGCCAAGACCAGCAAGCTGTTTACTGTTCGCCACGCCAGCCTCGAAGGCAAGATGCTCTCCGCCGCCCAGGTGGACGCTCTCGCCAAGCTGCCCGGAAAGCAGGAACTCCTTGGTCAGGTCCTCGGCACCATGAACGCCGTGCCTACCAATTTCGTCTCCCTGTTTGCCAACATGGTCCGTCCTCTTATGTACGCCCTCAAAGCGATCGAAGAGAAAAAGGCTGCCTAGGCAACCCGTTAAACACCCAAGCCAAAGTCTCAAAGGAGCAATCCCATGGCCGTTACCAAAGAAGAAGTCGTTGAATTTATCGCTAACATGACCGTGCTTGAACTCTCCGAATTCATCAAGGAACTCGAAGAAAAGTTCGGCGTGTCCGCTGCCGCTCCCGCCGCTGCCATGATGATGGCCGCCCCCGCCGAAGCCGCTGCTCCGGCTGAAGAAAAGACCGAATTCGACGTCATCCTGAAGTCCGCCGGCGCCAACAAGATCGGCGTCATCAAGGTTGTCCGCGCTCTGACCGGCCTCGGCCTGAAGGAAGCCAAGGACAAGGTTGACGGCGCTCCCTCCACCCTGAAGGAAGCCGTGTCCAAGGAAGAAGCCGAAGAAGCCAAGAAGCAGCTGGTTGAAGCCGGCGCTGAAGTTGAAGTGAAGTAAGTTCACTTTATACGCGCTTTCAAAGGCGGTGCGGGTTTATCCCGTGCCGCCTTTTTTATTACGCGAAGAAGAAGAAGAAGAAGAAGAAGAAGAAGAAGAAGAAGAAGAAGAAGAAAGGCTCCTCCCCTCCCCCTCCAAACCTTTCCCACTCTTTCCAAAGGTTCTGTCACAGCATTTGATTGATACGCATCCATAGCATGTTGGATTGTCAATATTTTTATTGATAGACACAACAAAGGAAGTTCCTTTTAGTATCTAAAATCTTATGAAATAACATATCTATCGTTTACTGTGGCAGAGACTTTCCAAAAATTTTCGACTCTATCGAGTCCCTGTCCGCAGCGTTCCTGCATCCCAAAGGGGAGAGCCGACGATTCCGGAACGTATCGGAAAGGGGGGATGGCCCGAGCCATTGAAGGAGCACGGAGTATCGCTCGATAGCCGACTGCCGCCTTCCCCTCTGGCGGAAAGGGAAGCGGAAAGGGAAAAGGAAGGGGTTCCGGGCCCCACCCTCAAAGGGCATGGGGGAAGTTGCAGCGACCGAGAAAACAAAAGAAAAAGGCGGGATATTCAGCGTCACCGCCGATCCTGCGCCGGCGGCTCATCGCCCTCCCCCATATAACGCGCTGCCAGCCAGCACGCGCCTCCGAAACAGGTGAGGGCACCGGCCATAAGCATCAGCACCAGCCACAATATTATTTCATTGTGGGGAAAACTGTTCACAAACAGCAACATGACGAAGAGGCCGGCAAGCCCGATTTTCAGGATGGCCAGGCCGAACACTCTCCCGGGCCTCCCTCTGAGCCCGGCGCCGATGCAGGCCCCAAAAGCGATGATGGCCAACGCCCAAAAGCACATGCCGAAAACACTGTCCATGCGTACCTCCCGGTGCAAGATGAAGCAGAGCGCCTCGTTCTTCCTTAATGGAGTGGGACCGCCATACGGCAAGAGTGTGACGGCGAATGCAGGGAAACAGGACAATGGGACAGGGGCTGTCCAGACACCGCCATCCCGGAAAAGGGGGACAGGAAAACGCGCCTCGAAGCTCATGGGAAGGGGTGCGGAGGTCGGGAAAACAAAAGCAACCGGCGGGCGAGTCAGCGTCGCCGCCAGTCCCACGGCGGTTCTCCCTCTCCCTGCCTCTTCCGGCGCGCCGCCAGCCAGCACGCGCCGCCGAAACAGAAAACGCCCCCGGCCATCAGCATCTGCAACACCCAGGCAAACAGCCCGTAGCCGTCACGGTATGTTATGAAGGTCAGAGCCCCGTAGAGCAGGCCGGCAAGCCCGAGCGCAAGGGCGACGAGCCCCAATCCCCTGCCGAAGCGTCCTCTGAATGCGGCCCCGATACAGGCCCCGAAGGCAAGCGGCACGCCCAGAGCGAGGAAAAAAACGATGAACTGACCTTCCATGCGCACCTCCCGGAACAGATGCCCCCTGATGGCAGGCAATGGAGGACGGGAAACGCCGAGCCTTGGCGTGTGTCCAGCCCACGAAGGCTCAGATCCAAAACCCGCTCGCCGCCCTCAGTACACGGAAAAACGGCTCTTCCCTTCTCTTAGAGAAAAACATTCCCTCTTGGCAACCTACGGCGGAAGCCCCCGCCCCCCGTAGCGCCGGATGAAACCCGCCTGAAGCCCGTTCCGGATGCCTTTGAAGAGTCGGGGAGGGAGACCTCAGGAAAGGGAGAAAGGGCTGACTTCAGCAACCTCTCTTCTCCCCTCCTCAGCCCTCACCGTTTCTCCACTATTCAAAAACCATGCCCCAAACGAAGAATTTTCTCATTGCAAAGAAAAAAAGCTTGCCTTTGTGGCGATTCCTTCTTATCTTTTCAAATTCACGCGACACGAACCAGAGGTGGTATCTGTTCCAATTTTTTGAACTAACACGGGTATCATCAGTCGACAACAGCCCTCCGGAGCTTCTGGAGGGTAACTATGTTGTCGACCTTGTTGCGTTTTTTATACATGATTGATTCCGAGAGCGCGCAACCCGGGCACGCTCCGGCTTTTGCCGACCAACCTTCTCAGAGGTGAAATGATGGGTCAGCTTACCAAACAATTTGGCAAGATCAAGGTTGAGGTGGAGATTCCCCACCTGCTCAACCTGCAGGTGGACTCCTACCGGAAGTTCATGCAGGAGGGACGTACGGAACGTCTCCCTGATGAAGGTCTGGAAGGGGTCTTCCGTTCTGTCTTCCCAATCGAAGACTTCAACCGTACCGCCAGCCTCGAATTCGTCAGCTACGAAGTCGGCGAGCCCAAGTACGATCAAGCGGAATGCATCTCCAAGGGTCTTACCTATGAATCCCCGGTGCGCATCAAGGTCCGTCTCGTCGTCTATGACGTCGACGACGAAACCGAAGCGCGTACCGTCCGCGATATCAAGGAACAGGATATCTATTTCGGCACCCTGCCCCTGATGACCGAAAAGGGAACCTTCATCATCAACGGGACCGAACGCGTCATCGTCAACCAGCTGCAGCGTTCCCCCGGCATCATCTTCGAGCACGACGGCGGCAAGACGCATACCAGCCGCAAGGTGCTCTACTCCTGCCGCGTCATCCCCATGCGCGGCTCGTGGCTCGACTTCGACTTCGACCACAAGGACATCCTCTACGTGCGCATCGACCGCCGCCGCAAGATGCCCGCCACGATCCTGCTCAAGGCCATGGGCATGAGCAAGACCGAAATCCTGGATTGCTTCTACAAGAAGGAAATCTACGAGCTCGAGGACGACGGCCGCGTCTCTTGGCACTTCAATCCCGAACTGCACCGCAAGGAACTCGCCTTTGCCGACATCGTCGACAAAGAGGGCAACGTGCTGGTGAAGGCCGGCAAGCCCGTCACCAAGCGCGCATGGCGCCAGATGGAAGCCGCCGGCATCGAAAAGATCGAAGTGGCTCCCGAAACGCCCCTCGGCCTGTTCCTCGCCGAGGATCTGGTCGACAACGCCACCGGTGAAATCCTCGCCGAGGCCGCCGACGAAATCACCGCCGGCCTCATCGACGCCTGCCGCGAAGCCGGGCTCACCACCCTCGTCGCGCTGCACACCCGCGGCACCGACACCTCTTCCTCCATCCGCGACACCCTGGTGCAGGACAAGACGCCCACCATGGAAAAGGCGCAGGAAGAAATCTACCGCCGCCTGCGCCCGAGCTCCCCGCCAACCCCGGAAATCGCCGCGTCGTTCTTCGACAACCTGTTCCGCAACGGCGACTACTACGACCTGTCGCCCGTGGGCCGCTACAAGCTCAACCAGCGCCTCAACAAGACCGATCACGCCGACCTGCGCACGCTGGCCGACGACGATATCCTCGACGCCATCAAGGTGCTTGTCCAGCTGAAGGACAGCCACGGCCCCGCCGACGACATCGACCATCTCGGCAACCGCCGCGTGCGCCTCGTGGGCGAGCTGGTGGAAAACCAGTACCGCATCGGCCTCGTGCGCATGGAACGCGCCATCAAGGAACGGATGAGCATTCAGGAAGTGGCGACGCTCATGCCCCACGACCTGATCAATCCGAAGCCCGTGGCCGCCGTGCTCAAGGAATTCTTCGGCACCTCGCAGCTGTCGCAGCTCATGGACCAGACCAACTCCCTCTCGGAAGTCACGCACAAGCGCCGCCTTTCCGCTCTGGGGCCCGGCGGCCTGACCCGCGAACGCGCCGGGTTCGAAGTCCGAGACGTCCATGTGTCGCACTATGGCCGCATCTGCCCCATCGAAACGCCTGAAGGCCCGAACATCGGCCTCATCGTCTCCCTGACGACGTACGCCAAGGTGAACGACTACGGCTTCATCGAAACGCCGTACCGCGTCATCCGCGACGGCTACATGACCGACGAGTTCGTCCATCTCGACGCCTCCCGCGAAATGGGGCACGTCATCGCGCAGGCCAACGCCGCCGTTGATGCCGACCGCCGTCTCGTGGACGACTACGTCACAGCCCGCGTGGGCGACGACGTGCTCATGGCCGCCCGTGAGGAAATCACCCTCATGGACATTTCCCCGAGCCAGATGGTGTCCATCTCCGCCGCGCTGATCCCGTTCCTCGAACACGACGACGCCAACCGCGCGCTCATGGGTTCGAACATGCAGCGTCAGGCCGTGCCCCTGCTCCGTTCCGAGCGCCCCCTCGTGGGCACCGGCATGGAAGTGGACGTGGCCCGCGACTCCGGCGCGTGCATCCTCGCGGAAGGTTCCGGCGTGGTCCACTATGCCGACGCCAACCGCATCATCGTGGCCTACGACGATCCCGCGCTGTACCCCAACATGGGCGGCGTGCGCGCCTACGATCTGCTGAAGTTCCACAAGTCCAACCAGAACTCCTGCTTCGGCCAGGTGCCGTCCTGCGTGCCCGGCCAGATCGTGAAGAAGGGCGACGTGCTCGCCGACGGCCCCGCCATCCATGACGGCGGCCTCGCGCTCGGCAAGAACATGCTCATCGCCTTCATGCCGTGGTGCGGCTACAACTACGAAGACTCCGTGCTCATCTCCGAACGCGTGGTGAAGGAAGACATCTACACCTCCGTCCACATCGAAGAGTTCGAAGTCGTGGCCCGCGACACCAAGCTCGGACCGGAAGAAATCACCCGCGATATTCCCAACGTGGGCGAAGAAATGCTGCGCAACCTCGACGAGAGCGGCATCATCCGCATCGGCGCGCCCGTGAAGCCCGAGGACATCCTCGTCGGCAAGATCACCCCCAAGGGCGAAACGCAGCTCACCCCGGAAGAAAAGCTCCTGCGCGCCATCTTCGGCGACAAGGCCCGCGACGTGAAGAACACGTCCCTCAAGGTCCCGCCGGGAGTCGAAGGCACGGTCATCGACGTGAAGGTGTTCAACCGTCGCTCCGGCGAAAAGGACGAACGCACCAGAAACATCGAGGACTATGAAATCAGCCGCCTCGACGCCAAGGAACAGGATCACATCCGCGCCATCACGCGCCGGATGCGCGAACGCCTGCTCCCCATCGTCGACGGCAAGCAGATCGCCACGAGCCTGCTCGGCGACAAGAAGGGCGAAGTGCTGGCCGAAGCCGGCGCCGCCATGACCGAAGAGCTGCTCATGGCCCTGCCGGTCAAGAAGCTGGCCGATCTGTTCCAGAGCAAGGAAGTCAACGAAAACGTCGGCGAACTGCTCGTGCAGTACGATCACCAGATCGAGTACATCAAGTCGATCTACGACTCCAAGCGCGAAAAGGTCACGGAAGGGGACGACCTGCCTCCCGGCGTGATCAAGATGGTGAAGGTGCATATCGCCATCAAGCGTAAGCTGTCCGTAGGCGACAAGATGGCCGGCCGCCACGGGAACAAGGGTGTCGTCTCCCGCATTCTGCCGGAAGAGGACATGCCCTTCTTCGCCGACGGCCGCCCCGTGGACATCGTGCTGAACCCGCTCGGCGTGCCTTCCCGTATGAACATCGGCCAGATCATGGAAGTGCACCTCGGCTGGGCCGCCCGCGAACTGGGTCGCCAGCTCGCCGAAATGGTCGACAAGGGCACCGCGCTCCAGTCCGTGCGCGACGAAGTGAAGGACATCTTCGCTTCGCCGGAGATCGCCGCCGAAGTGGACGAGATGGACGACGAGGCCTTCCGCAAGTCCGTCCTGAAGCTGCGCAACGGCATCATCACGTACACCCCGGTGTTCGACGGCGCCGAAGAATCGGAAATCTGGAACTGGCTGTCCCGCGCCGGCCTCGCCGACGACGGCAAGTCCGTCCTCTACGACGGGCGCACGGGTGAGAAGCTGGAGAACCGCGTGACCACCGGCGTCATGTACTATCTCAAGCTGCACCACCTCGTTGACGAAAAGATCCACGCCCGTTCCACCGGCCCCTACTCCCTCGTCACCCACCAGCCGCTGGGCGGCAAGGCGCA
>USCL01000042.1 GCA_900553145.1 uncultured Desulfovibrio sp.
TGGGGCGAATGATGGGACTTGAACCCACGGCCCTCTGGGCCACAACCAGATGCTCTGCCAACTGAGCTACATCCGCCACATGCAAGGGTGGTCTTTATATCAGAGCGGCATGAAGGTCAAGCTTTCCCGCAATATTTTTTCCAATATCCGCGCCCTACGGCCAACCGGGCGGGCCGAAGATGCTCCTTGACCAGCCGAGGAACCCGATAGTATCCTTGTACACTTGCTCCGTTTCCGCAATCGGGCAGTCCTCCGCGCGCCCCTTTTCCACGCGGGGCCATCTTTTATCCAACCGGCAACGCCCGGCTTCCCCGGGCCCATATACAGGGACAGTTCATGGACAAACTGATCATCGAAGGCGGCGTTCCGCTGACCGGCGTCGTGCATGTGAGCGGCTCCAAAAACGCGGCCCTCCCCATCCTTATGGGCAGCATCCTGCTCGACGAACCCGTGACCTATGCCAATGTCCCGGATCTGCGGGATATCCGTACCACCTTCAAGCTCCTCGAGCTGCTCGGCTGTCCGAACGCCTTTGAAAACGGCCAAGTTACCGTGACCCCCGGCGCGCTCAGCCCGGAAGCCCCCTACGAGCTGGTCAAGACCATGCGCGCCTCGGTGCTCGTGCTCGGCCCGCTGCTGGCCCGGCTCGGCGAAGCCCGCGTGGCCATGCCCGGCGGTTGCGCCATCGGGGCCCGCCCTGTGGATCTGCACCTGTCCGCCCTTGAAAAGATGGGGGCGCGGTTCGATCTTGAAGACGGCTACATCCTTGGCCGCTGCCGCAAGCTGAACGGCGCGCACATCCATTTCGACTTCCCCACCGTCGGCGGCACGGAAAACCTGCTCATGGCCGCCGCGCTGGCGGACGGCGAGACCGTCCTCGAAAACGCCGCCCGCGAGCCTGAAGTCGTCGACCTCGCCCGCTTCCTCATCGCCTGCGGCGCGCGCATCGAAGGCCACGGCACCAGCGTCATCCGCATTCAGGGCGTCCCCCGCCTCGGGGGTTGCACCTACCGCATCATGCCCGACCGCATCGAAGCCGGGACCCTCCTCGCCGCCGCCGGGATCACCGACGGCGAACTGCTGCTCACGGACTGCCCCTTTGAGGAGCTCGACGCCGTAATCGCCAAAATGCGCCAGATGGGCATGGAAATCGAACCGACCGCCGACGGCGTGCTGGCCCGCCGCGCCTGCGCCCTGCGCGGCGTGGACGTGACCACGCAGCCCTTCCCCGGCTTCCCCACGGACATGCAGGCGCAGATCATGTCCCTCATGTGCCTTTCCGAAGGCTCCGGGGTCATCAGCGAAACCATTTTTGAAAACCGGTTCATGCATGTCCAGGAACTCGTCCGCATGGGCGCGGACATCCGCCTTTCCGGGCACACCGCCATCATACGCGGCGTCCAGCGCCTTGCCGGGGCCCCGGTCATGGCCTCGGATCTCCGCGCCAGCGCATCCCTCGTGCTCGCCGGGCTCGCCGCCAAGGGGACCACGACCGTCCAGCGCATCTACCACCTCGATCGCGGCTATGAACACATCGAAAACAAGCTCAACGCCGTAGGCGCACGCATCCGCAGAGAAGCGGAATAAGGAAAAACGGGGGAGGGAACCCTTCTAAAAAAGATTTCCCTCCCCCTGATATGCCCCCATCAGGGTGGACAAAGCAAAAGCCTCTAGGCTGGTTTGGCCCCTGCCAGGTGGATAAGGGGCAGCCCCTCCCCAAGCCTGCCAGCGCGGCTCGCGCCCTCCTCTCTCCCAAGGCTTTCGAACTGGTGGGGGAGGTTGCGCGACGGAAGCCCCTTTGTACGGCAGGGCCGTACAGGCAAGGATTCCGCGCAATGGCGGTTCTCATTTTCGGCATTGGCTCTTTCCGTCAGAGTTCATCCGGGGGATCACCCCGAGCAGACCTCGATCACAGGAGAAAACGATGGATACCACAAAGATTCTGGCCGACCTCAAGAAGCGTCCCGGCTTTACCGAAAACGTGGGCATGGTACTGGTGCACAACGGCGTCGTGCGCGGGTGGGCACGGGCCGACCACGCGCCCGTGACGTCCATGAAGGTTTCGCATGACCGCGCCAAGATGGACGCCATCTGCCGCGAGATGGAAAAGCAGCCCGGCATCTTCTGCATCCATGCCGAAGCCGTGGAAGGCGAACTGAAACCCGGCGACGACGTGCTGTTCCTCGTCGTGGCCGGGGATATCCGCGAGCACGTCAAGGCGACGTTCTCGGAACTCCTCGACCGCATCAAGGCCGAAGCCGTCATCAAGCAGGAATTTACCGAATAGGCCTTTCCTTTGCCGTTGGGAGATCCCTCCCCGGCTTCGCCCCGCACCGGTGGCGAAGGCCGGAACAGGCGGTTTCCCGCGCGGCACGGCGGCAGCAAGCCGTGATCCATACGGGCCTTGGCGCGGCATACGGCGGCAAGGCCCGAAAACATGCCCGAAAGGGACCTTTTCCATGAGCAAGAAAAAAGATACGCCGCGTCCGCTTCCCGATACGCTCGGCCTCCCTCCCGCAGGGGCCGATTCCCACGCCCATCTCGACTCCGAAGGGCTCATCGAAAGGCTGCCCGAGGTTATGGAACGGGCCCGGAATGCCGGCCTCGCCACCATCGGGCAGGTGTTCCTCGGCCCCGCCGCGTACCGTGCCAACCGGGACGCCTTCGCCGCCTACCCCGGCGTCTTCTTCCTGATGGGCATCCATCCCTGCGACGCGCAGGAATGCACCGGGGCCACCCTCAAAGCCATGCGCGAAGCGTTTGCCGAAGATCCCCGGCTGCGGGCCGTCGGCGAAATCGGCCTTGATTTTTACTGGAAGGACTGCCCTCCCTTTATCCAAGAGGGAGCCTTCCGCGTCCAGCTCGCCCTTGCCAAAGAAACGGATCTCCCCGTGGCCATCCATTCGCGGGACGCGGCAAAGGATACCCTGCGGATTCTGGAAGCCGAAGGGTTCGCCGGGCGCCCCGTACTGTGGCACTGCTTCAGCGGCGACGCCGTGGATTTCCTTGACCGTTTCCTCGCCAACGGCTGGCACATCTCCATCCCCGGTCCCGTGACCTACCCGGCCAACCACGATCTGCACGAAGCCGTGAAGCGCATCCCGCTGGAACGCCTGATGGTCGAAACCGACTGCCCCTACCTCTCGCCCGTGCCGTGGCGGGGCAAGCCCAACGAACCGGCGCTCGTCGCCTTCACCGCCGAAGACGTGGCGCTCAGGCGCGGCATGGCCCCCGCCGAACTCTGGACCGCTTGCGGGGACAACGCCCGGCGCTTCTTCGGCGCGCCCGCCACGGGCCTGCGGCAGGCCATCCCCCTTAACAATCCAAAATAACTTCTTATACTATCGCTGATTGCCGCGAAACGTCCCGGCCCGGAGCCCTTCAGGCCACCCCGAAGCCGTCATCTCCATTCCTTCCCCGTTTCCCGTCCGTCCCCAACAGGCCGCCGCGTTACCCGATCCCCCACGGGGATTCGATACGCGCGAAAATCTTTGAGGGATGAGAGCAGGGGGCGCGGGGGAGGGGGGCTTTCTTCAGAAAAGCCCCTTCTCCCCTCTCCCGCATCATCAACCCTTCGGCACGAAACAGGGAACCATAGACGCTTCGCCGCAAATACGATAGATTGTAATCGGCCTTGCATGCAGGCTGCGCCACGGATGGGAAAGCGGCGTTCCGCAGCAGGGCATTCCCGAATTGCCGGACGGCTCGACGTCCGCGCAGCGGATTCGACAAACCGTCCCCTCCGGCGGCCCGAGGCCGCCTCTCTGAACCTATGCAAACACCCGCATCGTCAACGGCCTTTGTGGAAACCCTGTCCTTTGATGACCCGACATTGGCCAATGCCCTGTTCGGCCCCCACAACGCCCACCTCAACGCCATAGCCGAACGCACGGGGGCGGATCTCTCCACGCGGGGGACCTCGCTGGCCGTTACGTCCGACGACCCCGCGTTGCGCGAACGCATCCTGAACCTGTTCACCCAATTTTACGGCCTGCTGCGCAGCGGGCACGCGCTCCAGAGTTCCGATCTGGAACAGGGGCTCCAGCTCCTTGAGAGTGATCCGGGGGCGGATCTGCGCCGCTCGTTCCGCGACGAAGCCGTGCTCTCCCTGCCCAAGAAGACCGTCACCGCCCGCAATGCCGCCCAGCGCGCCTATCTGGAAACGCTGCGCAGCAATGAAATGGTCTTTTCCGTGGGCCCGGCCGGAACCGGCAAGACCTATCTTGCCGTGGCCATGGCCGTGCACATGCTCAACGCGCGGCGGGTGCGCCGCATCATCCTGACCCGCCCCGCCGTGGAGGCGGGCGAGAAGCTCGGCTTCCTGCCCGGCGATCTCGCCGAAAAGGTCAACCCGTATCTGCGCCCCCTTCACGACGCCCTGCTCGATATGCTCGGGCCCCAGAAGATGGCCTCGCTTCAGGAGACGGGCATCATCGAAGTCGCGCCGCTGGCCTTCATGCGCGGCAGGACCCTGAACGACGCGTTCATCATCCTCGATGAGGCCCAAAACACCACACGCGAACAGATGAAGATGTTCCTGACCCGCCTCGGCTTCGGCTCACGGGCGGCGATCACGGGCGACATCACCCAGATAGACCTGCCCGTGCAGGGCGAGGACGGCACGTCCCGCTCCGGTCTGGTGCATGCCCTGCATGTCCTTAAAGGCGTCAAAGGCGTTGCTTTCCGGCACTTCACTTCCGCCGACGTGGTACGCCACCCTCTGGTCGGACGAATAGTACAGGCCTATGATGACTACGAGAAACTCCCCTCTTCGCATCAATGAGCTTTCCCGGATAACGCGGACGCTGTTCCGGCAGCATCACCACGGCGTGGGGCTGGTCGTCCTGATCGCCACCTTGTTCGTGCTCTCGTTTCTGGCGGGCCTTCAGCCGCCCGTGCAGTTCCGGGTGTTCATGGCCGGGGAAGTGGCCGACAGCGACGTGGTCGCGCACCGCAGCCTTACGGTGGAGGACACCGAGGCCGCCCGGATCAAGCGCAATCAGGTCGCCATGCTCCAGCCCACGGTGTTCGACCTCAGCGTGGCCGAAATCGCCACGCTGCGCCAGAAGATCTTCGGCATGCTCAAGCTGATCAACGGGCAGGAGCCCTCTCCCGAGGCGCAGGACGCCTTGCGCGCTTCGCTCGCGGAAAAGCTCGGAACGCCGGTCAGTTCGGATTTGCTGGCCCAATGGATGAGCCCCGCCGTGCAGGAGTACGTCCTCTCCACGGGCCTGCCGTGGTTTGAGGAACGCCTGCGCGAGGGCGTGGTGGGCGACGTGCGCCTTGCCCTGCCCTCCAAGAACGGGATCATCGTCCGCGACGTGGACACCAAGGCCGAAACCCTGCGCCCCGACGTGTCGGACATCCGCGACGTGCCCGCCGTGCTCGCGGCCTTCACGCAGAAACTCCGCTCAGCCGAAAAGCTCACCCCGCAGGGCCGCCGCGCCGTGCTGGTCTTGTTCTCGCCGCTGATCATGCCCACGCTCACCCTGAACCGCGAGGCCACCCAAACCCTCGGCAACGCCGTGGCGCAAACCGTCGAGCCCGTCTACTACCACATCCAGAAGGGCGAAGTCGTCGTCTATCAGGGCGAGCGCGTCACCCGCGAGAAGCAGCTCAAGCTCCAGAGCCTCTACCAGAAGCAGGACGGGCTGATCCATTCGCGCACCGTGGCGGGCACGTTCGTCTTCTCGCTCATCCTGACGCTCGGCCTGTTCATGGCCCCCAGCGGCAAGCCGGGCACCCCCCTGCGGCGGAAGGACTTCCTGTTCATCGCGCTGCTGCTGTTCATCTTCGGCGTCGCGGCCAAAGGGACCTACATCCTTGTCGGCAAGGTCGCGCAGCCGCAGGACGTCGCCCTCGTCGTCCATTTCTTCCCCGTGGCGGGGGCGGCGGGGCTGTGCGCGCTCATCTTCGCGGCCCGCCGCTATTGCGTGGTCGGCCTGCTCGTGTCCCTGTTCGCCTGCGTCATGCTCAAGGCCGACCTTCCGCTGTTTTTGTTCTTCTTCCTCTCCGCCATGCTGAACACGTGGCTCGTCATCCGGGCGCAAAGCCGGCAGGACGTCGTCATCGGCATTATCCCGCTGGCGCTCGGGCAGATCATCATCGCGCTCGGCAGCGGCTGGCTGGAAGGCTTCCGCGGCGGCAACACGTTCCTGTGGCTCTCCGGCATCGTCTCCTTCAACGCCTTCATTTCCATAGCCATCCTTTTCGCAATCAGCCCGATCATCGAAATGGCCTTCCGGTATACGACCCGGTTCCGGCTCATGGAGCTGATGAACCTCGAACAGCCGCTGCTTCAGGATCTCATGGTGGCGATTCCGGGGACCTACCACCACTCGCTGGTCGTTTCCAACATGGTGGAGGCGGGGGCCAAGGCCGTGGGCGCGAACAGCCTGCTCTGCAAAGTCGCGGCCCTGTACCACGACATCGGCAAGCTGGCCTATCCCGACTATTACATCGAAAACCAGTTCAACGGCCCCAACCGGCACGACAAGCTGGCCCCGGCCATGAGCGCCCTCATCCTGCTCTCGCATGTCAAGAAAGGCACGGAGCTCGCCGCGCAGCACCACCTGGGCGACGAGATCGAGGACATCATCCGCCAGCACCACGGCACCGGCCTGATCAAGTTTTTCTACGCCAAAGCCAAAGAGCTGGGCGAGAACCCCCGCATCGAGGACTACTGCTACCCCGGCCCGCGCCCGCAGACCCGCGAGGCGGCCATCGTCATGCTCGCGGACGCGGTGGAGGCTTCCAGCCGCACGCTCACGGACCCCACGCCGGCGCGCATCAGGACGCATATCGACACGATCATGAAAGGGATCTTTTCCGACGGCCAGCTTGACGAATCCGAGCTGACGTTCAAGGATCTCCATAAGCTGTCGGAAAGCTTCGCCCGTATCCTGACCGGGCTTTTCCATCAGCGCATCGCCTACCCCGACCTGAACAAGGACAAAAAGCCGGCGCACGACAAGCCCGAACAGCCCAAGGCGCAGGCCAGACCCGAAGAAAAACCGGAACAGCGGCCAGACGCCAAACGGGCCGTCTGCTACGCGGCTTCCAGCGAGGTGCCCGGAGCCGCCGATATGGCAGCCCCGAACGGGCAAGAACGGCGGGAAGCGTCCCCGGCGCAGGCGGCCCCCCATACGCCGCCCACGGCTTCCCCGGCAGCCCCGGCCTCGCCCATCGACCTGCTCTACCCCGTCGTCCCCGGCCCGCCAAAGCCCGTCAGCAGAGGCCCGCTGTCCATGAAGCCCACGGAGAAACGCCCGTGAGCCCGTACAGCCGTTTCCTCCCAGAGGAAGAAGAGGCCATCCCCGCTTCCGGCGGCCTGCGGCTCAACCTTTCCGGCGGCAGCCTGTGCTGGCGGCTCCCGTTCTGCCGCACGGAACTGCGCCGGGCGCTCGCCGTCATGCTCCGCGCCGCCGGTTCCGGGCCAGCGGAACTGGATCTCGTCCTTGTCCGCGATGCGGCCATGACGGGCTACAACCAGCGGTACATGGGTTGCCACGGCCCCACCAATGTCTTATCTTTTCCAATAGACGGGCAGATCGCCGGGCCGGCGGACGAAAACGTCCCCGTCCAGCTCGGGAGCCTCGTCTTTTCCGTCGACGCCCTGCACCGGGAAGCGCTCCTGTACGGACAGGAAGCTAAGGGGCATTGCCTCAGGCTTCTGGCCCACGGGCTCGGGCATCTGGCCGGTTACGACCACGGCCCGGAAATGGATGAATTGTGTTCCGAAATGCTGCATGCGGCGGAGGCTTGGCTGACTGCCCAATGAAGAGCAAAAGAGGAACGACTACTTGCCATTTCCATAGCCCTATGATAGATGCCCTCCAATATGGAAGCGCCTTGATGTGCCCCCACACATCCGGCGGCTTTCTGCGGGCTCTGCATTGGGGGTCCGTCGACTGGTGAGTGATTCCATCAGATTTTTACATTTCATTCTGAATGGAAAAGCGTGACAGGGTTTCCTAGTCACATAAACTGTCCAAGGAGGACGCACACATGGCTGAAGTCACCTACAAGGGTAAAACCTTCGAAGTTGATGAAGACGGCTTCCTGCTCAAGTTCGATGAGTGGTGCCCGGAATGGTTGGAGTACGTGAAGGAATCCGAAGGGATTACCGATCTGAACGAAGACCATCAGAAGATTCTCGACTTCCTTCAGGATTACTACCGCAAGAACGGGATCGCTCCTATGGTGCGCATCCTGTCCAAGAACACCGGCTACAAGCTGAAAGAAGTGTACGAACTCTTCCCCTCCGGCCCCGGTAAGGGAGCCTGCAAGATGGCTGGTCTGCCCAAGCCCACCGGCTGCGTGTGATCCCATCGAGGGAAGCTGACGCGCCGTAAAGCCTTCCGGTAAGCGGCTGCGTACGCATCGTTCCCATACAGGGCGAGAGATTTTTCTCTCGCCCTGTTTTTTTGTCTCGCACTCTCAAGCGAAAAGAGCCTTTTCGGGAAAAAAATACAAGTAAGGCTCTTTACCTTTACACGGCCCACAGGTAGAGTCGCATTCAAGTGAATATGGCAATGCCGAAAGAACGGTTTCGCCGGCCGGATGACGCTAAGAGGATGCCCGGCCGGGTCGACATTGCAACCTCCTGAGCAGGGAAAGGGCCCCCGGGGTCCTTGAGAACATATTCGCTGTCAATGTTGCAGGACGCTTTGCCCTTGCCGTTCCGGACGGGGTGAAAACGCCTAACTCAAAGAAACGGAGGCTCACATGAAATTTTCCCGTTCTATTGTCCTCGCAGTCGCCCTTGTGTTCGCTTGGGCCACGGCCGGCTTCGCGGCCCACTCGGCTGAAATCTGCCAGAAGCGCATCGAAAGCTTCAACTACCTGGTGGACTACTCCGGCTCCATGATGATGAACTTCCCCTCCGTCGGCAAGACCAAAATGGCCGTTGCCAAGGAAGTCATCAAGCGCGTCAACGCCATGGTGCCCGAACTCGGCTATCAGGGCGGCCTGTACACCTTCGCTCCTTACGGCGCGGTCGTGAACCAGGGCCCGTGGGTCCGCTCCACCCTCGCCGCCGGCGTCGACGGCCTGAAGGACAACCTGGAAACCTTCGCCCGCTTCACCCCCATGGGTGACGGCATCCAGGCCCACAACGGCATCATCAGCCAGATGACCCCGCGCGCGGCCGTCATCCTCGTGAGCGACGGCGAAAGCAACCGCGGCATCAGCCCCATCGACGAAGTCAAGGCCATCTACGCCGCCAATCCGAACGTCTGCTTCCATGTGATCTCCGTCGCCTCCACCCCCGAAGGCCAGGCCACTCTGGACGCCATCACGGCCCTCAACGCCTGCTCCGTGTCCGTCAAGGCCATTGACCTCCTCAAGAGCGACGCCGCCGTCGACAAGTTCGTGGGCGACGTGTTCTGCCAGGAACGTGTGGCCGTCGTTGAAGACGTCGTCGTCCTCCGTGGCGTCAACTTCGCCTTCGACAAGTACGACCTGACCCCCGAAGCCCAGGGCATCCTCAATGAAGCCGCCCGCATCATTCTGGAACACCCGAACATGAAGGTGCAGCTCCTCGGCTGGACCGACAGCATCGGCACCGACGCCTACAACCTGAAGCTCTCCCAGCGCCGCGCCGACGCCGTGAAGAACTACCTGGTCACCCAGGGCGTGCCCGCCAGCCGCATGATTGCAATTGGCAAGGGCAAGTCTTTCCGCTATGACAACAACACGGAAGAAGGCCGGTACATGAACCGCCGTACTGAACTGGTCTTCATGGACTAGTACTCAGGCAACAATCAACAAAGGCCCGGCGGACTCTCGTCGGGCCTTTTGTGCTCAAGAGGACCTTTCCCCAATGCAGTTAATCAAGAAATCCGCACTGTTCGCTCTGGTTCTTTCGTCCGTCCTGATCTGCGGCCAGCAGGCTCAGGCCGCCAAACCCAGCGCCGCCCCGGCTCAGGAAACCACCCTTGAAGTGAAGGCCAAGCTCGACGCGTTCGCCAAGAGCTACGTGGCCCGCGCCAACGACACCCTGAAGAACAACCGCCGGAACATGTCGGTGGTCAAGCAGGGCAAGGGATACGTGGCCCGCTACACGGAAGTGGACGCTTCCACCATGACCACGGAAATCTACCCCGGCAAGGGCCCCGGCTGCGAATACGTGGGCCATATCGTGTATCTTGAAAAGGTATACGAATGCACCGGCAAGACCATCGCCGAAGCCAAGTCCGGCACCTTCACGACCCCGAAAGCCCGCCGTATCCGCGAACTGACCCGCTACGACGGCAAGAAGTGGATCTACTAGCCGAATGAACGCGGGGCGCTGCCCCGCGCACCAACGGTTCGTGTTCCCGGCCTCTTGAAAAGAATATGGAAACGCCGGACGGCCATGGCCGTCCGGCGTTTCCATATTTCCGGCGGCGCACAGGTTCTCACGCCGCGCAAAGCCAGCCTTAGAAAAAAGGTATCCCGCCTTTTTTATAACTACCGACGTCTCCGTAAACAATTGAGCTGCGGGGCTTCCGGCCTCCTCGCTCCCCCTCAAAGAAGAAGAAGAAGAAGAAGAAGAAGAAGAAGAAGAAGAAGAAGAAGCCTTCCCCTCCATTCCCATCCGCTTCAGCTTAAAACGAGCTGAGGGCCGTCCCTGAGAGGCAAAACGCGGCCGACGAGCCATCCGGGCTCACCCAGTGCCGCAAGACGCTCCAGAGCCTCTTCCACGCGCCCTTGCGGCATGGCCAGTATCAACCCGCCGGAAGTCTGGGCGTCGAAGACGAGGGTGGCTCTCAGGCTGTCCACGCCGGGGCTCACGAAGGTGCGGCAGGAGCAGTGCCTGCGGTTGGCATAGCTGCCCGCAGGGATCAGCCCGTCGGAAGCAAACGCCTCCACATTGTCGATAAAAGGCAGCGCGGTGGTATCTATCTCCACGACCACGCGGGAACCGCGCGCCATCTCCAACAAATGCCCGCCGAGCCCGAACCCTGTGATGTCGGTTGCGGCTTTGAGCTTCATGGCCCGCAAGACTTCGGCGGCGTTCGCGTTCAGATGGGTGGCCCACCGGTAGAGATCGGTTTCGGCCTTATCGCTCCCGTCCCACTGCGCCTTGATCGCAGTCGCCAAGACGCCCGTGCCGAGCGGCTTGGTCAGTACCAGCGCGTCCCCGGGGCGTAGCCCGGCGTTGCTGGCGACGGCTCCGGGGTCCACATACCCCGTCACGGACAAACCGTATTTGATCTCCGCGTCTTCCAGCGTATGGCCCCCCGCAAGCACGGCTCCGGCTTCGGTGATTTTTTCAAGGCCTCCCGCCAGAATCTCGGCAAAAACCTCCAACGGCACATCCTGCGCCGGAAACGCCGCGATATTCATGGCCGACCACGGAACCCCGCCGACGGCGTACACGTCCGAAAGCGCGTTCGCCGCCGCAACCCGGCCGAAAAGCCGGGGATTGTTGCCGAGGGGGCTCAGTACATCCACCGTCTGCACCAACGCCATCCCCGCAGGGGGCGTTCGGAGGATCACGGCGTCCTCGTTGTGCTCAAAGCCGTGCAATATGCGTCCCTCGGGGTCCGGGGCACCCGGCAGGGACGCCAAGACCTGCTCCAGCAACTCTGGAGCCGTCTTCGCCGCTCAGCCCGCGGCCTTGGCTTTATCCATCAGTCTGAACGACATGACCTGCTCCTTGAGTAAAGGTTGATGACAAAAGAGGGCCCACTCGAAGAAACGGGGCCCTCGCGGCTTCCCCTCTCCCCCCTCCCAGCGATGCCTTTGTCCATCTTCCGAGAAAGGAGAAATACGGCAAGTCAGAACTCTTCCCTGTCCAGCACGCGGCAGCCGATGGCCTCGGCCAGATGCGGGACGCCGATGGCTTCCGCTCCGGCGAGATCCGCGATGGTCCGGCTTATCCGCAGGATGCGCGTATAGGCCCGTGCGGAAAGCGCCAGCCGCTGCACCGCCTCCCGCAGGAATGCCCGTTCCGGCGTCCCCATGCGGCAATGCTTCTCAAGCAGGCTGCCGGAGAGATCGGCGTTCGTCCGGCAATAGGGGGCCTCCGCATACCGCGCCTGCTGTACGGCCCGCGCCGCAAGCACGCGTTCGCGCATCCGGGCGGACGTCACCGGCGATGTCCCGGCCTGCAGTTCCTCATACGGCACGGCGGGCACGTTGATGTGCAGGTCGATGCGATCCAGCAGCGGGCCGGACAGCCGCGCCCGATACCGGCGGATCAATCCCGGCGAGCAGACGCACGTGTGCCGGGGATCGGTGGCATAGCCGCAAGGGCAGGGATTCATGGCCGCCACCAGCATGCAGTCCGCCGGAAACGTCACCGAATGCGCCGAGCGGGACACCGTCACCGTACCGCCCTCAAGCGGCTGGCGCAGCACGTCGAGCGTATTCTTGCCGTATTCCGGCAGCTCGTCGAGAAACAGCACGCCCCGATGGGCCAAAGAAACTTCTCCGGGCCGGGGATAGACCCCGCCGCCGACCAGCGCCACATCGGACACCGTATGATGCGGCTCGCGGAAGGGCCGTCCGGACACCAGCCCCTTGCCGCCGAGCATCCCCGCCACGCTGTAGATTTTGGTCACTTCCAACGCCTCGTCCGGCTCAAGGGGCGGGAGTATGGACGGTATGCGCTTGGCGAGCATGGTCTTCCCGCTTCCGGGCGGGCCGATGAGCAGCAGGTTGTGCGCGCCCGCCGCCGCGATCTCGATAGCCCGCTTGGCGTGCTCCTGCCCCTTGACCTCGGCGAAATCCAGAACGCCCCTCATGGGGCCCGCATCGGACACGGGCGGCTCGGCGGGCGCCAGCCCGCCTTCCCCCATCAGGAACCGTACAGCCTCGTCCAGCGTCGCCGGGCCATAGGCGGGAATCCCCTTGACCAGCGCGGCTTCGGCGGCGTTCTCCGGGGCCGTGACAATGCCCTTTGCGCCTTCGGCACGGGCCAGCATCCCGAGCGGCAACACACCGGGCACGGGCTTGATGGCTCCGCTCAGAGAAAGCTCACCGGCAAGGAACCAGCCCTCCAGCCGTTCCGCGGGCACAATCCCCGCAGCCGCCAACAAGGCCACGGCCAACGGCAAATCATAGGCGCTCCCCGCCTTCCGGCGATCCGCGGGCGCAAGGTTGACGGTGATGCGCGCCGCGGGCAGCGTGAACCCGCACGAGCGCATGGCCGCGAACACGCGCTCCTTGGCCTCCCGCACGGCGCCTTCCGCAAGCCCGACCATCACGAAGGCGGGCATCCCCTTCCGCAGGAAATCCACTTCCAGATCCACCCGGAAGGCGTCCACGCCCTGCAACGCGCCGCATGCCAGCCTGACGATCATAACCTGTCCTTTCGCAGTGCCTCCGGCGGGCCTGTGCCCGCAAAACGAACACCCTTTGACGCCGGCACTTTTTATCCCGCTCAACATCAGGGCAAGCGGCAACGCCTTCCCCGCACACCGCTCCCCACGCGAAAACGAGGGGCATCCATCATCAAATCGCCAGCTGCAAAGCCGCCTTTTCCCCATTGGCTGTGTTGCAAAAGGGGAGAAAGGACATCCCGACGCAGCGCAGCTACGCCTTCGCTGCCCTTTTCCCCTTGCGCCCTGCCGGTAAGGGAAAAACCGGCTTTTCGCGGACGATACTTTAATAAGGGCTGACCCTAGCATACAACCGCCAAGCAAGACAAATCGCCGTTTCCCTGCCAACTTCCCTTATTTCTTCCCTTTCCAGCTTCCCCATTTCCCGCTTTCCTCCTTCATCCATAAAAAAACGTCCGAACGATATTGCTCGGACGCGGGCCACCGGGAAAACCGGCAACAGGGATTCGATAAACACAAAAACCTTGGGAGAGGAGAAGGAGGGGAATTGGGGAGGGGAACCTTTCTCCAGAAAGATTCCCCTCCCCAATTCCATAATGCTACTTCCGCTTCTCTTCCTCAAGGATCTCCTCGGCGCGCAAAAGCGCTTCGTCGAGGGACGGGAAGACGTTCTCCTCGCCCACGGCGCGGAGGATGCCGACCTGCTGGAGCGTCCTGCGGGCGGGTTCCTGCACGGCGGCGAAAAGGACGCGGCAGCCTTCCTGACGGCGCTCGAGGAACGCCTCAAGCGCGTGGATGCCGGTCATGTCGATGGCGGGCGTGTTGTGCAGATACATGATGAACACCTTCGGCGGCGTCTCCATCGCGTCCAGCGTGGACTGGAACCGGTCAGCCACCCCGAAGAACAGCGGCCCGTTGATGGCAAAAATCTCCACGCCGTCGGGCACAGCTTCCTCGTCGGGCAGGGGGATGTCGTGCGAGGCGGCTTCTTCCTCTTCACCGGAAATGCACGTGTGGATGCCCGTCAATTCGCTCATGCGGCGCATGAACAGCAGGGAAGCCAGCATGACCCCGGTGTATACGGCCACGGTCAGATCGAAAACCACCGTCAGCGCGAAGGTCAGGATCATCACCGACCAGTCGGACTTCGGCCCTTGGAAAATATGCCGCACCGTCCGCAGATCGCTCATGTCGTACGCGACCATGACCAGCACGGCGGCAAGGGCCGCCAGCGGGATGTACTCGGTCAGCGGCAGAAGCCACATGACGACCACGACAAGGAAGAGGGAATGCACAATGGCCGAAATGGACGAATGCGCACCGGCGCGCACGTTGGTCGCCGTGCGGGCGATGGCGCCCGTGGCGGCGAAACCGCCGAAGAACACCGAGGCCACGTTGCCGATGCCCTGCGAGATCAGTTCCATATTCGAATTGTGCCTGTCGCCCGTCATGCTGTCCGCCACCACACAGGCCAGCAGCGACTCGATGCCCGCCAGCAGGGCGATGGTCAGCGCGTCGGGGAACAGTTCGCGGATACGCTCGAACGTGATGCCTTCGGGAAGGGCAAACTCGGGAAAGCCCGTGGGCAGCGTGCCGAACCGGGAACCGATGGTATCGGTCGGCAGGGAGAACAGCCACACCAGCAGCGTGGACAGGAAGACGGCCACCACCGGCGCGGGGATCTTGGGGATCTTGTGCCGGACGAACAGGATGACCAGCAGCGTGAAAGCCGCCACCCCGAACGTCGAGGGGCTGAAGTCCATGGCGTTTTGGGCGTAGGCTCCCCACTTGTCGAAAAATTCCGGAGGGGTATCGACAAGGGGCAGGCCAAAGAAATCCTTCATCTGCGAGGAGAAGATCAGCAGCGCGATCCCCGTGGTAAAGCCCGTCGTCACCGGATAGGGGATATATTTGACCAACGCCCCCAAGCGCAGGAACCCGAAGATGACGAGCAGGATGCCCGCCATCAGCGTGGTCAGGACAAGCCCCTCATAGCCGTGCCGGGACACGATGCTGTAAATGATGACGACGAACGCGCCCGTGGGCCCGCTGACCGGGAACCGGCTCCCGCTGAAAAACGCCATGAAAAAACCGGCGATGATGGACGTATACAGCCCTCGTTCCGGGGTCAGGCCCGAGGCGATGGCGAACGCAAGCGCGAGCGGAAGCGCCACCACGCCCACAGTGATCCCCGCCGAAACGTCCTTGGACAGCATCCCAAGGGTATACCCGCTGCGAATCGTCTTAAAAAGGCTCGGAACAAGCGGGGACTTGTGCTGCGCCTGCTGCACGCTGGACATGAAACCTTCTCCTCCCAACAAAGCAAAGCATGAAAAAAGTGAAACGCCCCTAAACCTGCGGATCGGACGGAGCCGCCGGGACGGCACGCCTGCCGATCATAAGCTTGCGCTCATAGTAACGGAGCACCGCGGAAATGCTCAAAGTCATGGCCAGATAGAAAATGGCGACGGTCATCCATACTTCAAAGGCCCGGAAGTTCACGGCGATGATCTCCTGCCCCTGACGGGTCAGTTCGCCCACGCCGATGACGACGAGCAGGGAAGTATCCTTCAGCGAGATGATGCACTGGTTGGTCAGCGGCGGGATCATGCGCCTAAAGGCCTGAGGCCAGATGATATAGAGCATGGTCTGAGCCTGCGTGAGCCCGGTGGAACGTCCGGCCTCCATCTGGCCCCTGTCGATGGACTCGATGGCGCCGCGCACGATTTCCGCGATATACGCGCCGGAGTTCACGCCGATGGCGATGACGCCCGCCACGTCGGGGGGGATGCGCATGCCAAGGGCCAGCGGCAGGCCGAAATAGAGGAACATCACCTGAACGATGAGCGGCGTGCCCCGGATCGCCTCGATGTAGACAATGGCAAGGCCCCGGAGGAAGCGGTTCCGGGAAGTGTTGGCGAGCCCGGTGATCACGCCGAGCACGAGGCCGAGGAGCAGGCCGCCCAGCGTGATGATAAGCGTCAACTTCACGCCGCCAAGGAGCTGCGGCGCGGTTTCCAGAATGACGGAAGGTTCGAAATCAAAAGCCATGAGGCACCCGATGGATTAAAGGAGAAAAAGGGACGGGGAGGCTGAAACCTCCCCGTTGCTCTATTCCGGCGAATAGAGATACCCTACATATCAGATTCCTTGGGTGCGAAACCGAACCACTTTTCGTACAGCTTGGCGTAGGAGCCGTCCTTGCGCATCTGTTCGAGGACGCCGTTGACCTTCTTCACCAGCTCATCGCTGCCCTGAGTGAAGCCGATGCCGTACTTCTGGCCTTCATACAGAGGGCCGACGACCTTGGCCTTGCCCTTTCCGGCGCTGTTGGCGAACGCGGTCACCACGGGCATGTCGAACACCACCGCGTCGACGCCCTTGCTGAGCAGCTCAAAGAACATACCGTCATTATTGGGGAACTGCTTCAGTTCCTTGGCCTTGCCGAAGTCCTTCATGAACGGTACGGAAGAGGTGCCGGTCTTCACGGCAACGACCTTGCCCGCGAGATCTTCGACCTTGCCGATGCCCTTTTCCCCCTCACGGACGAGGATCTTGAGGCCGGAGGTGTAGTAGCCGTCGGAGAACTGGACGACCTTGGCGCGCTCAGGCGTGATGGTCATGCCGGCGATGCCCACGTCCACATTGCCGGTCTGGAGGCCGGGGATGATGCCATTGAAGTCCATGGGCTGAAATTTGTAGGAGAGGCCCAGCTTCTTGGCGATGGTTTCCCAGAGTTCGATATCAAAACCGGTGAACTTGCCGTCCGGCCCCTTAAATTCGAAGGGCATGAAGTTGGTGTCGTGAGCGACGACGAGTTCCTTGGCAGAGGCGGGGGCGACCAGCACGGTCATGAGGACTAAGCCCATGATCAGGGCAGCGATACGTTTCATCATCAACCTCTTTAGGTTAGGGGAGAAAGGAAGGGCCGCATCCGGAACCTTCGGAAAAACGGCGTGGCCTTTTCCACTGCGGAGGGACGGACCCGTCCCGGCGACAGAAACCATGAGGCATCCACGCGGCTCCTCCTGCGCGGACCCCCTGTCCTGCGGAGGAGCGTTCCCTATGCCGCCGGAATCCCCCGATTCCCACGGCACACACCCTTCCACAGCATACCAGTCCCTAGAATCACGCATCCATCAACAAAAATCAAGTGCAGATACGGTATTTCCGAAAAGCCGCGCGCCACGCCAGCTCGCGGACACGGCGATCGCCCTTCCGCGCCCATCTCCCCGCGACCGCTTTTCTTTTCTGTTGACGCACCCTGAACTCGCGTCTAATACTCTTCCCTTATTTTTAGGAGGAGAAACCATGTTTCGTACCGTATTGACCAGCCTTCTCGCCGTATTGGTGCTCTGCGGTTCCGCGTTCGCCGCAGAAAAAACGCTCATCGCCGCCGCCAACCCCACGTGGCCGCCCATGGAGTTCCTTGACGAAAACAAGAACATCATCGGCTATGACCGCGACATCATTGCCGCCATCGCCGAAGAACTGGGCATGAAGAGCGAGTTCCGCAACATCGCGTGGGACGGCATTTTCGCTTCGCTCGAATCCGGCCAAGCCAACGTCATCGCCTCCTGCGTGACCATTACGGACAAGCGCAAGAAGGCCTACGTGTTCTCCGACCCCTACTATGAAGTCCATCAGGCCGTCGTCGTCGCCAAGGACGCCGCCATCAAGAAGCCCGAAGACCTCAAGGGCAAGAAGATCGGCGTGCAGATCGGCACCACCGCCATCGAAGCCCTGCGCAAGATGAACGTGGACATCGACCTCCGCACCTACGACGAAGTCGGCCTCGTCTTCGAAGACATGCGCAACGGCCGCCTTGACGCCGTGGTCTGCGACGATCCCGTCGCCCGCTACTACGCCAGCCGCAAGGAAGGCTACCAGAACCTCATGAAGGTCGCCTTCCTCACCGAAGACGTCGAATACATCGGCTTCGTGTTCAGCAAGGACAACGCCGAACTCGCCGCTCAGGTCAACAAGGGCCTCAAGGCCATCCGCGAAAACGGCAAGGAAAAGGCCATCCGCAACAAGTGGCTTGGCGAATAACGTTTTGAGGGAAGGGGATTGAAGATTGGGGAGGGGAGAGGAAACCCTTCTGGAGAAGGGTTTCCTCTCCCCTCCCCAAAC
>USCL01000043.1 GCA_900553145.1 uncultured Desulfovibrio sp.
CGGCAACATGGGCAGGGGCATGCCTTCTTCCCATGAGCTCGACCTCAAGGAACGGTTCGATCTGAACCAGCTTCTGCTGGAAACCCACGAGGCCGTCTCGAACCTCGCCGAATCCAAGAACCTCGGCCTTTCATGGTTTACCGCGCCCCACCTGCCCCGCCACTACGAAGGCCGCCGCGCCCAGCTCGCCAACGTGCTGGCCCTGCTGGTCGAAAGCGCCGTGCTCGCCACCGATCGCGGCATGGTGCAGATCCGCGCCCAGCGCCTGCCCGAAAGCACCGATCCCGGCCACCTGCTGTTTACCGTTTCGGATACGGGCTCCGGCATGCCGCCCCTTGAACGCAGCACGCTGGCGCTTGTCCGCACATGGGAGCTCGTAGGCCCGGACGGGGAGCTCGTCTCCCTTGAAAGCGGCCCTAAAGGGACCACCATTTCGTTCAGCATGCGGCTGACCGCCCGCATCGAGCAGCAGCCCGCCCCCGCCGCGCCCGAGCCGGACAAGGAAACCCTGTCCCGCCTGCCCGCAAGCTCCCTGCGCATCATCGTGGCGAGCAGCGTCCCGGCGAACCGGGAGATGCTGTCCTTCTACCTTGATGAACTGCCCCATGAGATCATTGAGGCCCGGAGCGCGGAAGAAGCCCAAAAGCTCTACCGCCGCACGCCCGGGGCGCTGATCATCTTCGACGACGACATGCCGGAAGAAAGCATCGCCGACGCTGTGGCCGGCATCCGTATCTTTGAAGGCGAGCACAACTTCCCGCTCGCATCCATTCTTGCGCTGGTCAATAGTAATGAACAGATCGACGCCCTGCGCCGGGCCGGATGCACCCATTTCCTCAAAAAACCGCTCACCCGCAAGGATCTGCGCGTCCTGACCCTGCGCCTTGCGCCCGTTTCACGCCGGTTCAAGGATACGGACGACGGCCTCCAAAAGCCCGCGCCCAAACCGCAGCCGATCCCCTCGGCCAAAACGCCGCCGCGCGTCTCGCCGGACATCCCGGATCTCCCGGAATTGAGCAGGCCGATCGAACCGGCCGTTTCCGCACCCCGAAAGGACGGGGTGTCCGAACCGGCGCCCGCCAAGAAAGGCCTCTTCGCCTCCCTGTTCGCGCCGTTCCGCAAACAGGCCAAACCGTCCGCACCCGAAACGCCCGCCGTGGACGCCCCGATCGACGAGCCCGTCATGACGCTGACGGAAAGGGCGCCCGAAAAGCCGCTCAAGCTGTCCAGCGTGGGCGAACCCACGCCCATCAGCAAATCCCCGTCCCCTGCGGGGGAAGGGCCCGCCCCCAAGCCGCGCCCCGAGCGCCCGAATCCGCTGGAGGAGCGCGCGAAGCATATCCCCGCCCACTCAAGCGCCCCGGCGAACGCCGCGGAATGGGTCGGGGAACCCATGCCCATCACCAAGAAGAAAGATGGCGAGCCTGAACCGGCCCAACAGGCTGACGCGCCGCTTGAAATGCCCGCTCAGGACGAGGAGGCGGCAAAGCGTCCTGTCCCTGAACGCGTTTCCGAACCGCAGCGCCCTGAAGCGGTTGCGGACAAAGCCGCCGCGCCGCTTCCCGATGCCGATGAATGGGTAGGCGAACCCACGCCCATCATGACGCCGCTGACGTTGTCCGCTCCGCAGCCGACGCCCGACGCCTCCCCGCTGACGCTGGAACCGGAACCAAAGGTTTCCCCCCGGAAACGGGACGATGCCCCTTTGACGCTTGCTTCCGCTGATGAAGGACCGCTGACGCTGACCGCCCAGCCGGATGAGGCGGATGGGCCGCTCGTGCTCGGCACACCGCTGCCGGACAAAAAAAGCCCCCTCTCCTGCGATGCCCTGATGCTGGATGAACCGCTGGACGCCGAACCGGAACTCCAGCTGGCGGGGCTTGAGCTTGAACCCCAAACGGAGGTCATCAACCTGACCGAACCCGTTCGCAAGCCCAGCCCGGTACCTCCCGCGGAAAAGGACTCCATTCCGGACTTGTTTGGAGATCCCCGGCCAGCCCCGCAATCCGGGCCGCGCTCGCTGCTGGATGAAGCGGCCAGCCTCGCCCCCTGCGAACAGGGTTCGCACCCGGCGCAGCTCGGCGATGAACTGGCTGTCGACGATATCGTGGAGCTCGGCGCACCGGTGGCTCCGGCTGCCCAGACTGCGGCTGAAGAAGACGCTTCCATTCCCGGACATCAGGAGGAAGCCCCTTCTTCCACCCTCCCCTTAACGGAGGAGGAAGAAGCGACCGCACAGGAACAGGCCGCTCCGGCGGACGACGCAGCGGAGCAGGAACGGCCCCCCCTCGAAGAAAAGGAAGAGGGGCGGCTTCAGGATGCGGAACAGGACAGCGAGGCTGAGGCTTCGGACGAGGCCATCCGTTCCCTGCTCGAGGAACTGGACGCGGCTTTGGAGCGCGCCGTCCAAGGCGATCAGGCGGGCGACGCGCAGATGGTCTGCGAAGCCGCCGCCCACATCGGACGCCTGGCGGAAACCTATGATTTGCGTGTGCTGGACGATCCCGCCCGTTGCCTCGAAGAGGTCGCCTGCTCCGGCAATACGGCCGAAATCGCGCAGCTCATGCCCGATTTGATTTCCGCCATCAACCGGAACCGCGCCTCTTTTGAAGAAGGAGAACGGGACGCATAGCCGGTTGCGCAGCGGGCCGCCCCGCAACGCAGTGTGCGCCTCCCCCTTTGCCTCCCAAGGCTTTCAAAACCACAGCCCCCTTTCACGGTTTCCCCGTGAAAGGGGGCTTTTCCGGCTCTCCGCCGCAACGTCAGGCATCCCCATGAAAGAGCCCTTCTTCGCAAGGAAGCCCCTCCTCGGCAGGCAGACATTCCCCCCTTCAAAGCGCTTGCCGGAAGGAACGCCCTTGCGCCCTTTCCCTCCGTCGGCCATAAAAAAAGCCCCCGCAGACACGGAGGCTTCCCACACTCAATTGCCGGGAAGCGTTTTCCCGGCAGCACAGCTTACCGAACGTAGTTGGCGGTTCCCTTGAGTTCTTCTTCGATCTCGCGGCGGACGTCCTCGAGGTCGATGACGATGGGATCCATCAGGGTGAAGCCGCTCGGGTTCAGCCATTCCTCATCGTCGGCGTGCTTGTCGTTGTAGAACACGTTGTCGAGCACCCGGTAGCCCTTAGTGCCGAGGACGTTGTCCCAGTCCGTCACGACAAAGTTGAACTTGGTCACATCGAAATCATCGATGTTGTCCCAAATCCAGCGGAACGAGCAGGTCTCGTTGTCATAGCCCAGAACGGCCAGGAACTGAGCCTTGCTGGAAAGGTACATCCGCTGGCGCAGCGTGTACACGTTGCGGTACAGGAGGTTGGCATTGAACGGGACGTCCTTCCCGTCCACCTGCAAACGGATCTCGGAAGATTCGTTGACGCGCATGCCGAATGTGCGCGTGTTGCCCCTACGCCACCAGTTCATGTACTTCTGGCTGTAGATGTCGCGCCCGCCCTCACGCATGCTCTCCGCCGTCTGGGGCGAGATGGGGTGAAGCGCAAGGTCACAACTCAACCCGGTGATCTCGAAAACAACTTTCATGTCTCCTCCAGGGCCTGATGTCCGAAGCAAAAGGCGACCCGCTCAGTCGTTCCCTCTGCCCTTTCTCTGTGAAAAACGCCTTCATAAAAAAAGCTCCGATTCAGAATAACCGAATCGGAGCTTATGCGCAAAGCCTATTTGACGTCGATAACTTCAATGTCGAAGGTCAAGTCTTCTCCGGCCAACGGATGGTTGGCGTCAAGCACCACGACCTTGTCGTTCACTTCGACGATCTGCACTTCCATATCGCCGTCATCGGTGGCGATCTGAAGCATCATGCCCACTTCGGGCTTGATGTCTTCGGGGACTTCGTTCACGGGCACTTCCATGAGCAGCTCTTCCAGATGTTCGCCATACGCTTCATCAGCGGGGATGGTAACCGTGAAGCGGTCGCCCGAGTCGTGCCCGAGCAGCGCATCCTCAAAACCGGGGATCAGGCTCCCGTCGCCAATGGTAAACTCCAGCGGCTCACGCTCTCTGGAAGAATCGAACACCTCTCCGTCGGAGAAAGTCCCAGTATAGTGCACACGAACGGTGTTGCCGTCTTTGATTGCCATGAAAGGCTCCTTAATGAAGTTTGATGTTCTACCATGTCCCCAGAAAGGCGGAAAGTCAAACACCCTTTCGGAGGCGCCTCGCCGCCTCAACGGCATGACAATCTTGTACATGTCCAACATGCAAAAATATATTGTATTTTATCGGGACCTCCAACTTCTATTGACAGCACCGTACAGCCTGTTACTTTTGCCCCGTAATCTTTTGCCATTCAGAGGACAATCCATGTCAAACGTTCGCTCCGTCCAGACCGACAAGGTCCGCTTTTTTGGAAACACGACGCCGCAGGAACTCGCCGCCAAGTACGGCACGCCCCTCTACGTCTATAATGAAGACGTGCTGCGCCAGCGTTGCCGGGACCTGCTCGGCCTCTCCAGCCTTCCGGGATTCCATGTAAACTATTCCGCCAAAGCCAACACGAACCTCGCCCTCCTCCGCATCATCCATGAAGAAGGCTGCCACGCCGACGCCATGTCGCCCGGCGAACTGCACATCAACAAGCTGGCCGGGTTCACGCCCGACCGCCTCCTGTACGTCTGCAACAACGTTTCCGCCGAGGAAATGAAAAACGCCGCGGACAACGGCCTCATCGTGAGCGTGGATTCCCTGTCGCAGCTCGATCAGTACGGCAAGGTCAACCCCGGCGGCAAGGTCATGATCCGCATCAATCCCGGCATCGGGGCCGGACATCACAAAAAGGTCATCACCGCCGGAAAGGAAACCAAGTTCGGCATCGACCCCACCTCGCTGGATGAAGTCCGCGCCCTCCTCAAGGAGCACAACCTGACGCTCGCCGGGGTGAACCAGCACATCGGCTCGCTGTTCATGGAGCCGGACAATTATCTCAACGCCATCGAATTCCTGCTGCACTTCGTCCAGTCGGATCTCGCCGACCTGCTCCCCGGCATCGAAATCATCGACTTCGGCGGCGGCCTCGGCATCCCCTACCGCAAGTATGAGGAAGAGCCGCGCCTCGACATGGCCGAACTCGGCCGCCGGCTCCACGCCATGCTGTCCGCGTGGGCCGGGGAAACCGGCTACAAGGGCAAATTCTTCATCGAGCCGGGCCGTTACGTCGTCGCAGAATGCGGCGTGCTGCTCGGCACCGTGCACGCCACCAAGTTCAACGGCGAAAACCGTTATGTGGGCACCGACCTCGGCTTCAACGTGCTCGTGCGCCCTGCCATGTACGACTCGTTCCACGACATCGAAATTTTCCGCGACGGCGGCGAGCCCGATGCCGACCTCGTCGAGCAGAGCATTGTCGGCAATATCTGCGAAAGCGGGGACATCCTCGCCAAGAAGCGCATGCTGCCGCTCATCAAGGAAGGCGACATCGTCGCCGCGCTCGACGCCGGGGCTTACGGTTTCGTCATGTCCTCCAGCTACAACCAGCGCCCCCGCGCCGCCGAGGTGCTCATCACCAGCGACGGCACGCCCAAGCTCATCCGCCGCCGCGAGACGCTGGACGATCTGACCCGGTGCTTTGTGGAAGAGTAAACTTGGAGGGGGAGAGGGAACTTTTCCGGAGAAAGGTTCCCTCTCCCCCTCCAAACTGCCGGAGCGGCCCGCTCCTCCCCCTCTCTCCCAAGGCTTTCGTAAGGGTCGATGGCGGGACGGGCGGCGAACAGGCTGAACCTCAGCCGCACGTCTCCCGGCGATGCCTCAAAAAGGCAATAAAAAATGCGGATAAGCCCGAAGCATCAACTCTCCGGGCTCGTCCGCATCTTCTTATAGTCCATCATGCAGCGGGGCTCCCGCCGCGCCGCCTCCCCACCAGTCAAAAGTCTTTGGAGATGGAGGGGAGGGGTCCGGGGAGGGGAGGAAGAAGCCGCTTGCCCCCCTTTATGGGGGTTCTTCAGAAAGGTTCTTCCTCCCCTCCCGGTTCTTATCCCACACCCTACTTCCCAAACCGCCGCAGCCGCAGCGCGTTGAGCACGACGGACACGGACGAGAAGGCCATCGCCGCGCCCGCGATCATGGGCGAAAGCGAGGGGCCGCCAAAAATCTTGAGCACCCCGGCGGCAATGGGCAGGCAGAGGATGTTGTAGCCGAACGCCCAGCCGAGATTCTCCCGGATGTTCCGCAGCGCGGCCCGGCTCAGCTCCAGCGCCGTGACCACGCCGCGCAGCCCCTTGCCCGAACGGGTGTCGCTGCCAAGGAGGACGATGTCCCCGGCCTCCACGGCGACGTCGATGCCGTTGCCCATCGCCATGCCCACATCGGCACGGGCAAGCGCGGGAGCATCATTGATGCCGTCGCCGATCATCCCGACCCGCAGCCCGTCGGCCTGCAATCCGCTGATCACCTGTTCCTTACCATCCGGCAACACATCGGCGATCACTTCGTCGATGCCCGCGCTCTTGGCAATGGCTTCAGCCGTGCGGCGGTTGTCGCCGCTGAGCATGATCACCCGCAGCCCCATCTGGCGGAGTTCCTTGACGACCCCCGCCGTTTCAGGACGGATGGTGTCCGCTACGGCAAGCATGCCCGCAAGACGCCTATCCACGGCGAGCAGCAGGGGCGTCGCGCCCGAATCCGACAGTTCCGCCAGACGGGCATCCAAATCCTTTACCGCCTCAAAAGAAACATGCCGTTCTTCCATCAGCCTCTTGTTACCGAGCAACAACGTAAAGGATTCATTTTCCAAATCCACATTGCCGGATACGCCGAGGCCGGAAACGCTGGCGAATTCGCTGACGGGATAGAGATGAAGGTTCCTCTCCCCGGCGGCGGACGTCACGGCCAGCGCGAGAGGATGTTCGGATACGCCCTCAAGCGAGGCGGCATACCCCAAGATGCGCTCTTCGTCGAACAAAGGATCAAAAGACTCGACGGTGAGCATGCGGGGCTTGCCTTCGGTCAGGGTGCCGGTCTTGTCGAACACGAGCACGTCCAGACGCCCGGCAAGCTCAAGGGCCGTTCCGTTCTTGACGAGAACGCCCATCTGCGCCCCCCTGCCCGTCGCCACCATAATGGAAATAGGCGTGGCGAGGCCAAGCGCGCATGGGCAAGCCACCACCAGCACCGCCACGAAAATGCGGAACGCTTCCGAAACGGGCACATGCCCCCAGAACAGCCATCCCGCCCCGGCGATGACCGCAAGCGCCATGACCGTCGGTACGAAGACGAGGCTCACGTCGTCGGCCAGCCGGGCAATGGGGGCCTTCGAGCTCTGCGCCTCGCGCACCAGCTTGATGATCCGCGACAAGGCCGTATCCGCGCCCACGCGCTCGGCCCGCATGATGAAGGAACCGGTCGTGTTCATCGTGCCGCCCGCCACCGAACTGCCCACGCCCACGGGGACGGGCATGGACTCGCCCGTCAGCATGGAGGCGTCGACACTGGACGCACCGTTTGTTACCACTCCGTCAACAGGAATCCGCCCGCCGGGCTTCACCTGCAGATAATCCCCCACGCGCACGGCCTTGACCGGAACTTCTTCCGCCTGCTCCGCCTTGTCGGGGGCGGGCAGGCGCAGGGCCGTTTCCGGGGTCAGGTTCATGAGCGCGCCGATGGCGTCGGACATGCGGAACCGCGAGACGGCCTCAAGGTACTTGCCGAACGAAATGAGCGAAATGAGCACGGCGGCGGATTCGTAGTACAAATCCATGACCTTGCCCGTATGCCCGAGCGCGACCTCGGCCGTGTTCCACAGGCTGTACAGGAACGCCGCGCCCGTGCCCATCGCCACGAGACTGTCCATATTCGGGGTGAGCCGCCACAGGTTCGGCAGGCCGGTCAAATAAAAATGCCGCCCCGACCACAGGACCGGCAAGGTCAATACGAGCTGCAGCAAGGCATGGTTAAGGGCCGACTCGGGCGAATGCATGGGATCGATGATCGAGGGCAGCGGAAGCCCCCACATGTGCCCCATAGACACCAGCAGCAACAGGATGGTGAACCCGAATTCAGGCCACAGCCGGGCCTTCAGGATCGCGAGCTGCCCGGCCGTTTCCTTCTGCTGCGCTTCCCATGTGTCCACCATATCGGCTTCCGGGGCAACGGGCGTAGCGGTGAAGCCCATATCCACGGCCCGCTCCTCGATCTGGCGGACAAGTCCCTCGGCGTCGGATTCGGAAAGCGCGGGATCAGGCACGACGGTGGCGCTATTGGCGGCAAGGCTGACGGAAGCGGACTGGACGCCGTCCATCCCCTTCAGGACGCGCTCAAGCCGCGATGAGCAGGCGGCGCAGTGCATGCCGCCCACGGTGAAAAGAAATTCTTTCTGCTGGTCCATGTGCCTCTCCTCTGCTTGCCAATATCGGCTAAGCTCTTATGATATGAAGGGCGGACAGCGCCGCTGCCCCCTCATCATCCACCTTCTTACCCAGAAAGGATACGATTATGCCCACCCTTACCGTGAAAGGCATGTCCTGCAACCATTGCAAGCAGGCCGTAACCAAGGCTCTGGAAGCGCTTCCCGGCGTGTCCGATGTGAACGTCGACCTCGAAAAGGGCGAAGCCGCCTGGAAGGAATCCCAGCCCCTCGACATCGCGGAAGTGAAGAAGGCTATCAACAAACTGGGCTTTGAAGCCTAATAAGCATCCCGCCTTCTTCTGTCTACCTTTATTGAAAAACCGTTTCACCTACTGATGGACGCCGACCTGTATGCATGTCGTTCTTTTCCAGCCGGAAATCCCCCCGAATACGGGCAATATAGCCCGACTGTGCGCCGCCATGCAGGTTTCGCTGCATCTTATCGAACCCCTCGGGTTCAAACTTGAAGACCGCTACCTCAAGCGGGCGGGGCTCGACTATTGGCCCCATGTGGATATGGCGGTATGGCCTGATCTCGATGCCTACATCCGGAACGCCGGGGCCGGGAGGCGGCTCGTCCTCACCAGCGCCCGGCGGGGCGTCGCCCTGCACCGTTTCGACTTCACGGAAAACGATTCGCTCGTTTTCGGGCGGGAAACCTCAGGGCTCCCGCCCGAAGTCATCGAGCTCTCGCCGCACCGCGTCCGCATCCCCATCAGGGGCGAAGTCCGCAGCATCAACCTTTCCACCGCTGCGGGCATCGTGCTGTTTCAGGCCCTTGTTTCCGCCGGGCTGGCTGGAGAGTAGAAGAACCTTGGGTCAGGGTGAGGGAACCGTTCCCAGAAAGGCCCCTCACCCCAAGCCCCTCCCTCTCCCTCCCCCAATTTTCGTACGGGCCGATGGGGCGGCGGCAAGATTGTTCAAGGTGACGGCATCCGTCCCCCGGCGGCCCGCTTTTTTGAAGGGGAACGGCCCGAACCTTTTGAGAACGGGCATCCCGTGCCCTTATGAAAGGGTACGGCAAGGGTTCCATGCAGCCCAGAAAAGGCTTTCGGCAGCTTCGATCCTCAAACCTTCATCACCATTTCTATAGGCAAAACGGCTCGTGCCGGACATGCGGAGTAGAGTTTTTCCCCATCAGAACGGAGTGTCCCGCGCTCCCCGACAAGGAAGCCTGACGGGGAAGGGTTCACGGCGCACCGCCCCTCAATCGGATGCCCGAAAAAAAGGGCGGACCGCCTTCAGGATTTGAAATACAAAGTTTTTACATGCCGTTCCACGCTGGAAAAGCCATCGGGGATTCGGTAAACACAAAACCCCTTGGAAAAGGGAGGGAGAGGTTTTGGGGAAGGGAGGGAAGACATTCCTCCGGAGGGATGCCCCCCCCTTCCCCAAAACCCTCCACGCCATTTCAACATTGCATGGCCTTTCCCTCCAGCCTTCCTTTTCTCATCGTCTTGTGCCGGACGGCATGGGGCGTATGCTTCACCAGACCCCCAACCCCCATGCCCTTATGAAACTGAACACCGAACGCATCCACACCATCTGGCATCTGACTTGGCCGCAGGGCATCATGCTGCTCTGCCAATTCGTCATCGGCATCACCGACGTGTGGGCGGGCGGGCGCATCGGATCGGAAGTGCAGGCCTCCATCGGCCTGATCACCCAATGCCATATGATGTTCATGGCGCTGGCGATGGCCGCGGTAAGCGGCGCGGTGGCCTCCATCAGCCAGTCGCTCGGCGCCTGCAAGGTGGTCCGGGCAAGGCGGTATGTGGGGCTGGTGACCATCGGGTGCATCGCCATCGGATCGCTCATCGCCGTGGCGGCCTCCATATGGCGCGAACCGCTTCTGCGGATCATCCAGACCCCCGAAAACATCATGCCCGTTGCGATCATGTTCCTGACCGCGACGATCTGGGGCATCCCCGGCCAGTATACCCTCACCATCGGCGCGGCCGTATTCCGCTCCGCCAAGATGGTGCTCATCCCGCTGTACGTGACCGGCACGGCCTGCCTGCTCAACGTGTTCGGCGATCTGGCCTTCGGGCTCGGCTGGTGGGGCTTCCCCGCCTACGGGGCGACGGGGATCGCCTACTCCACGCTCATCTCGGTCACCGTCGGGGCCGCGCTCATGCTGTTCCTGTTGATGAGGCACGAGCTGTTCACGCGCGACAGCTTCCCCGGCTGGCGCTGGATCAGGTCGGGGGCCCCGTATCTGCTCAAGGTCGCCGGGCCCGCGTTCGGCACGTCCTTCTTGTGGCAGACCGGCTACATGGTCCTGTACATCATCACGGCGTCCCTCCCCTTCGGCAGGGTCAACGCCCTTGCCGGGCTGACCACGGGGCTGCGGGTGGAATCCATCCTGTTCCTGCCCGCCGTGGCGTTCAGCATGACCGCTTCGGTGCTCGTGGGGCACGCGCTCGGCGAAGGCAACCGCCGCGAGGCCAAGCGCACCCTGCTCGCCACGCTCGGCATCGCCTGCGCGGGGATGAGCTGCGTGGGGGCCGCGATCTGGCCCTGGCGCATGGATCTCGCGGGACTGATCGCGCCCGATCCCGCCGTGCAGGTCGAAACCGTCAAATACCTTTCCTACAACATCATGGCCGTGCCGTTCACCGTCGCCAGCGTCGTGCTGGCGGGCGGGCTCAACGGCGCGGGAGCCACGGTCTACCCCATGGTTTCGTTCAGCTTCGCGGTCTGGGCGGTACGCCTGCCCATCGCATGGCTGTTCGGCCACATCATCTGGCAGGACGCGTCAGGAGTCTTCCTCTCCACCTTCGTTTCGCAGGTGGTCATGTCGCTTTCGCTCTTATGGGTCACGCTGCGCTGCGACTGGACCCGTTTCGCCCTGACCGTGCGTCCCCACACTTGCGCATCCCGTTAACCAGAGGTCCACATGCTTACGGAAACCTTCTCTTCCATCGAACTCGGCGACGCCGCCGCGTATGCCCCCTATTTCCGCGCGCTGCCCCTGCACGCCGCCGACTATACCTTCACCAACCTTTGGGGCTGGGGCCCCCACTACAACCTTGAATGGCGCACGGCGCACGGGCTCTGCTGGATCCGCCAGAAGCGCAGCGACCTGCCCGTCGCGCGCCTGTGGGCCCCGGTAGGCGACTGGCACGCCGCCGACTGGGCCGCCATGCCCGAACTCGTGCCGGGCACGACCATCCTCCGCGCCCCCGAGCCGTTGTGCGAACTGCTGCTCGAACGCCTGCCGGGCCGCGTGGAAATCGAGGAAACGCCGGGCCAGTGGGAGTACCTGTACACGCAGGAAGCCCTCTCGACCCTCGCGGGCAACAAGCTCCACAAGAAAAAGAACCACGTCAACGGCTATATGAAGGCCTACGGCGAGGATTACCGTGTCCTGAACGGCGAGATCATGCCGCAGGTGCTGGCGCTTCAGGATGACTGGTGCAAGTGGCGCGAGTGCGAAAAATCCGCCGCGCTTCTGGCCGAAAGCGACGTGGTGTGTTCCGTGCTCCGCAACTGGGACGCCCTGCCCGGCCTCATCGGCGGCGCGCTCTACGTAGGCGAGGAAATGGCCGCCTTCGCCGTGGGCGAACCGCTCGACGACCAGACCATCGTGGTCCATTTCGAAAAAGGCCGCCCCGAGTACCGCGGCGTCTATCAGGCCATCAACTTCTGTTTCGCCAAGTATTCGGCCAAGAACTTCGTGTTCGTCAACCGCGAGCAGGACGCCGGGGAAGAAGGGCTCCGTCAGGCCAAGGAAAGCTATGTCCCGTCAGGGTATTTGAAAAAGAACACCATCAAGATCATCAAGTAACGGATCGATTCGCCTTTTCGCCGCTTGCGTTGCGAAGCGGCGGGACGGAAAACGGGCCGTCGGCATATGCCGACGGCCCGTTTTTTCTTAGCGTGTCCGCGCAGGGGTATTTCCCCAAAAGCGTACGGCGTTGCCATTCAAGAAGGATATGACTCGGACGGCACCCCCTACAGTCAGTTTTGCTTCCGCAAAACGGAGTTCGCAAAATCCTCAAACGAGTCGCCAGCCCTGTCTTCCGTCCCTTCCACAAGGTTGAAGAAACAGTTCGGCATCTCTTTCAGCCTCAAATTTTTCTGAATGCAGGGGGCGCAGCCTTTGTCATGCTTCGTCGGATGAAGGGGGCAGGCGAGATTCGCACACGAACAGAACGTGCTCAAATGTTCCATAGTATCCTCCAATTGCGGTTATCGCTTTTTTAGAGGGTACTATCCCCTATCAAGGGAGAGGGTCTAGAACGGATGTGACCTTTCCGATCCGGTACCGGCCGGGCGTGACGCCAAAGAACCGGCGGAAATGGCGGCCCATATGGCTCTGATCGGCAAATCCCGCCTCTGATGCGGCGATGATTGGGGGGTTCCCTTCCCGCAACAACTCCCGGGCATGATTCAGCCTTGCCATGATTTGGAAGGCGTGCGGAGGAAGCCCGTACTCTCTTGTAAAATGCCGGGAAAAACCTTCCCTGCTCATACCCGAAAATTCCGCCAGACGGGCAACCGTTTCATCAAGGTTGATCAGCGGCCTATTCTGGGACGGCCTTACCGTATTGCTGCAATACCGCGCAATGGCGGCTTCAACGTCAGGCCAGCAAACGGCATAAGCCTTTCGGCGGCACAGGTGCCTCAACGCCGACAACAAACCGCCAACGTCATATGTATCCGGCTTCAGGTACACGTTGAAACACGAAAGCTCGTGAGCGTCCGCCAAGGAATAATGCGGAGCCCAAGAGGGAATCCTTACGACATCCCCCGGGCAGACGTCCCGTGACGCCTTGCCTATCACGAACCGGCGCCTCCCCGAAAACACGAACGTGATCTGATCCTCTTCGTGAAAGTGCGGAGGCAAGCCCACATCCAGCCCGTGGACAGTCCCCATTTCTACGATGGAGCTTTCTTCCGGACGCCAGTAGTGCCAGTTGTCAGAGTCATTCAGCATAGCTTGAGTTGCAGCGGCAGGGGGTGATACATCGTCGGGGCTGGTACATGGCGATCCTTTTCCGCACGCCGCGCGGGCCCGGGCAGGAAGGGCGGTATGCCCCAAGGCCCGCGAGGGGAACAGGATGCCGCCTTCATGCCGCACGGGCTCACGTTATCCGGCAGTTACTTTGGGAAGTAGGCATTGGCCATGGCCCGCGCTTCACCGAGCCACCTTTCCCTGTCTTCCGGCGTGCTGTCCGCGATCACCCGGAACATGATCCTGTCAAAAACACGCACCCCGCAAAAACCGAAGATGCAATCCTTCCAGATGCGCTCCAGCGGATCGCCGAACACGCCCTCTTCCCGTGCCCGCGGCGTATTGGACGTATTGAACACCAGCGCGGCCTTTGCTTTCAGGAGCCCGATGGGCAGCCCGCCGCCGCTGTCGCCCTCGGGAAAGCCGTAGGCGACCCCTTCCCGCAGCACGCGATCGGCCCAGCCTTTCATAATGGCGGGCGGCTGCCCCCACCAGTTCGGATGGACGACGATGATGCCGTCGGCTTCCCGGATCTCCCGCTGATGGACCGCGAGCAACCCGTCCCCGGCAACGTCGCTGGCCAATTCCTTGCCGGAAATGACCGGATCGAAGCCTTCCCGGTGCAGATCGTGAAAGCGGACCGTATGCCCGTTCTCTTCCAGCGTCCTCACCACGGCTGCGGCGATGGCCGCGTTAAAGCTCTGCTCGTACGGATGCCCAAGAAGGACGGATATATTCATGGCGGCTTTCCTTCATTGCCCTTTCGTCCCGGCGCGGAGGGGCCAACGGCTTCCCCTTTCGGGATGCGCGGACCTCAATACTTTCATCCCGGCGCGGACGGGCCAACGGCCCGTTCTTGGGGCGGCTGCTTGCCGCATCCTGTGCGCCGAAAACAGAAGAGAAAGGGCGGGAACCCCCGCCCTGCTACGCGTTATTCGCCCCAGACCAGCGCGACCCAGTCGCCGGACTGCACGCGCCGGGCCTTGCCGAGTCCGGCATACGCCGCCTCGACCGCATCGGCCTGCACGTCCAAGAGCCCGGAAAGCACAAGGCATGCGCCCGGCTTCATCCGGGCCATGAGCGCGGGGGCCAGCTCGCGGATCGGCCCGGCGAGGATGTTGGCGACCACCAGATCGAACTGTTCGCCCTCGCCCGCCTCGGCGCTGCCGGGCACAATGCGGAAACCGTCGGCCACCTTGTTGATGACCACGTTCTCAAGGGCGTTGTCCACGGCGACCGGATCGATGTCGGAACCGAGCCCGGTAAGTCCGTTCAGGCAGCAGGCGATCCCGAGAATGCCCGACCCCGTGCCCACGTCGAAGAAACGCTGCCCGGCCTTGAGGCGGCCCGAGGCCAGCAGTTCGGTGATAGCCTCGAGGCACAGCACCGTCGTGTTGTGGTGCCCGGTCCCGAAGGCGGATTTCGGCTCGATGACGATGGGCTTGCGGCCTTCCAGCGGCGTGGACGCCGCCAGCCACGGCGGGAGCACGATGAACTGCCCGGCGCGGACGGGCGTGAAGAACTCGCGCCACGCCACGGTCCAGTCCTGACGCGGGATGCTGGCCTGCTCGACGTCGAGGCCCGGCAGCCATGCCCGCAGCGCGCTGAGGAGGTTCTCCTGCACGATGGCGTTGTCGCAGTGCACGCGGAAACGGGTTTCGCCGGTGGGGAGGCTGTCTTCCTCCCAGCCGTAGGAAATGTTCCGGACCAGAAGCCCGGCGACGGTATCGTACTGGTCTTCATCGGCTACGATGTCGAGACGGATGAGATCGGGTGTGGCCATGCCGTATCCTTACAGAATTTCGCGGAGGAACGCCTTGGTGCGTTCGTGCTGCGGGTTGGTGAAGAACTGTTCCGGGGTGCCCTCTTCGAGGATCACGCCGTGATCCATGAAAATGACGCGGTCGGACACTTCGCGGGCAAAGCCCATTTCGTGCGTGACGCACACCATGGTCATGCCGTCCTTCGCCAGATCCTTCATGCAGCTCAACACTTCGTTGATCATTTCCGGGTCGAGGGCGGAGGTGGGTTCGTCGAACAGCATGGCGCGGGGCTGCATGGCGAGCGAGCGGGCGATGGCGACGCGCTGCTGCTGCCCGCCGGAAATCTCGCTCGGGCGCTTGACGGCCTGCCGCGCGATGCCCACGCGGCCGAGCAGTTCCATCGCCAGATCCGTGGCTTCCTTTTTGCTCATGCCCCGGACCTTGATCGGCGCGAGGGTCACGTTTTCGAGCACGGTCAGGTGCGGATACAGGTTGAACTGCTGGAAGACCATGCCCACCTCGGCGCGCAGGGCGTTCTCGTCCACTTCCGGGGCGAAGATGCTCGTCCCTTCAAAGAGGATGTCGCCCTTCTGGATGGGTTCCAGACGGTTCAGGCAGCGGATGAGCGAGCTTTTGCCGGACCCGGAAGGGCCGCAGATGACCAGCACCTCGCCCTTCTCGACCTGCTCCGAAATGCCTTTGAGCACATGGAACTCCCCGTACCATTTATGGACATCCCTGATTTCGATCAGCGACATATATTCATCCTTTCTCGTTGACTTCCATCCGGGACGCCTCAGGGCCGCACAAGGGACTTCCGGCGGCGCTTTTTCCCGGCATACCGTTTCAGCATAACAGGAATTCCATGAACAGGGAAGCCGCCATTGCCCCCTATTCCTCCTTATGCTATCGCTTTTGCACCCCATTTGAACTCAAACCACAGGAGATCGTCATGGCGTTGTTCACCAAGGAAGAGTCCCTCGCCTACCATGAGGAACCCCGCCCGGGAAAACTTGAAGTGCTTCCCGTCAAACCCTGCTTCACCCAGAAAGACCTGTCGATGGCCTATTCCCCCGGCGTCGCCAACGCCTGCCTCGCCATCGCCGACGATCCGTCCCTCGCCAACGCCTACACCGGGCGCGGCAACCTCGTGGCCGTCGTCTCCAACGGCACCGCCGTCCTCGGCCTCGGTAACATCGGCCCCCTCGCGGGCAAGCCGGTCATGGAAGGCAAGGGCGTGCTCTTCAAGGCGTTTGCGGACGTAAACGCCTATGACATCAACCTCGCCCTCACCGATCCCGACAAGATCGTCGAAGTCGTGAAGGCCCTTGAACCCACCTTCGGCGGCATCAACCTTGAGGACATCAAGGCCCCCGAGTGCTTCTACATCGAAGAAGTGCTCAAGAAAGAAATGAACATCCCGGTGTTCCACGACGACCAGCACGGCACGGCCATCATCTCCGGCGCGGGCCTCATCAACGCGCTGGAACTCACCGGCAAAAAGGCGGAAGACTTCATCGTGGTGGTGTCCGGGGCCGGGGCCGCGGCCATCGCCTGCGCCAAGTTCTACACCGAGCTCGGCATCGATCCCGCCAACATCCGCATGTTCGACTCCAAGGGCATCCTGCACAAGGGACGCACGGATCTGAACAAATACAAGGCCCAGTTCGCCCTGTCCGAAGACATGACCATGACCGAAGCCCTCAAGGGCGCGGACCTCTTCCTCGGCCTGTCCAAGAAGGATCTCCTGACCCCCGACATGATCAAGGGCATGGCCGACAACCCGGTCATCTTCGCCTGCGCGAACCCCGATCCCGAAATCGCCTACCCCCTGGCGATGGAAACCCGCCCCGACTGCATTATGGGCACGGGCCGCACCGACTTCCCGAACCAGATCAACAACCTTTCCGGCTTCCCCTACATTTTCCGCGGCGCGCTGGACGTGCACGCCACGGAAATCAACGAAGCCATGAAGCTTGCCGCCGCCCGCGCCCTCGCCGCGCTGGCCAAGGAGCCCGTGCCCGCCGAGGTTTCCGCCGCCTACGAAGGCCAGACCTTCAGCTACGGGCAGGGCTACGTCATCCCGAAGCCCTTTGATCCGCGCCTCATCGAATGGCTGCCCCCGGCGGTCGCGCAGGCCGCGATGGACACCGGCGTCGCCCGCAAGCCCATTGAGGACATGGACGCCTACAAGGCCAGCCTCCGCGTCCGCATCCAGAAGGCGCAGGCCCGCGCCAATGCGCTGATCGAAAGCTACAAGTAAGCTCAGCCCGGTGAAACTACGGGGGAAAGGGAACCTCTCCGGAGAGAGGTTCCCTTTCCCCTTTCCTTTGCCGGAACGGCTTCCCTCCCTTAACGCCACAATATCGAATCCCCCTATCGGTTCCCGCCTCCCTCTGATGGTTGCGGCCCTCCGGTTGCCCACGCGGCGGCAGTCGCGGATGGTGCCCCTGACACTTGCACCTCTCCAGAAAAAGCCTCTCCAACCGATGAAGCGATCAGGCATGCGGCCTCATGCGGGGTCAGGGACGTCACGTCCACCTTGCGCGTTGGCAGTGCGGCGTAGGCAGGCAAGCGCCGGAGGCTTCGCGGGATGACGCCGGGATCCCGGATGCCGTCCCGCACGTCGCGTTCCAGCCGTTCCCGCAGTGCGTCTTCCGTGCAGGTGAGCGAAAAGCTGTGCAGCTCGAACGGCAGATCCCGGAGCGGGTTGAGCACCGCGTCGAAAAGGGCGGGCTGATCCAGCACCCAGCAGAACACCACATAGCGGTATCCCGAGTTGTCCAGATACGCCCTGAGCAGATGCGCGATGTTGGACAGCACCATCCGCTTGTTTTCCTCCGAAACGACAAACGGGTTCATGTTCCAGCACCAGTCGCCGTCCAGCCAGACGCCCGGCGTCAGCAGCCGCAGCAGTTCACGGCAGACGGCGCTTTTCCCTATGCCCATTGCCCCGCTGATGAGGACAAGGTGTTTCATCATGTCTCCCCCCTCTTAAAAAACTATGCTTTTTTTGCATGGAATAGCCCGGAAGCCTAGAGAAACGTGGGGCTGGAGGGACAATGGCGGCAGAGCCGCCGCCGAGAAAAGAAGAAGAAGAAGAAGAAGAAGAAGAAGAAGAAGAAGAAGAAGAAGAAGAAGA
>USCL01000044.1 GCA_900553145.1 uncultured Desulfovibrio sp.
GGGGAACCAATGAACGGCGTTCCCGCCGCAATGGTGCTCAACGGGGATATCCTCGTCACCGGTGTCCGGTGGGGCAATGCCGTGGTCTGTATTCAGCCCAAGCGCGGATGTGCCGGCTCCCGATGTGACGGACAGGTCTGCAAAATTCTCCATGATCCCTCCGTACCGCCCCCGCATCAATATATAGCGACCTATCGCTGGCTTCAGGACGGTTTTGGCGCGGATGTCGTGGTGCATGTGGGAACGCACGGCAACCTTGAATTCCTTCCCGGGAAAAGCGTCGGACTTTCTGGCAGCTGTTTTCCTGATCTTGCCCTTCATGAGGTTCCGCATGTCTATATCTACAACTCCGACAATCCCCCGGAAGGTGTCGTCGCCAAGCGGCGGAGCTATGCGGAACTGGTCGATCACATGCAGACGGTCATGGTGCAGAGCGGCCTTTACGAGGCTCTGGAAGAGCTGGATCGCCTGCTTGGCGAATGGGAACAGGCCCGTGTGGGGAATCCCAACCGGGCGCACCAGCTCGAACATCTGATCCGGGAAGGGATTGCCGCCGCCAATCTGGAATCGCAGGTATCCCCTGAAACGGCTCCTGACTTTGCTTCCCTTGCCTCCCGCACCCATGCGGCTCTCGGCCTTCTCCGCAGTACGCATATGGAAGACGGCATGCACGTTTTCGGGGAAACGCCGCAGGGCAAGCGAAGGGCACAGTTTATAGCGTCCATTGTCCGGTATGACGCGGGACAGGCCGATTCGTTACGGAAAAGGCTGTGCACGGCCCAAGGATTCGAGCTTGAAACATTGCTCGCCGAACCGGGAGGCGTGGACAAACGTCTTCGGCAGAGCCATGCAAGCCTTTTGGAAAAAGTGGAAAACCAGCTCGTTGCCGTTTGCGAGATGCTGATGGAGGGTACGGAGCCGGAGGCGCTCTCCGTATGTGTCCGCTCCCTGCTGGGGGATGCGTGTCTTGTGCCGGACGTGCTGGAGGGCCTTGCCACGGTGGGGCGGAGGATTCTCGGCATCATCGAACGGATGGATGTCACGGACGAAACGGGTTCTCTGCTGAATGCCTTTACAGGCAACTATGTACTGCCGGGGCCTTCCGGGATCATCACCCGGGGGCGGGAAGACATCCTGCCGACCGGACGGAATTTTTACACGCTTGATCCCCGGCGGCTGCCCACCCGCGCGGCATGGCGCGTCGGACAGAATCTCGCCCGGGCGCTCATCGCCAAACATCTGGAGGAGGAAGGGCGTTATCCTGAAAACGTCGCCATGTTCTGGATGTGCAACGACATGATGTGGGCCGACGGCGAAGGAATGGGGCAGCTTCTCTGCCTCCTCGGAGTGGTTCCGCGCTGGTTGGGCAACGGGATGGTGGACGGGTTCGACGTCATTCCGCTGGAAGAGCTGGGCCGCCCGCGCATTGACGTGACCGTCCGCGTATCGGGTCTGCTGCGGGACGGTTTTCCTGCGGCCATGCACATGCTGGATGCGGCGGTACAGGCCGTCGCCGCGCTGGATGAACCTTTGGAAAGCAACTTCGTCCGCAAACACACGCAGGAACGTCTGGAAGCCATCGAAACCGATGATCCCGATGCGTGGCGTTCAGCAACCTTCCGTCTTTTTTCTTCGGAACCGGGAACCTATCAAGCCGGGGTCAACCTCGCCGTCTACGCGTCCGCATGGCAGACGGAAGCCGATCTCGCGGATATTTTTATCCATTGGAACGGGTACGCCTACGGCAAGGACGCGTTCGGGGTCAAACGTCCGAGGGCGCTGGAGGCCAGCCTCTCCACTGTGGACGTCACCTACAATAAGGTGGTCAGCGACGAGCACGATCTGTTCAACTGCTGCGGCTATTATGGGACGCACGGCGGCATGGCCGCTGCGGCGTCCCATTTCCGGGGCGGGCAGGTCAAAACGTATTATGGCGATACGCGCGAGCCCGAACAGGTGCGGGTCCGCGATCTGGCCGACGAGGTGCGCCGCGTCGTGCGGACCCGGTTGCTCAATCCCCAATGGATAGAGGGAATGAAACGGCACGGATACAAGGGGGCGGGGGATATTTCCAAACGTACCGGGCGCGTATACGGGTGGGGAGCCACCACGCAGGCCGTTGATGACTGGATTTTCGACGACATCGCCAAAACCTTCGTGCTGGATCCTGAAAACCGGGCTTTTTTTGATGAAAACAATCCGTGGGCACTTGAAGAAATCGCCCGTCGGCTGCTTGAAGCGGAAGCGCGCCATTTATGGAAGGCCGATCCTGATGTGCTTGCCGAACTGCGCGAAGCCTACATGGACATAGAGGGTTCCCTCGAAGATCGTACAGAGGCGTTCGGCGGGGAATTTCAGGGAGGCTCCATCGACATCGTCACGTCCGACGATGTGGCGGAGTGGAAACGGGCGCTGGAAGCCATGCGCGAAAACAATCAGTAAGATCGAAGGAGAACCGATGAAAACACTTCGCCAGCGTTATCCCTTTTCCGCCATTGTCGGGCAGGAGGAATTGAAACAGGCCCTGCTGCTGAATCTGGTCTATCCCGGTATCGGCGGGGTGCTTATCCGAGGAGAAAAAGGGACCGCCAAGTCCACGGCTGTGCGGGCTTTGGAAGCGATTCTCCCGGAAATCAACGTGGTGAAAGGCTGTCCCTGCGGATGTGATCCCCACGGCGACGCGTTGTGCCCGTGGTGTCTGGAGCAGGAGGCTCTTGAATCCGTCTCGCGTCAGGTTCGTGTGGTCGACTTGCCGGTCGGTTCCACGGAAGATCGCGTCGTCGGTTCACTGGATATGGAAACGGCCCTCCGTGAAGGCAGACGGCGTTTCGAACCGGGGATCCTTGCGGATGCCAACCGGGGTATCCTGTATGTGGACGAAATCAACCTGCTGGATGACCATCTTGTGGACGTATTGCTGGATGCGGCGGCGATGGGCATAAACACGGTCGAGCGTGAAGGCGTTTCTTGGTCGCATCCTTCCCGTTTTGTGCTTGTCGGTACGATGAACCCGGAAGAAGGGGAACTCCGCCCGCAGCTTCTCGACAGGTTCGGCCTGTGCGTGGAGGTCAGGGGCATGGCGGAACCGGAAGCGCGGCTTCAGGTAATGACCCGCCGTGCGGCTTTTGAGGATGATCCGGTGGGCTTCCGTGCCGCATGGCAGGAGCAGGAGAAGGAGATAGCCGAACGGATTGTCGCCGCGAGACGGAAACTCGGGAACGTCGCTGTTCCGGAAGATGTCATGCGCGCCATTGTCGAACTCGCCATTGAAACGGAAGTGGATGGGCACAGGGCGGATATCGTCATGCTGAAAACCGTCAAGGCCATCGCCGCGTGGCGTGGGGATGGCGAGGCCACCAGAGAAGATGTCATGCAGGCTGCCCGGCTGGTTCTGCCGCACAGGATGAGGAGAAAGCCTTTTCAGAATGTCGGGTCCGCGAAGGCGGTGCGGTGATGTCCGGCAAATGGCGGGTGTTTCCTTTCACCGCCCTTGTAGGGCAGGAAAAGATCAAGCGCGCCTTGCTCGCCAACGCCGTTTTACCGAGCATTGGCGGCGTGTTGCTGCGGGGTGAAAAAGGAACGGCGAAATCTACGGCTGTGCGCGGCCTCGCCTCGCTGCTGCCCGGAACGCAGGCTGTCGCGGGTTGCCTGTGGCACTGTGATCCGCGTGCCCCGGAAGGTTCCCTTTGTCCTGCCTGCGCGGAGAAAAAACGCAGGGGGGCGTTGCCGGCAATGGCCTTTACCCCGCAATTGGTGGATGTTCCTTTGTCCGCCAGTGAAGACAGGGTAGCCGGAAGCCTGGACATGGAAGTGGCGTTCCGCGAGGGAAAACGCATCCTTCAGCCGGGGCTGCTCGCAGCCGCGCACCGTGGCATCCTGTATATAGATGAAGTCAACCTGCTTCCTGATCATGTGGCGGACATTATTGTTGAGGCCTGTTCCGAAGGCGTCAACCGTATCCGGCGGGAAGGCATATCCGCTGAACATCCTTCATGCTTCGTCCTTGTTGGGACAATGAACCCGGAAGAGGGAGAGCTTCGGCCCCAGCTTCTGGATCGCTTCGGGCTGGCGGTTTCGGTATCCGCGCCCAATGACGTGGAAAAACGCCTGAGCGTGTTGCGGCTTCGTGAGCGGTTTGACGCTGATCCGCAGGGATTTCTCCTCCGATACGCTGAACAGGAAGCCGCGCTTGCCGTCCGTATCCGTGAAGCGCAACGGCTTGTCTCACAGGTCCGTATTCCTCGGCTTTTGATGAAAAAAATGGCCGAGATTGCTGCGGAAGCGCTCTGCGCCGGACATCGTGGGGAGCTGGCCTTGGAGCGGACCGCCCGTGCGTTCGCGGCATTGGCCGCAAGGCAGGAGGTTCGAGAGGAAGATGTGTTGGAGGCGGAGGAGTTGGCTTTGGCGCATCGACGCCGTATGGCGGCCCCGCCCCCGCAGGAACGGCAGGAGCAGGAGCGGAGTGAGCATTCCTCTTCACAAGGACAGGAGCACTCCAGACGGGAGGAGGATAGGGATGAGCCGCAAGAGCATTCCCATTCGCAGGGCAATCCTCTTCCTGATGCAGCTTCGCAATTGCCCCCTCAGGGAAATGCGCAGGGAGTAGCCGGGGTGGGGGATGTGGATCAGGTTTTCGCCATTGGAGCGCCGTTTACGATCAGGCCTATCCGGTTGAGAAAAGATCGGATGCAACGCAAAGGCACAGGACGGCGTTCCCGCACGTCCACGCCGCAAAAGGTCGGACGGACTGTAGGAAGTCTTCCGCTCGTGGGACATGAAATGAAGCATGCCGATATTGCATGGGATGCGACGCTTCGTGCCTCAGCCTTGCATCACAGCGCCGCCGGAGGCGGATGGAGCCGCCCCGTCATTACCCGTGATGATATCCGCACCAAACGCCGCGAAAAGAAAATCGGCAACTTGATAGTCTTTTCCGTGGACGCTTCCGGCTCAATGGGAGCGGCCAGACGCATGGAAGAAGCCAAGGGTGCCGTGTTGTCCCTTCTTGTGGATGCCTACCAAAAACGGGACAAGGTGGCTTTTGTCGCCTTCCGTGGCCAACAGGCCGAAGTGTTGTTGCATCCCACAGGGAGTGTGGAGCAGGCTTACCGGAAACTGGAGGAGCTCCCCACAGGGGGGCGTACGCCCCTCGCGTCGGGGCTTGAGGAAAGTCATCGCATCATCAAGAACCAGCTTCGGAAAGATCCAGATACCAGACCTATTTTACTTGTCCTTTCCGACGGGAGAGCCAACGTTGCCCCGAACGGCGTAAAGCCTATGCCCGCGGCGTTGGAAGCCGCCCGGCGCATTGCCGCCGACGGACGTATTCATTCCCTAGTAATTGATGTAGAGCGGCAAGGCCTCGTCCAGTTCGCAATGGCGAAAACGCTCTCTGAAGCTTTGGAGGCCGACTATATGCATCTTGAAGAACTTAAAGCGGATACGCTGGTTCGCACGCTCAAGGATATATTGTGAATCCCGTTCTGAGATGGCTCTTCGTTATTATTCTGGTGATGTGTCCAGCGACTTGGGCACATGATTCGGAAAACACCGTTATGGATTCCTTGGGAAGAAATATCCGTGTTCCTGTTCCGGTTCGCAGAGTCGTGTCACTCTCCGCTTCCGGCGCCGAATGTATTCAGATTATGGGCAGGATGGATACGCTCGTCGGGGTTACGGAACACACGAAGACCCGGATCGGGCAGTTTCCTGAAATTGCGGGGCTGCCAAGCGTAGGGCGCGGTTTTATGCCGAATCTCGAAGTGATTGCGGAGCTTCGCCCGGATGTAGTTCTTGCGTGGAAAACGAATCCGGGCCCAGAACTGGAACGGCAGTTGGAGCCTCTGGGGATCGCCGTGCTCCGGCTCGATCTGACGGAACCGAAGACGTTGCCCGAAGAGATGCGGGCGCTCGCGTCGATTTTGGGCACGGAAGCGCAAGCGCGTACGGAAGCCTATTGGGAGTGGGTGGCACGTTGGACGGCGCAAATACAAAACAGCATAGCCGGTCATCCAAAGCCGACGGTACTGGCGGAGCATTTTACGCCGTTGAGGATAGCGGGACCGGGCTCGGGCCTGTACGAACTGACGCAGATGGCTGGCGGGAACAACCTTGCCGGTGATATCGGCATACGCTCCATGCAAGTAGATTCCGAATGGGTTCTCGAAAGGAATCCACAGCTTTTTGTGAAGAGCATTCTTTTGGGCAAACAGAATCCTGAAGAGGATTCCCTGAGAATCGACAGGTGCTTGCACAGTGTCTTGGAGCGGGACAATTGGCGGTTGCTTGATGCCGTCACAGAGAACCGTGTGTATGTCCTCGATTCGGACATCGCAAGCGGCCCCCGTTATGTCATCGGCCTCGCCGAACTTGCATCATGGTTTTATCCCGAAGCCTCCGTTCCTTCCGGAAAACGGATTTATGAGGAATGGAAAACTAGAAAATGGATGTCCCCGCACAAGGACTAATGGTGGACGTGTAGATTGCTCTGTTTTTTGTTGCGGCTTGTCTGGTTTCATTCCATCTTTTTGATTTATGCTGACCGCAGGATATTTTTGGACATGCAGTCGTCATGAAAAAGACATTCGTTGAAAGAGGCAAAACACGTTTGCAATTGTTTGTCATAGCAGCTTCTTCGTATCATTTTTGGGGGTCGCCAACCAACTGAGAACGGATCCTAGACCAAACATGCCTACGCCGCACTAGAAAGAAGGCACTGGAAGTACGGAGAGCCATAGGCAACTGAACAAAATGGAAAAGATGGGTGGTGAAATAGGATACCGTCGCGAACAGTATGAGGTTTCCTTTCTGGACCCTCTTCCCACAAGGCATACGACGAGGCGAAACAGATGGCCGTTATCAATACATTGAGATACTCAATTAGAGGTACGCTGGGGAACGGTTCCTCCGCAATGAGGCAACGGATCCACAGTGTAGTGGCGATAGTCAAAAAGGAAATATGCACGATTTTGCTGGATTGTGTGAACAGTCTTACCACGTTGCAGTAGAGTCCCAAAAAGATGGCGGCGATGAAGGCGAGAAGATAGGGAATGGGATTGGAGGAAACATGTTCCATGAAAAGAGCGAGGTCGAAAGCCCCTCCGGAAACGCACCAGACGATTCCCGAAAAGGAAAACAGCAGGCCCGGGTAAAGATAAAAACGCGCTTTCTGCTTTAGAATGATCAGAGAAAAAAGCACAATCAGGCAAGGCTACAGGTAATTGACAAGCCCGACTTCCAGCGTTTGCTGGCTGTCATGGGCAAGCCCGATGGATTGGGAGAACAGGAGTTCATAGGCGACGAAGAAGAACCCGCCGATGAACAGATACGGCTTGGAAAGTGTCTTGAGGTCAGGAATGCCCTGTTTCAGAAATAGCAAAAGCGCGCCGAGGCTATAGACCAAAGCGGCACCTAGTGTTGCGCCGAAGACTTTGGTTACGCTGCGCATAAGCGCAATCAGCATACTCCATATCAAAATAGCGCAAAGGCCGCACCGGGTTGCCCTTATTGAACTCATTGTTTGTTTTTTCCGTATGATGAGACAGTCCGGCACACGGAATGAGCGTGTACCGGACTTTGTTTTTATTTCCAGATGGACTCGGCAATCTCTTTTATGAAAGCGATCTTAGCCCATTGTTCTTTTTCCGTCAGCAAGTTTCCCTCTTCCGTAGAAGCAAAACCGCATTGCGGGCTGAGGCGCAGCTGGTTGATGAACGGATAGTTCGCGGCTTGTCTCTCTGGTGGAAAGGTAGTCGCCACCGGAGACGAAACCTGAATAAACACCTGATCCGTTATGGTAGCCTCTCCTATTCAAGACGTTTTTGATGTCTTTAGTGATATTTCGTATGATGTCCCCTTTCAGCTCGCTTTGCCCTGCGTTCCAGTGTTCTACCACGCCATAGTGATAGCTGGTCTGGCCACCGTATCCCCGGAGGAAGACATGAAGTTGAGCGTCCGGCGAAACGTTATGTTAGGTGGCCTCGCCAAGAACATCAACTGGCCCCGTGACGAAATACAGCAGCAGACACACAGAGACTGTCCCGTCGCCGTACCAAATCTAAATCAGGAACAGCATTTTTGCCAGTGCTATGCCGGGAAGGTAATTCACGTAAGAAGAATCCCTCAACAGTGTTGACGGCACTGTTAAGGGACTCCTTCGGATGAAGTGGGACAAGCTGTTACCCGAAGGGAGGTCCTATCCTTGGGGAGCACGCTAGCCGCACTTTGACTCTCTCTGCTTTTGCACAGATACTTGTTTTATGGTTTCTTCAATATATACACGTTATAGTTTTACAATTCAATGCATAAAAAGATAGAGCGAGAACAAAGCAACAAGTACGAGAAGTACCCAAAGTACTTTTTCATATTTTAGGAACATGGGGTTCTGATCAGGATGTTGCTTCTGGATCCAGATATAGACGGGGATACCAATAGCGATAAACACCGACGCCATAAGCAGATAGTGCAGCCCCACAGCGTAAATGAGCCAAAGTCCATAGGCTGGCCCTAGAAAGCCGCAGACCAGCGCCGAAGCCCGTCCGGTTGCGGCTCCCTGGGGATATTGGCCATCCTCGCACGTTTTCCACAAGAAAAGCGTGGAGATGAGGTAGGCGGGCAAAACCATGACAGCCGTGATGCTCAGCATCATATTCCAAGCATTGTTGGAAAAATACACGAGCAGAAGTGCGAGTTGCATGAGCGCGCTTGTCACCCACAAGGATACGGAAGGTGCACCATTGGCGTTTTCCCTTGAGAACTGACGTGGAAACGTTCCGTTTTTTGCTGCGGCAAAGGGCATTTCCGCTGTGATCAGTGTCCAGGCAAGCCAGCTGGCCAGAACAGCAATAATCAACCCAATGTTCATAATCCAGCTTCCCCATGGCCCCACGGCCCGTTCCAGCACACCGGCAGTGGAAGGCGTAGGCACAGCGGCCAGTTCCTCTTGAGTCATAAATCCAAAGGGCAATACCGACAACAGGACATATACAACGAGGCAGCCAACAAACCCCATGATCGTGGCTTTGCCTACGTCATCTTGGCTCTGTGCCCGGTCAGAAAGCACCACAGCACCTTCAATTCCGATGAACGCCCAGAGTGTTACCAGTATGGTACTCTTTATCTGAGTACCGAGTCCACCTAAATGGTGTCCGTTGTCCACAGCCAGCTTGCCGAAGAAGTCGAAATCGAACTTATCAATATGAAAAACGAAAATCATAATAATGATAAATATGAACAACGGAATGAGCTTGCCGATAGTACCTATGGTGTTGATCACCGCAGCCTGCTGTGTGCCGCGCAGCACCACAAAATTGAATAGCCAAATCAGGATGGATCCGCCGATGATGGCGTATATGGTATTGCCACCGGCGAAATTCCTGCAACACCTTGTTCCTACATTTTTTTTCGGGACTTCCGTAACGACCTCTCGGAGCAAGACGTGCTTCACTTCACCGACACATGCCAAATTTACCCTGTAGCTTCCCAATGAGTATCGGCGTCTCATGTCGCCTTACCCCGCTGCACGCTTTATTATTTGGCTTTTGTCCGTCACGTCCGGCTTGCTACCTCGGGCTTCCTTCAGCGGCTGTCTTACGACATATCCTTGTCTCCGGTTATATAGGCGGAGGAGGAAGAGGAGAGCACGCAAGGGGGATCGCCATCGGTATGCCAGCCTATTCTATCACTTTGCTCTTTCAACCGTCTTTTGTCTCTTTCCTTTTCTTCAACTTTATTTGGAAAGTAAAAAAGTAGGTTGGCCGGCATCCAGTGATTCCATCGAGATGCTTGCTTCAGGAGTCAGCTATTGTGAATTGGAGAACGTAATCACTTTTTTCGTAACATTATATTGACAAAAGTAACACGCAGGCGTAGGCTCTTTAATAGTGCTTTATATCCAATATATTTCATATAGTTATGATACAGATAGGGTTCGGCATCAAACAGGCATTATGGGAATATCGTTTCATCAAACACTATGACAAGGACATAAGCCATGTATAATCCGTCGTCAGTGAATGCCGAAGAGTTCATATGCCACGATGAAGCCCTCGCCTCGATAGCATACGCGTCAGAGAACAGAAACAACCTCGGGCTGGTCGATTCCATCATTGAAAAGGCGGAACGAAAGAAGGGGCTCTCCCATCGCGAAGCATCCGTTCTTCTTGCCTGCGATGTGCCGGAAAAGGTTCAGAAAATCTATGCGCTGGCTGAGCGGATCAAGCAGGATATCTACGGCAACCGCATCGTGATGTTCGCACCATTGTATCTGTCGAATTACTGCATAAACAGCTGCTCATACTGTCCATATCATGCGAAAAACAAGCATATTGCGCGGAAGAAACTGACACAGGAAGACATCGTACGAGAAGTGACGGCTCTTCAGGACATGGGGCATAAACGGCTTGCCATAGAATCCGGCGAGGATCCCCTCAATAATCCCATTGAATATATTCTGGAGAGCATTAGAACCATATATAGCGTCAAACACAGGAACGGGGCAATCCGCAGGGTCAACGTCAATATAGCCGCAACCACCGTCGAAAACTACAGAAAGCTCAAAGAAGCCGGAATCGGGACCTATATTCTGTTTCAAGAGACGTATCATAAGCAGAGTTACGAAAAGCTTCATCCGTCGGGCCCGAAGCACGATTATGCCTACCACACCGAAGCGATGGACAGGGCCATGCTGGGCGGAATCGACGATGTGGGCATCGGTGTCCTGTTCGGCCTCGAAAGGTACCGCTACGAGTTCGCCGCGCTGCTGATGCACGCGGAGCATCTCGAAGCCGTGCACGGCGTCGGCCCCCACACTATAAGCGTACCCCGGGTGAAGCGGGCCGAAGACATCGATCCCGCCGAGTTCGGCAACGGCATCGACGACGAAACCTTTGCCAAGATCTGCGCCTGTCTGCGGCTTGCCGTCCCCTATACGGGCATGATCATTTCGACCCGCGAAAGCAAGGCCACCCGGGAAAAGGTCATCCGGCTCGGCGTGTCCCAGATCAGCGGGGCATCAAAAACCAGCGTCGGTGGGTACGATTCGCAGGAACCCGAAGAGGAAAATTCAGCCCAGTTCGACGTCAGCGATAACAGGACACTGGACGAGGTCGTCTGTTGGCTGATGGAGCTCGGCTTCATTCCGAGTTTCTGTACGGCCTGTTACCGGGAAGGCAGGACGGGCGACCGATTCATGGCGCTGTGCAAAAGCGGCAGAATTGCCGACTGTTGTCATCCCAACGCGCTGATGACTTTGAAGGAGTATCTGGAGGACTACGCCTCCGACCGGGCGCGACGTACCGGTTCGGCGCTGATCCGGAGAGAACTGGGCAACATCCCGAACGAGAAGGTCAGGCACATCGCGGCCGAACGTCTGGAGAAAATCGCGACCGGACAACGAGATTTCAGGTTTTAGCCGCCAGTTCTGCGGGGAGGCAACCATGTTCCGGGAAGATATTCTCAAACTGCTGTTCGAAACGCCCTACACGGAGCTCTGCGCCCGTGCAAATGAGGAACGTCAACGCGAGAAGGGGACGCATGTCTTTGTCCGCGGGCTGATCGAGTTCTCGAACCATTGTGAACGGAATTGCCGCTATTGCGGGCTGCGCTCGGCCAATCTCACGCCACACCGCTACCACCTTGCCGAAGAGGATATCTTCGAAGCCGCGGAACGTGCCGTAGCCCTTGGCGCGGACACTATCGTTCTCCAATCGGGTGAAATCCATGAAGACCCGCAACACCTTGCCCATATCGTGGATGCTCTCCGCGTTCGTCTGCCCGCAACGGCGGTGACCCTTAGCGTCGGCGAGCATCCGGCGGCTTCCTATGCCCTATGGAAAGAGGCCGGCGCATCCCGTTTTCTACTGAAGCATGAGACGGCGGATCCTTCGCTCTATGCATCCCTGCACCCGGGCCGTTCTCTGGGGCAGCGGGTGGAGGCCCTGCGCACACTGCGAAAGTTGGGATATGAACTGGGATCCGGGTTCATCGTGGGACTTCCGGGACAAAGGCCGGAAACACTCGCGGACGATATTCTGCTGGCCCGAAATCTCCGCGTGGACATGTGCGGAGCGGGCCCCTTCATCCCTCAAATCGACACACCGCTGGGACATGAGGCCAGTGGTTCCGTTCTCCTGTCCCTGCGAGTCATGGCAACGCTCCGCATTGCCCTGCCGTGGGCCAATCTGCCCGCCACCACGGCGCTGGCAACCCTCGATCCCGTTTCTGGACAGCGGGAAGGACTGCTCGCCGGCGGAAACGTACTTATGCCGGGCTTCACACCCCCGGCGCATCAAAAAGAATATCGCCTGTATGACAACAAGCGCCGTGTCGGCATGGAAGAAGTCCGGCAAGCCATCGAGTCCGCAGGGCGCACGCACTCACTGCCACGGGAGAAAGAACATGCTGGACGCGCCTAAGGGACTCAGGCTGCATATCGGCCTCTTCGGACGCCGGAACGTCGGCAAATCGTCGTTGATCAACGCGCTGGCCCGTCAACCGGTATCCATTGTCTCCGACACTCCGGGAACCACCACCGACCCTGTGGAAAAGACGTTGGAATTTGCACTGCTGGGGCCGGTCGTCTTCGTGGACGCCCCGGGGTTGGACGACGAGGGAGATCTGGGCATGCGGCGCATGGAGCGCGCCTTAGCGGCCCTACCCGGGATGGACATGGCTATGATTGTGACCGAGGGCAGTTTGTGGGGAGATTGCGAGGAACGGATCGCAACCATGCTCAGGGGGCAGGATATCCCTTTTCTCGTGGTCATGAACAAGTCAGATCTCCCCTCCACAGTGAGCACGGCCCTTCCCGGCATGCTCACGGGGTTACCCGCTTCCGCGAAAACAGGTGAAGGCTTGGATGCTGTCCGCGACGGCCTTGTCCGCCTCGCCCCTGACGAATTGCTGCAAGAAACGCGGCTGGGGGGGGAGCTCCTTCCCCGGAACGGGCTGGTTGTTCTTGTTGTTCCCCTTGATTCGGGCGCACCCAAGGGGCGGCTCATCCTGCCACAAGTGCAGACCATCCGCGACGTACTCGACGGACGGGGACTCTGTCTTGTGGTTACGGAGGAGGAGCTGGGTACGGCCTTCCGCGCCCTGAAAAAGGCTCCGGATCTGGTCGTATGCGATTCCCAAGTGATCCGCCGGGCCGCCGCCGAAACGCCGGATTCCGTCCCTCTCACCACATTCTCTATCCTTATGGCCCGGCTCAAGGGCGATCTGCCCATGCTTGCCGCTGGAGCCGCAGCCATCAAAAAACTCCGGCCCGGATCCGGCGTGCTCATGATGGAAGCCTGTTCCCATCATCCACAGAAAGATGACATCGGGCGCATCAAAATCCCCCGGCTCCTGCAAGAGCAGGCTGGTGGCGAGTTGCGCATCGGCATGCACGCAGGCAAGGCCGGTACGGAAGACCCGACTGAATGGGATCTTATTGTCCATTGCGGAGGTTGCGCCATGACGCGCAGGCAGATGCTGTCCCGGCTGCGGGCGGCACGGGCGGCGGACATTCCCATGACCAACTATGGCGTTGCCATCTCCTTTGCCCAAGGCGTGCTGGAGCGGGTGCTCGGACCTTTTCCGGACGCTCTGGCGTCCTATCGGAAAGCTCTCAGGAGTCAATAGGAAATCTGCACCGACGGAGAATGCCAACGCTCCATTCCCAAACCCCCAGGTGGCACAGGGAGGATGTCGCCATGACGCGCCGGGGATGGAGCAGGTTTTTGTAGCCTTATAAGCGACAGGAGGATAGAATGATACGCATCGTTATGGAACATGTCGAATACGAACTCAATGTGCCCGAAACGGGGGTGCAACCTGACAGCCTGACCTTTGTGGAGATCGATCAGGAAAAGTGCATCGGGTGCGATACATGCCAACAATATTGCCCTACCGGGGCCATCTACGGGGAAACCTTCGAGCCGCATACCATCAAATACCGGGAGAGCTGCATCAATTGCGGGCAATGCCTGACCCATTGTCCTTCGATGGCGATATACGAGGTTCGGTCATGGGTCCCGGAACTGGAAGAAAAGCTCAAGGATAGCCGCGTAAAATGCGTGGCCATGCCTGCTCCGTCCGTGCGCTATGCGCTCGGCGAAGCCTTTGGCCTGCCTGTCGGAACTGTGACTACCGGGAAGATGCTGTCCGCCCTCAAGGCCTTGGGCTTCTCTCACTGCTGGGACACGGAATTCGCGGCGGACGTCACCATATGGGAAGAGGCGTCTGAGTTTGTGGAACGCTTGGGCGGCCAAAAAGATCTTCCCCAGTTCACATCTTGCTGCCCCGGCTGGCAGAAATATGCCGAAACGTTCTACCCGGAACTGCTGCCGCATTTTTCGTCCTGCAAGTCTCCCATCGGCATGAACGGCGCACTGGCGAAGACATACGGCGCGCAGCGGATGCAGTACGCTCCCAAGGACATCTACACGGTATCCATTATGCCATGTATTGCCAAAAAATACGAAGGATTGCGCCCGGAACTCAATGCCAGCGGACAGCAAGACATCGACGCCACTCTGACGACCCGTGAACTGGCCTACCTGATCCGTAAGGCAGGCATTGATTTCGCCAGTCTCCCGGATGGAGAACGAGACAGCCTGATGGGAGAATCCACAGGCGGAGCCACCATCTTCGGCGTGACCGGCGGCGTCATGGAGGCGGCACTGCGCTTCGCGTATCAGGCCGTTACCGGAACCCGTCCAGATTCATGGGACTTCAAACAGGTCCGTGGGCTAGACGGTCTCAAGGAATATACCGTGACCCTGAACGGCACGGAACTCCGCCTTGCCGTCGTGCATGGAGCCAAACGGTTCGCCGAGATCTGCGATCAGGTGAAGGCGGGGAACTCGCCGTACCATTTCATCGAATTCATGGCCTGCCCCGGGGGATGCGTCTGCGGCGGAGGACAGCCGCTTATGCCGTCCCTGTTCGCCTCGCTTGAACGCAAGGCCCTCGGCCTCTTCGCCGGATTCAGGAAACGCCTCGCCCAAACTGCCAACGTCTAAAGGAGAAAGTCCATGTCATTCGCCACTGTGACCCGGCGCGGTTTTCTAAAGGGAGCCTGTATGCTTTCAGGGGGAATCCTTCTCGGCATCCGCATGACCGGCAAGGCCGCAGCTGCGGTAAAAGAATTCAAGGAGTACATGGGAGATCGCATCAACGGCGTCTACGGTGCCGACAAACAATTCCCCAAAAGAGCTTCCCAAGACAACGCGCAAGTACGGACACTGTACGAATCCTCCCTCGGCAAGCCGCTCGGCCACAAATCGGAAGAACTGCTGCATACCAAATGGTTTGACAAATCCGGCGCGCTCAAGGAGCTGGCCGCGAAAGGAGCATACCCCAATCCCCGTCACGTCAAGGAGTTCGCCGCATCCGACTATCCATACGACGAATAGGCCCGGGATATTGCGCCGGAACGGCGGCGCATAACCGCAGGGGGGCGGGCATAGATATCCAATGCCCGCCTCGGCTATGCCGCCCAACATGAAAACGGCGTCAACACCGTCAGCCGTCCCCTTTCCCGGGTACCCTGACCCGGCACTCCGCGGCCTTATCGATCCCTTCGTATTCTAAGGTAAGGAATGTTTGTCATGCCAAGACGTCATGTCTTTGTCACCGTTTTTTGCTGTCTGATGGCCGTGGTGGCGGTCGTGGGCTATACCCATGACACAGTTGGGAAAACGCCTGTCCGCCTCCTGCTCGAAAACGCCGGGGGACGGGTCGTGTTCGACCACCGGAGGCATGCTGAAGACTACAAGGTAGCCTGCGAAACCTGCCATCACGAATCGGCGGAGGCGCGCGAAAACGTCCGGCCCTGCGGCGCGTGCCACGGCGTCGATTTCGGCGGCTCCTTCCGGGAGGATCACGTCGCCGCCTTTGCGGACGACGAGACGACCTGCGCGACCTGCCACCACATGGGCAGCGCGCCCGCGAAGTGGGACCACGCGGCCCATGCCGAGGAGTACGGCCTTTCCTGTACCGACTGCCATCACGCCGACGCCGACATCGAGCCGGAACCCGCCCGCTGCACGGCCTGCCACCTCGACAAGCCGATGGGGGACATCCCCGACATGAAGACCGCAGCGCATGCCAAATGCGCGGACTGCCATCAGGAATGGTTCGACGCGGGCATGAAGGGCTGCACAAGCTGCCATCCCTTTACGGACAACCGCAAGCTGTTCGCCTCCGGGCAGCCCGTGGACGTGAACCCCGGCGACGCCGATTGCACGGTCTGCCACGGAGACGTCAAGGCCTCGGACCTCATCCCCGACCGCATGGCTGCCTTCCACGGCAACTGCATGAAATGCCACGAAAAGCTCGGCAAGGGGCCGTTCCGCAAGGACCAGTGCAACCAGTGCCACACGAAATAGGCGGACTGTCATGAAGCAACGTTTCCAGATCCTCAACGATCCCCGTTTCCATCTCGTCTACGGGGTGACGCAGCGTTTCAGCTACGGGCCGTCGCCCAAGCTGGTCAGGCTCAACCGGGAAGGTTTCACGCTGGTTCCCGGCCTGAAAAAGAAAAGCCCCGTCTATCCGGGCATGCTCCTCGGGGAGCACCCCGCGCCGGGAAAGGGCGACCTCTTCGCCTCCATCCACGGCGAAGTCAGCGACATCACGGAACGCAGCGTGTTCCTGACCGCCACCGAACCTTCTAAGGACGCCCCGGAAGGGGAGCCCGTGGACCTGCTCGGGCAGGGGCTGGAAGGCGACGAACTGGCCCTCGCGGTAAAGAGGATGGGCGTGAACACCCGCTCGCTCGGGCGGCGGTGCAAGACGCTGATCATCAATGCCCTGAACCCCGATCCAGGCGTGACGTGGGCGGAGCCGATGCTTGTGTCGCACGTGGAGAACCTGCGGGCGGGCATGGAGCTGCACCGCCGCATGGCCCGCGCGGACAACGTGATCCTCGCCGTGCCCAAGGGCTCGAAGGTAGCCTATGAGGGCATCCCGCTGGCCTACGTGGAGCCGGAATACCCCAACAGCGTGGACCAACTGGTGATCAAGGCCGTGACCGGCGAGGAGAACCCCGAGGGCGTGGGCATCGTGGGCCTGCACAACATCTGGAGCCTCGGGCGCGTGGGCCGCCTCGGACGTCCGCTCATCGAAACGGTCGTGACCATCGGCAGTTACGAACACTCGGGCAACTACATCGTTCGCGACGGCTCCACCATCGGGGAACTGCTGCAATTCGCCAACATCCGGCTCAAGGACGGCGACACGGTGGTACGCGGCGGCCCGTTGCGCGGCGAGGGCCTCGACCGGCTCGACCGTAGCGTCACCAAAGGAACCTACGGCATTTTCGTGGTCGAGGCCGGAACCATCCCGCCGATGGAAGGGCACAGCCCCTGCGTAAGCTGCGGGGCGTGCGTGCTGGTCTGTCCGGCGCGGCTCAAGCCGAGCAACCTCAGCCGGTACGCGGAGTTCGCCCTGCATGAGCGTTGCCGTGCCGAGCACATCGAATCTTGTCTGGAGTGCGGCCTCTGCGGATACGTCTGCATCGCCCGGCGCCCCGTCCTCCAGTACATCCGCCTCGCCAAGCGCAAGCTTGCGGAGATGGACCGGGACAAGGGGCTGGTCGAACTGAATATGAGGTAGCTCTGGAGAGAAATCTCAGAAGGGCGGCTCAGACTTCCCGTACCTCTGAAACAGGAATTTTTAATAATTATCTGATGTCAAAGTATTTTACGGACGTCTTTTTGGGGTGGGGAGGAGGAAGTCCCCCATTGGAGAAAGGTGCCCGGGACCAGACCATCGGCAGGGCCGCGCCGCCCGGAACGGTTGCGAAACGGCCTTAGCCGGGAAAACCACGGCGGAGAACAACCCCTTTCCGCCCGGTGCGGAAAAACGAGCCTCGTCTCCGTCCCGCACGGAAGACGGAGAGGAACGGAGAATCGTCTCCGCACCGCCGAGAAAGACGAACAGGAAGTGTGCCCAAGGGCGAACGGCTTTACCAGGCCGTATCCGATACGGCAAAATCGCGTAAAGAAAACCCTTCGCGGCCCGACGCGCTTCAAACGGGAACGGACTTCCAACCCGCCCCGCCCCCCTTACGAACGTCTTTGGAAGGAGAGGGGAGGGGGCTGGGGAGGGGAGAGGGAAGCT
>USCL01000045.1 GCA_900553145.1 uncultured Desulfovibrio sp.
CTACAAGGACGAGCAGCTGGAGGCGGCGATGGAGGAAGGAAACGCATAGCGGATACGGAATATTCGACATGGGACAGAAGCCGTGGACACAGACGGCTGACCTCAGCATGGATGCGCTCAGGCTTGCCGGAACCATGGCGGCCGCCCGCGACAAGAAAATCAACCAGACATCCACGACGCACTCGGAAACCAAGACGAGCGGAGGACGCGGCGGCATCGGCGGCGTTCTCGGTTCCGTCGTCGGAGGGATAGCGGGCAACTTCATCGCTCCCGGCGTGGGGACAGCTCTTGGTTCCATGATTGGAGGCGGCCTTGGTGGGGCCATTGATGGAGGCGGCACGGGTGCGCTTCAAGGGGCTGGCATTGGGCTGGCCTACGGCAGTTCCGGCATCGGGTCTGATATTTCCACGGGCGCCACCGACAACATAAAAAAAATGTTTGGGAGCGGGAATACTGGAAACGATGGTTCCATTGGCAATCCCAGTACCGGCTCCATCACGAACGGCTGGAGTTCCGGGTTTATCAAAAGATCTCCCAGCCTGTTTTAAGATGGAGTTCCTATGAGCGACGATGTTTTTTCCACTGTGAACAATGCCCTCGGCCTCTTCAACAATATCGACAGGCTCCGCGAACAATCCACTCTCAAAGAACGCGGCGACGCCATTGCCAAGGCCCTCGCGGACAACGGCGGGGACTTCCACGCGCTGGATCCGAAGCTCTATTCCGACCGCGCGGGCATGGCCGCCCTCGCCTCCCACGTCAGCACGTGGTCTCAAACCGAACAGGGCAAACAGACTATCCTCCAAAACCAAATCAAGGATGCCCAGTACCAGACGCGGCTGCTCGGCCAGTACGGGAGTGAAATCGACAAGGCCATGCAGTCCGGGAATGCCGATCTTGCCCGCTCCCTCATAGGCAGTTTCAGCGCCCAGTTGCGTGCGCCCTATCGTCTGACCCCCGACAAGGATGGTGGGTTCGATGTGATGTACACGACACCGGACGGCGAACAGCAATCCGGCAAGATGTCCATGCAGGAAGCCTATGGCATGCTGAATAATTTCAGGAACAACAGTAAGGAGTTCCAGAAATTTACTCTCTTGAACGGCATGGCCATGAACGAAATGAACACCCAGTTGATGATGGATGTGAACAATACCATCATCGGCAAAGGGAAAGACGGGAAGCAAGTAGAGCTTGTCCCTGTCGTCGGGGTGGGGCCCAACGGTGTCACCCAACCCATGTATAGCGTTCCGGGCAGCAACCAGCAGTTCTCGCGGGAACAGCTTGCCCAAATGGGCATCACCGATTTGATGAAGGCCACGGATGCCCGCAAGGAAAAGATGGATAACCGCCGTCTAGATATGGAAGACAGGCGGCTTGGGCTGTATGCCCAAAGCCTCGCAGCTCGGGGAGGACTCGGCGGCAAGGGAAGGGCTCCCAAGGCTTCCGATCTGAACGCCTTCAACCGAATGGTCGACGCAACGCTCATGCAACTGGGATACGGGAAAAGCGGCGGACAATATATGAAAGGCGGTGATCCCGTACCCCCTGACGACGCGGATTTCATAAACGCCCTGACCTTGGCACGCGAACAAACAGTCCTCAGTTTCCAACAAAATCTCGGTATCGACTTCAGCTCATTGCTTCAGAGCAAACAAGCGTCCCAAGACCCCGCTACCGCGCGTATCAAGTCTCCCTATTCTTTTGAAGACTTCAGACTTTAGTAGGTTCCGCTCATGCTTGATTCCAATATTCTGAGTTTTTATCAGAACGAAAACTTCAGGAAGTCCCCGGAAGAGGACCAACGCGCCATCATCGGGAACTACTTCGATAAAATTGTTGCCCCATCCTTGCCCGCATCCGATGAAGACAAGGCTGTAGCCCGCACCAATTTCATGGAAGCGCACATGCTACCGCGCGGCGTGGATCCCCGCGCCCTGAATTTCTATGCGGATCAAAAATTCGTCGAAAAATCTCCCGAAGAAAAAGCAGACATTCTGGGGGGATTCTACGATAAGCTGGCTGGAAAGTCCGCCCAGTATCTTGACCCGGAAGTCCGTGAACAGCAGCGGGAGCTTTTCGTTGCCCAAAACATGCTTCTTCCGGACGATAAGGGAGGATGGGGAAGTGCACTTATTGACGCGGCCAAGAACCTCCCTCATGGAGTTGAAACGACATTGCGTCAGGCAGGACGGCAAATCGCTGTACACAGCAACGATCTCCCTGACATTGAATCCATTTCAGATCTTGAGGATATTCGTCAGAACCCTGAAGAATATGCCGAAAGATTCAACCGGGAACGGACGAAGGGAACTATTTCCGCAGATCCGAACGATTCCACGAACAAGGCTGTTCGTGAGAAACAGATGCGTGATGAAGTTTACCGCGCCAAGTATGGACACCTTGAGAATCCGGTAGGCGACTGGCTTCCTTTGGATCCATCCGGGGCTCAGGCTTCCGCACCCTACTCGGCTACGGGTGCGCTCGTCGGCGGCCTCTCTTTAATGGGGTCAGCCGCAGCAATGCCGGTTGCGGGCATCGGTAACGTCATCCTCGGGGCGTCCAGCAAAGACCAGTTCCTTGTGGACAAGCTGAATCAGGTGAACGAATTCTCCCGGAAATTCCGGGGGCGTCCTCTTGATCAAGAAGAAACCGATGCGGTTGTTGCTGAATACAATCTGATGGGCAATCAGTACGGCGGTATCGAAGCGCTCACGGAACTGGGATCGGATTTTGTTTTCAATCGGATTGCAGGCAGGATATTCGGAAAAAATGCCGCCAAAGGCGCATTGAACAAACTTGGCGGATTTGGACTGGACGCAGCCGGAGAGCACACTGGCGAAACGATTGCACAGTACACGCAAGGGAATATTGAACACGAAGCCGGACTCAGTGACAAAAGGTATTCTGGCGGTGAAGGTATTCTTCAGGCATTCAAGGAACAGGCCGGGACAACAAACCTCATGCTGGGCATGACGCATGGCCCCGTCGCCGCAGCCGAGTATACCCGCAGCAAATTCTTCAGCGCGGATAAACCGGTACTGGATTCCTCCTCGTCGCAAGCTCCACGTACCGAAGAAGAAAAGGGTGGCAAGCTTGACCTTCTCGGGCTCAATCCCAACGACGCTCCGAAGGCGCCTTCTCATGCAGATCAAGCCAGTTCCCCCACTACACAGCAAAAAGCGCCAGAACAGGAACAGGCCATCGATGATGAATTTTTTCCGGCACCGGGTATGGGCCTTTCCCCGACACCTCCCCTAAAAACACAGAGTCCATCCAACGAAACGACTCCTACAGCGTTTGGTCTGGGGACGCCAGCATCTCCAACCGAACAGCCCGTTGTGAGTGAACCGGGAACCGCACATCCTCAGGTGGAGCAAAACGGTCTTGGCTTGTTCCCCGAGGCTCAGCAGCCTGCGGCACAGGATGCGCCCCCGCAGCCAATGCAGCAGCCTCCCGTAGCTTCCCCCATCCCGGAAGCACCTGCCGTTCCGCAAGCCCCTGTTGTCGACGTCAGCCAAATGATGGATGCGCCCGTCTCCGCGCCTGCCCCAACCGCTTCAGCGGATCAAGTTGCCGCCGCCAGCGCGATGATGCCGGAACAGAGTGACGTGAACACCGCAGCGAAACAGACGCCCTCTTCCGAAGAGCGCCGCTACGGTTCCGCCGAAACGCCCGATACGGTGGCCCTCGGCGGCTACTTCAAGGAACAGCTTGAGTCCGGGCGGCAGTACGGCGACATTCGGGAAGCCCGAAAGGAAGCCGACGCCCTGCTCGGAGGCGTGCCTGCGGAGCGCAAATCCACCATCGTCAAAGACGTGGATGAGTCCGTGGAGCTTGGCGTCACGGCGGCCGCACGGGGCATCGTAAACGATGGCAAGGATGCCGTGGATACGTTTAGGGGGCTTGTCGACCTGTACCACAGGCAGCCCAACCTTTCCTCCCGCACCAGTACGAGCGTCGCCAACCAGCAGTACAGCACCCCCGCGCCGCTGGCCTATCTCGCGTCGCAGCTTGCGGGCATCGACAAGACCAAGACCGTCTATGAGCCCACGGCGGGCAACGGCATGCTGCTCATCGGCGCTGACGCCAAGAAATCCACCGTCAACGAACTGGATGCGAACCGGGCCTCCCGGCTCCGCGCACAGGACTTTGACGTGACGGAGTACGACGCCACGGACTACACGCCGGGCAAGCAGTATGACGCCGTGATTGCCAATCCACCATTCGGGCCGATAAAGGACGACGCCGGAAACAAGCGGGTATGGGAAGTATCCGGACACGAGACGGCGGAAATCGACCAAGTCATCGCACTCAAGGCACTCCAGTCCATGAAGCCGGACGGGAAGGCTGTGCTCATCCTCGGCGGCAAGAAAGGCTCCGAAGCCGGGCGCCGGGCGAAGTACAACACCGCGACGCAGCGCAGTTTCTACAAGGTGTTGTACGACAACTACAAGGTTGCCGACCACTTTTCCGTGGACGGCAGGCTCTGGACTCGGCAGGGGGCTTCTTTCCCCGTTGACATCATCGTGGTTGACGGCAAGGGTAAGACGGAAGGCAGGCCGTTCCCCGCGGCGAACCTGCCGCGCGTCTATAAAACATTCGACTCGCTGGAGGAGCTTCTCAATGGCGGAAAACAAGAAATACGGCAGGGTGTGGATACCGAGCGAGGAGTTCTGGGATCTGGCGATTCCGATGCCGGAAGACGTGACGGAGATCAAGGATCCGCAGCACCTGTACTGGCATCTGGAGGGCTGGCTGGAGGAGCTGCTTCTTCAGAGCAGCGAAGCGGAGGAGGACGCGCACAATCTGGTGAGCGAACTTCAGAAGCTGGGCATGTGCAGCCCGGAACTGAGCTGGCGGAAACTGGCGGAAGGCGACCCGCAGGCCCTTCAGATACTGGTGGAAGCGGACAACGCGTTCCTCGTGCATCTGTGGGACAGGATGGATCTGAACGGCAGGAAGTGGCCGTCGCCGACGGAAAAGAACGAGGAAGCACTCAAGTACCTGATGACGGAAGTAAGCCTGCCGATATGGCACGAGGCGTTGGGTCTGCCGTACGAGCCCGAGTGGTAGAAGAGGCTCCCGCCTCTGCCGAAGACCGCAAGAAGCCCCCCGTCAAACAAGACGTCCACAAAGAAGACGCGGCCCCGAAACAGGAGGCCGCGCCTTCTTCCACGCCAAAGCCCAAGAAACAGCCCACCGTCACCAAGGGTACCGACCTTCAGGACGTCTATCAGCCTGCAAGCCAGTCGGCGTCCCTCGGCACGCTCATTCCCAAGAACATGGCCGCGCCCATCCGCGACGCGCTGGAGAACCTGCGCGAAAAGCACGGGGACATTGACGCCTTCGTCGCCAAGGAACTGGGCTACAAGGACGCCGCCGAGCTTGCCGGGCACTTTGCCGGGGAACAGGTGGACGCCATCGCACTGGCCATCGACAACATGTCGCGCGGGGCCGGGTTCATCACGGGCGACCAGACGGGCATCGGCAAGGGCCGCGTGAATGCGGCCATCATCCGATGGGCCAAGCGCAACGGCAAGACGCCTGTGTTCGTGACCATGAAGCCGGAACTGTACGCGGACATGATCCGCGACCTCAACGACATCGGGGAAACCGGCTTCAATCCCCTGCCCACGAACAAGCTGCGCGGCAAGAACGCCATCGCCCTGCCCGACGGGGGGAAGCTCGAAAGCCCGTCCAACCTCGACAAGCTGATCGCCAAAGCCATCTCTCAAGGAAAACTTGAAGGATTCGACGGCATCTTCACCACGTATGCACAGCTTGCATCTTCCAATGGGAAGGACACGCCGCGCCGCGAACTGCTCCGCAGCCTGAACGAAAACACGGTGCTCATCCTCGACGAGTCGCACAACGCCGGGGGGAGCGACAAGGGGAAGTACAAAAAGAAGGACGCTGCCAAGAGCACGGGGAGCTTCCTCCGGGAACGCATCGCGGAATCCCCGAACGGCGTGTTCTACTCTTCCGCCACCTATGCGAAACGGCCTGACGTCATGTCCCTCTATGCCAAGACGGACATGCAGCACGCCGTGGAAGACCTTGACCAGCTCACCGAGATCATGTCTCGCGGCGGCATCCCCATGCAGCAGGCCGTGGCCACCATGCTCACGCAGGCGGGGCAGTACATCCGCCGGGAAAAGAGCTTCGAGGGCGCCACGGTGGATACCGTTCCCGCCCCTGTGGACATGAAGGTCGCCGAACGGACGGCGGACATCATGGGCCACATCATGGCGTTCGACACGGCCCGCGAAGGGGACATCAAAAACATCGAGAAGCAGCTCGCCGGTTCCGGCGAAGCCGTGCTCGCTGATGGAAGCATCGGCAAGCAGGGGATGCACAGCACGGGCTTTTCTTCCATCATGCACAACCTCATCGGCCAGTATACCCTGTCGATGAAGGCCGACGCCGCCGTCGAGGCGGCGGCCAGAGCCGTGGAGCGCGGCGAGAAGCCCGTCATCACCGTGGCGAATACGATGGGGTCTTTCATCGGCGAACGTGCCAGCGCCAACGGGCTGAAGAACGGGGATGCCGTCGACCTGTCTTGGAAAGACATGTTCCTGCGGTATCTGGACAAGACCCGCACCATCACCGTGGACAAGCCCGGATCGAAGGAAAAGGATTCCATCTACCTCTCTGACGACCAGCTTTCCCCGGAAGCGCTCCGCGCCTACAACGAGGCGAAGGACGCCATCGAGAAGGCCGACTTCTCCAACCTGCCCGTTTCTCCCATCGACAGGGTTCTCAACGGGTTGCGCGAGCGCGGCATCCGGGCCGACGAAATCACGGGGCGCACGGACGCCATCGACTACAGCGACGGCCAGCAGAAGTACCGCAAACGCGAAGCCACTTCGAGCAACAATGTCGACGTCGTAAACAGGTTCAACGGCGGCGAGCTGGACGCGCTCATCATCAACCAGTCCGGTTCGACCGGCATCTCGCTGCACGCCTCGGAGAACTTCGCCGACCAGAAAAAGCGGAACATGATCATCGTCCAGCCGGAACTGAACATCGACGTGTTCATGCAGACGCTTGGCCGCGTGTTCCGTACCGGGCAGGTAACGCCCCCGGCCTACCAGTTCCTCATCTCGGACATGCCGAGCGAGAAGCGCCCGGCCGCCGTGCTCGGCAAAAAGATGGCCTCACTCAACGCGAACACCACGGCGAACCGAAAGAGCGCGCAGACGTTCGAGAACATCCCGGACTTCCTGAACGAGTACGGCGATATGGCCGCAGTTCAAGTCCTGCGGGACAACCCCGAGTTCAACAAGAAGCTGGGCAACCCCATCAAGGAAGCCAGCGACATCGAAAACGCCATGCAGAAGGTCACGGGGCGCATCCCCGTCCTGTCCGTCAAGGAACAGGAACAGCTCTACGCCCTTCTGGAGCAGGAATACGCCGACACCATCGCCATGGCGGAAGCCATGGGCGGCACGGGGCTGGAAGCGCAGGCACTGCCCCTCGACGCCAAGCTGGTAAGCAGCATCGAGCTGACGCCGAAGAAGGACGGCGTGGACACGGAGTCCGCCTTCACGGAAGCCTCGAACCTTCAGGAATTTGACGTGAAGGTGCTCGGCAAACCCTACACGGCCAAAAAGGTTCATGAGCTTGTCGCACAGGGCGTGGTCGGCCATGAGGGGCTGAGTGACGCCCTGCACGCCGATGCGGAATCCTTTGTCGAAAAACGGGCCGCCAAGATGGAAGACGAGGAGCGCCGGGGAGATTTCATGGCCCGCGCCGAAGAGAACCTCCATGCCATTGACGACGCCCTCTTCCGTTTCGAGCCGGGCACGCAGGTTTCCCTCCTCGGCAGGGACGGCCCGATGGACGGCGTGGTCACACGCATCAGCCGCAAGAAGGGCGACAACCCCACGGCATTGAGCAACTGGCAGATGACCGTCGCCGTGACCAACGCACAACGCCAGATCACCATTCCTTTCTCCAAGCTGGCCCGAAATATCAGTGAACTGGAATCCGGGAAGGTTGTCGTCGCGCCGTCCGGCCTGACCGAAAAACAGATGGAAACGGCGTTCGACTCCGCTCAGAACGAAGTTCGGGAGAAGCGCTGGATCGCCACCGGGAACCTCTTGGCCGCCGCCGAAAAACTGAAGACCGGAAAAATCATCACGTTCGACGACGCGCAGGGCAGCCGACGCATGGGCATCCTGCTGAACAAGGGCGTCGACGCGAAGGAACTGGTTTCCGAGCTGGATGTGAAGTTCCCCGCCGCCGACGATGCCTTCCGCTTCTTCGAGCGGACGGGCGGCAACGGGATGGTGAAGACGTCGGACAAGCTGCTGCGCATCAGCAGGATGTCCCCGTATGGCGACACGTACCGTATCGCCGTGCCCGCAGCCAAGGCCACGGGCGGGAAATACTATCTGAACACGGGACTTCTGAGCGCCATCGGGCAGGACTTCGTGAAGGCGGGGCGGGGTATGGTTGCCCGCCATATTGATGAAGAGCAGCTCCGGGCCGCCATGAACGCGCTCCAGAAGCAGGGCTATTCTTTGGTCGCCGACAACTTCCGCACGGAAGCCCGCGACGTCACGGGGACGGCCATCGAAGTCCAGAAAGTAGACCTCACGCGGGCCTCCCTGAAAGACGGCGGCAAGGATGTCGTGGGATATGTCTCGCCCGAGATCGCCTCAACGCTCAGGATGAACAAGCCCGGTGAGATTATGCTGGATGAAGAGAGAGTCCAGCATATTGAGCAAAGACACGGAAAAGAAATTCGGGCGGCAGGCTTTTCTGATGCCGAAGCGTTCGTCAACCATGTGCTGAAAAATATCGATGCTGTCTATCAAGCTGACAGCAATCGAAAATACGATCTGATCGCTGTACAGCCTGCAACATGGAAACGAGTTGTCATACGTCTCGAATTTGATTCGAGGGGAGACTTCTATAGGGTCATTACAGCTGGCCCGCTTCGAGATGATTTTTACAAAAACAAAACGCCTCTCTGGGAAAGGGCGCAGTCCTTCCATTCCGAAAACTCGGAACCCATGGGGAACCCCCGCGCATTTACCGGCCAGAGTGGCGTTTCTCAAGATGCAAACGCATCTGATAGGGAAAATATAGACTCTTCCCGTGCCAGCGTCAACGATTCCTTCATGGATCTCGCCGGGAAACGTCCTCCGCATCGTGCCCGGGTACGGGCACAGGCCGTGGAGCGCACCGTCTCCGCCCTCAACGATGCCGCGAAAAACGCCACGCAAACGGAGGTGGTGCAGCGTTTTGAAGACCTGCCGGAGCATATCCGGCAGCAGTATAAGGGCAGGGAATCCGTCTTCGAAGGCGGCTACGATACGGGTACGGGCAAGATCTGGTTCGTCGCGGCCAACATCAACAGCCTCGACCGCGTGTCCGAAATCTGGATGCACGAGCAGGTCGGGCACCACGGCATGCATTCCCTGCTCACTCCGCAGGAACGGAAACAGCTTACCAACCAGCTCTGGGCACAGCTCGGCGGCATGGGGAATGAGGGCATCAGGGACATCGCCGAACGCTACGACCTCAATCCCCGCCTCAACGCCGCCGACCGGGAAACCGTCATTGAGGAATACGTCAGCAAGCGCGCCGAAAAGAAGAACGCCGGTGAGCTTTCCAAGGCCGACGCGCCGCTGTGGAAACGTATCGTCTCCGCCGTGCGCCGGATGCTTGCCCGCACCATGCAGCGCATCACGGGCCGTGAACTGAACCTTGGCGACGAACGCGTGGACGCCCTGCTCTCCCGCCTTGGGCAGCATGTCTTCAATGGGACGGGCAAGCCAGCTGACGTGAACATGGCAACGGACAAGCCCACAGTCCGGGCCTCCCTCGCTGAGGAACACGTGCGGGAGGAACTCCGCTCCGGGAAGGGACTGCTCTCGGCCATGAAGCAAATGCGGAAGCTGCGCCTCGCCAACGACGAGGACATCTCCCTGCTTCAGAAGACCTCTCGCCCCACGCAGTTCCTCGCCAAGGATCACCCCGAAGTTCAGCAACTCCTGGACATCCAGCTCGACCGCGAAGAAACGCGCTCCCAAAAGGTCGAGGAAGCCATGAAGGGCGTGTACGACGGCCTGAAGAACCTTTCCAAAGCGCAGCACAGAAATTTGGCGGCCCTGATCCACAAGCTCGATGGGAAGACACTCAATGCCGTCACGGAAGAGAAGTTCGAGAAGCGCACCCTGCCCGACGGAAACTGGGAATATTCCGGCCTGAACGATGCACACTACGAACATCTCCGGGACTTTCTCACGCAGCACAATACGTTCAAGGGGGTCAATGGGGAGAACGTCAGCCTCGACGGGAAAACCGTTGACGTGTTCATTACAATCCGCCGCTCTCTTGATAACGATCAACTCAATATCTACAATCATTTAAAGGAAATAAATCTTCCAAAGAACCTCATCGACAAATACCGCATGAGCATGATGGAGGTTCCGTACTACTTTCCCCATGTCCGGTTCGGCGATCACGTTATCCGGGTGCTGGATGAAGAGGGCAACGTACTCGAACGACGGCATTTCTTCGGCACGAGACTCACGGCTGACGCCAAAGCCGCAAAAATCCTCGAAGAACTGAAGGCCAAATACGGCGACAGCATCAAGGACATTGAGTATGAGAAGCTGAAAGGCCTGTCCGAAGATGTGTTCGATTCGCCCATGCACACAGTCGATATGGATAAACTCATTCAGGAGGCTATCAATCGCACCGGTTCCCCAGAGGAAATGAAAGAGAAAATGCGTCAGGCCATTGAGTGGCAGGTTGCCGAACTCTTCAAGGAAAGAGGTTTCGGCCAACATATGAAACATCGTGCCCGCCACAACATCCCCGGATACGAAATGGAGGATATCGGTAAAGTTCTCCTTGCCTACAAGTCCGGCGAATATGGCTTTTTCACCAAGATGGACGCGGCACGGAAGTTCGGAAAAGCCCTCACCAAGATCGACGCGAAGAAAAAGCCGAATATCTACGCATGGGCCAAGAACTACGTTACGGACATGCTCCGCAATGCAGACCGTATCGACGCACTGGTGAACATGGCGAAGAACCTCATGTTCCTGAACTTTCTCGGCGGCAACTTCAAGACGGCCGCCGTGAACCTGACGCAGAACCTCATCACGGGCTACCCGCGCCTTGGCGTGGAGCTTGGGTTCAAACACGCCGCCACCAGCTTCATCCGCGACGCGGGCAAGGCGCTCTGCCATCAGATCAGCGACGGAAAGGCCAAGTCCCTCACGCCGGAGGAAAAGGCGTTCCTTCAGGACTTCTACGACAGGGGCATCACCCGCGACAACTTCATGCGCGAGATGATGGGCGATCTGACGGGCGGGCGCATGAGCTACGCATGGCGGCAGTTCTCCCGCGTCATGGCTTGGCCCATGAGCGCAGCCGAACGCTTCAACCGCACGAGCCTCGCGCTCGCCGCCTACCGTGCGGCCCGCGCCGGGAAGGTCGTCAACACGAAAACCCTCGAACGCTTCGGCTACCAGAAGGGCCAGAAGTTTGACGAACAGTCCGCCCGCGACTTCGCCGCCGGACTGGTGACGGATTCCCATTACCTCTACGGCAAGGCGAACCGTCCGGAAATCTTCCGGCACGGCGACGTGGGGAAGGTGGCCTCCTCCTTCTACACGTTCCGCAGCTTCACGCACAACACGCTGGAGTTCTGGCGGACGCTCTTCAAAATGGGCTGGCGCGGCAAGGCCGCCGTCGGCATCTCGCTGGGCATGACCGCAACGCTCGGCGGCCTCGTGTCCGTCCCGCTCTGGAGTACGGTCATGACCGTGTGGCGCCAGCTCTTCGCCGACGGCGACGACCCGGAACGCAAGCTCTACAACTGGGCCTACAAGAACGGCGGAAAGAACGCCGCCGACGTGCTGTTCTATGGGATGCCCTCAATGGCGGGCGTGACCATTTCCGGCTCCCTCGGCATGGAACTGCCCATCCTGCAAGACCTCAAGGGCGACAAGCCTTGGGGTCGGCAAATCCTTTCCAGCGGCATGGAAATCTTCGGCGTGCCCGTGGCCATGCTCGAAAAGATCGGCAACACGTTCGAGTCCGCGGGCAAGGGCGACTACTGGCGCGCTACGGAAGAGGCCCTGCCCACGGCTGCCTCCAACGTGATGAAGGCCATCCGCCTTGCCGACGAAGGCATGACGACACGCAGCGGCAAGCCCATCGCCGACGGCACGGGACGCCCGATAAAACTCTCGAAGTCCGAGTCCGTGGCCAAGGCTCTCGGCTTCCAGCCCGTCCGCCAGAGCAAGGCGTTCGACGCCCACAAAGGCCAGTCGGATGTGGAAGCCTTCAAGAAGAACAAGCAGGACGAACTCGTCACCCGCTACCTCAAGGCCTTCCGCGCCAAGGACATGGCGGCCAAGGAAGAAGTCCTGCGGGAGTGGAGGAACTACAACAACAAAATGATCCGCGAGGACAAGCGCCATCTCGTCATCAAGCCGCTCTACCCCCTCGCCATGCAGCGCATGAAGCCCAACAAACCGCAGGCATCCATGCGCGGCTACGCCCGCGAAACCATGCAACTCCAGTGAGGAACACATGTCGAATACCCTGTACTCCGCCGCTCTGACCGCCTTCGCCAAGGGGGAAATCGTCTGGAAGGCCAGCGGCGGCAGCACCGTCAAGGCCATCATCGTGGACACCGCCAAGTATACCTTCAGCGACGCCCAGACCAATCTCTCCCAAGTGCCCGCCGCCGCGCGCGTGGGTTCTCCCGTGGCGCTCACGCTCGTCGATGCTGCCAACGGCGGGGTCTGCGACGCCGCGGACATTACCTTTACGGGCCTGACCAATGCACCGACCGTCGAGGCCATCGTCCTCTACAAGGACACAGGCACTGAAACCACGTCGACGCTCATTGCCTACATCGACACGGGGACGGGCCTGCCCACTCCGGCGGGCGTAAATTCCATCGCCGTGTCGTGGGACAACGGCGCGAACAAGATCTTCAAACTGTAGGAACCGGCACATGGCGGCCCACCAGATAACCATCAATCCATTGAGCGGCGGCATCGGCACGGCTCCCGCCGGGGTCGTGCCCTACGCCTCCGACATGTGGGGCGTGAACGCGGTCAGAGTCCCGCAGGTGGGCACGCCGTCCGCAAGAACGCAAGCCAAAGCCATCACCGTGGGGGCGGTACGCCACGCCGCCACAGGTGGCGTCTCCATATCCTTCACCAGCAGGCTGAGCCCCCCGGCCATTGTTCAGGCTCCGCAATGGGGAACGGCAACGCTCTCCTTTTCATTTACGGTTGAGGCGGACTCGTGCCCGTCCCGCTCCGCATTCGGAACCGCGGCACTGACAACTCTCCGGGATGTCGGCATTCCCAGTGTGGCGCAGCTTCCGGCACTGGCCGGAGAACCGGCTATCGTCTCCATCGCCACCGTGACGCCGGACGGATACACACGGGACACAGCCCTCGGCCTGCCTTCCCTCAAGTTGGCGGCAGACGTCTCGGCCCATGCCTTGCCCCATCAGACTTCGTGGGGCAACCCCCTCGTGTCGTTCGGCTGGGACGTGGCCTCTGAAGGCATCCTCACGACGCGGGGAGTGGGGGTTCCCGGATTTTCGAACCATGTCGACGTCCATCCGATGGAGACGGCAAGGCAGGCTGTCGTCGCCTCTGTCCTGTTTGAAACAACGGCACGGATTGAAACTCTTGGCCCAGAAGAGTGGACGTTACTGGGTGCCCCCGGCGTCCAATCACTTGTTGAAGCCCTTCCTTCAGGCATATCGTCTCAGGTTGCCGCAAACGCTGGCATCCGGGTGGAAAGCACCGCGCTGGCGCTGCCCGGCGGCATCCTCGCGGCATACGCCGTACCGCCCCTTTTTGAAGTCCGTACTGAGACATACCTCATCACCCCCATCGCGGGCGTGGCGAACATCCATGAGGAACTGTGCGGCATTGCGGTGTACACGGCAACGGCGACGCCTGTTCAGGGCATCATCATACCCACGACGCGGATCGAGGGGATTCTGAACATCATCATCCCCATCGCGGGGACGACACGGAGTATCCTGTGAGTAATGATTTCACCATGTACGAGGGGGAGAGCCGGGCGCTGCGCGTAACCGTGCGCACGGCGGAAGGCAGACCCTTCGCCATTGAAAATACGGAGATTACCTTCTCTCTTGCCAAAAGGCCGGAAGGCGAGGCCTACAGGACGCTGCTTTCTTCGGAGGGGGATATCGTGATGGTCGACGCCGCAAAGGGCATCTTTGACGTGCGGCTCAAACCCGAACACACACAGGGGGACATTGGCAGGCGCTTCTATGAAGTGCAGGTTGCCAAAGGAGCGGACAGGTGGACGGTCGCAACCGGGGAGGTTGAAATCCGACCGTCCATGATTCGGTGAAAAATTTTAATAAACAAAAAATAATTAATTTTTAAAAATACCCGTTAACTATTAGAATTATTTTCTACGATAATCTTGGTGGAATTTTTCAGAGTACTCAGACATATTCTGAAAAATTTTTCCGTTATAATCACCATAGTTTTCAACAAATTTTCTAGTAAAAAAATTCTTTGCTGTGATCTTATGAGGATATTCTCTATATTCTTTTAATATATGGAAACATGTACTCCCAGAAACTTCCGAAGCAGCGAGAAGCATTTCAAATGCCATGACGCTAAATGAATTTTTTTCATTTGATATATATTGCTTATTAGTATCATTATTTTCAATCAGCATCAATGGCATATTAGAAAATGTTACTATAATATATATTTTTTCTATTTCTTTTTTTATTAATTCATGACAGCTTTTTTCAATATCTTTAATAGAATGAATCATCTGTTCATATGGTGCATCAAATAAACTATATATATTTTTATATAAACAATTACAATTTCCATCTCCAATTATTACTTCATCAAAAACTTTTGAAGATTTTACTTCAATTACAACAATACCATCTTCTGATATTATAAATCCATCTGGAGATTTTTTTCTCAACGGTTCAGGACCATATTCAAATTCACCCATATATGTATGTTGTTTAGAATAAAAACAAAATTCATTTATTAATGATAATATATATCTTTCAAAACTTTTTCCAAATGTTCTACTGAAATTACTTTTAGTTTCTAATTTTTCATACATACGCCTTAACGTGTCAAAAAGTAGTTCTTCTAAGAATCTTTCATCTATAGGAATATATATATTTTTATCAATAGCAAATAGTGGTTTATCTCTAAAAAAATAAAATCGCTCCTTTTGACTTGGGTTATTAGCTAAAAATAGAATCCATTCATCATAAGAAAATGATATCATCCTGAGTATACTATCAATCTTATCTATATCTATATTTAACTTATTTAAAATATCCTGAGAAGAAATCCCCCATTCATATATATTACATTCCTCACTTTTAATCCTATCTTGCATACTTTTAAATTCTTTTATTATAAAATAAACAACATTTATATACTCTTTCACGTCAACATTATATTTATATAAAAAAAGATTATTATATTTATCAATATCATGATCTTCAATAAATATTTTTATAGCTCTATACATCTTAGCAATATATTTATCTCTTTCAGAGTTAAAAAGTATTTTTATAAATTCGCTATAAATATTTTCACAACGTTCATCATGATAATCACAAATTCTAGCTAACATTTTGTGTATAAACATATTCATCATATATATACAATATTCTTTTGTATAAATTTTATATCTTTTTTTAGAAAAATGGGAAAATATTTTTTCCCATGCTGTTAACATAACTAATCTAGAAAATGCTTTTGTTCCATACAGTTTATTATAACTACTTTCATTTAATTTACTGTTCATAATAAACCGTTCTCTAAATAAAGCTGCTTGTCCCTGACCAAAAGAAAGAAATGATATTATCTGTAATGTCAGTTCATTTACATTACCTTCAATTATATTTTCTAGCGTAGCGTTATCATCATACATATCATTATATTTAACAAAGATAGAAACATTTTCCGTATAGATTTCACTCATACGATTTCAACGTCCTTAAATTATAGAATTACAGACAACAATCACAATAACTAGCAAATTCAATCAGTTATGAAAAGGGTACAGGTTAGGGGTACAGATTCGATCTATACCCCCAAATTTTTGCATGAAAAAAGGGTTACGATTTTCATCGTAACCCTTTGATTTCATGGCGGAGAGGGAGGGATTCGAACCCTCGATACAGTTTTATCCGTATACCCGCTTAGCAGGCGAGCGCCTTCGGCCGTCTCGGCCACCTCTCCTAGAGAAATGACGCTTTCCTGCGTCGTTTCGTGGATTCTTCTAGCGATTCTTCCTGTACCTGTCAACCGTTTTTTTGATTTTATCGTTTTTACCGGTCAATCAAAGATACCGGGAAGTTCTACCATGATGGAGTAGCTCTTATCGTAACCGTCATAGTTGTATCGGCCTATGATGCGGTAACACTGTGCCGAGTAGGCAATATCAATGCTCTGATCATAGGTTTTCCCAAACGATCCGCCTTGGCGCATATTACGGTAGTCGTCAAACCGAATGGACCACTCAGGCGTCAAATTGATTGTCAAGTCGTTGTGGATAAGGCGCAGATCGGAAGTAAGCTGGACATTATTCCAATTCTCATACTGAAACTTTTTTCTGTAATCATAATATTTATCACGGAAACTCATACCCGTGTACCACGAGATCTTATCCTTGTACCGCAGGTTGATGTCATGATCGTGGCGTGTAATCTGGCCATCATAGGCGGAAAAATATGTCTTATCATGATATCCGAGCCACGGCCAAGGGTAAATTTCGAAATCCGAAACGATATCCATGAATGGCCTACGCTCGTACTCGTCCCGATACCGATCACGGCGTGCCTCTTCAAAATCGTAACCGCTCTCAATCCGCCAACGCAAAAGATCCTGATAAAAAGTACTGCGCCGGGCTTCCTGCTTGTCGCCCTCTCCAGTCACCGAAACGATAGAACCTTTTCGCGTTACAATATTGGTAATGGAATACGTCAACTCATCGCGCGGCAGGATTCTGTCTTCCATCAAATAAAAAGGATTCTTCTCTTGATCGACATGCGGTGTGCGGGAATAACGGATGCGCGGCTGGACTTCATGGCGGACAGCCGTCCAAAGCTGCTTACCGGCGTTCTCAGGCTTGAGCGGGATGCTTGATTCGTCTCCAAGCTGCCAGATGCGGCTGGCTTCCGTGTACCCCTGGATATCCAAGTCAACCATTGTCCGGGACTCGCCGGTCTGCCGGGGAGAAGCCGAGTTGTCCATGTACATGGCCAACGGGCTGGTATGTTCCTTACGATCCGTATTGTAGTAGGTCTGGCGGAGCCCCACCGTACCTATGACGGAACCAAAGCCCAAATCCAGAGGTACGGACAGCTTGGGATAGATTTCCGTACGCGCGCCCGTCGTTCCCGAAGCACGGTACATATATCCGGACTGAAACTGCGCTTCGAGCTCCAAGGGGATCTGCGGGATGATCCTCCCCTTATACAGGAACAAATCCAGCTGGGGCAGGCGCTGGACCAGTTCATCCCGGCTTTCCGCCCTGTTCCCATGGCCGAGGGAAGGGTCCTGCTCATACCGCATGCTGGCGACGATGCCGACACGCTGCCAGTCATTGCTCACCAAGGCGGCGCTCACGCGGTTTTGATCGTCTTCCTGCAAATCGCGCCCGAACATCTTGAACAGGTTGTCGCGGGTCCGGTCAAAGCCCATGGGCCCCTGATTGAATTCGCGGAGGAAATCCTGATCCGAAACATAGTCGATATTGGAACGATAACGCCATGTGGAGGCCCCAAGGAACCCATCGGCCATCCCGCGCAGCCAATAGCGATCGTTATTGGTACGCAGCATCTGCGTATTTTCGCTTACCCGGCTCGTCCCCGGAATC
>USCL01000046.1 GCA_900553145.1 uncultured Desulfovibrio sp.
CCCCTTCCCCTCCCCGATTCTTCTTATTCTTCGCCGTCGAAAGCGAGGTTCGCGCCCATGACGGGGCCATAGTACATGGCGGCGTCGTCAAGGTCTTCCTCAATGCGGAGAAGCTGGTTGTACTTGGCAAGGCGGTCGCTGCGGCAGAGCGAACCGGTCTTGATCTGGCCGGCGTTCACGCCCACGGCGAGGTCGGCGATGAAGCTGTCCTCGGTTTCGCCGGAACGGTGGGAAACGACCGTCGTGTAGGCGGATTCCTTGGCAAGCTGGATGGCGTCGAGGGTCTCGGTCAGAGTCCCGATCTGGTTCACCTTGATGAGGATCGAGTTGGCGACGCCCTCTTCGATGCCTTCGGCGAGGATGTCGGGGTTGGTCACGAACAGATCGTCGCCCACAAGCTGGATGTTGTCGCCGAGGGTATCGGTCAGTTCACGCCAGCCGTCCCAGTCGTCTTCGGCGAGGCCGTCTTCAATGGAGATGAGCGGATACTTGGCGGTGAACTCCGCCAGCCATTCGATCATTTCCGGGCTGCTCAAGGCGCCCTTTTCGCCGATCATGTACTTGCCGTTCTTGTGGAACTCGGAAGCTGCGGCGTCAATGGCGAGCACCACTTCGGAACCGGGGTTGTAGCCGGATTCCTCAATGGCCTTCAGGATGTAGCTGAACGCTTCGTCGTGGTTCTTGAGGTTGGGGGCGAAGCCGCCCTCATCGCCCACGCTGGTGATGTGCCCGTCGGCTGCAAGGATGGTCTTCAGGGTGTGGAAGATTTCGGAGCCCATGCGCAGGCCGTCGGCAAAGGTGTGCGCGCCGACGGGCATGATCATGAATTCCTGAATGTCCAAGTTGTTGGGGGCGTGAGCGCCGCCGTTGATGATGTTCATCATGGGAACGGGCAGTACCTTGGCGTTGACGCCGCCGATGTACTGGTACAGCGGCAGGGCCAGCGATTCGGCGGCGGCGCGGGCCGTAGCGAGCGACACGCCGAGCATGGCGTTGGCGCCGAGGCGGGACTTGTTGTCCGTGCCGTCCAGATCCAGCATGGTGTTGTCCACCTGCACCTGACGCAGCGCGTCGAGGCCCACAACCGCTTCCGCAATCTCGGTGTTGACGTTTTCAACGGCCTTGCTGACGCCCTTGCCTTTATAACGAGCCTTGTCCCCGTCACGCAGTTCCAGCGCTTCACGGGTCCCCGTGGAAGCCCCGGACGGGACGGCGGCGCGGCCTACATGACCGGAATCAAGGGAAACTTCTACCTCTATCGTGGGGTTGCCGCGCGAATCAAGAATTTCGCGGGCCCAAACCGAAGCGATCGTGCTCATGGTCCAGCTCTCCGTTCTGCCCCTGAACAGTGTGTGACCTTGGGGACAGGGGCAAGCCTCCCGGTCACGGAACATCTTTTTTCACATACCATCAAACGCGGGGCACTGCAATGAGCCGCAACTCCGGATCCCGCATCGTCTTGCCATCGCAACACATTTGCCACAAATCCCGCCGGGGGCGGGCACAAGAGACGCGCCATGGCGCTTTGTATGGGCCGCCCGCGCGCAAACGGGGGATGGCGGCAAAAAAACGGCGACCCAAAGCGGTGCAAGGCGGCCCCGATCGTTTCCCTGAGCGACGGGAGGAGCCCCCCGTTATCGTGCAGGCCCGGATTTCCCTTTCAGAACACATCGTCTTGAAACGTTTTTCTAAATCGTTTACCGTCCGTTTTTTGGAGAAACCCCGGGAGGCCGTCCCGGAAACTGTGGTTCCGCGTATCCGAGGAGATGTCCATGCGTATACTCATGCTCTTGATGGCCGCCCTGCTTATTGCGGCCGGGCTGGCCCCCGCGCCGGCTCAGGCCATAGGCAACAACAAAGAAATGAAGGTCGGCTTTATCTATATTTCCCCGATCGGCGACGAAGGCTGGTCATACGCGCACGATCAAGCCCGTAAATTCCTGAGCACCCTGCCCGGCGTGACGACCTCCTACGTGGAAAGCGTACCCGAAGGCCACGACGCCGAGCGCATCATCCAGAATATGGCCCGTAAGCAGTACGATGTCATTTTCGCAACCAGTTTCGGCTACATGGATTCCATGCTCAAAGTCGCCGGAGAGTTCCCGAAGTCCACGTTCATGCACTGCTCCGGCTACAAGACCGCGCCCAACATGAGCAACTATTTCGGCCGCATCTATCAGGCCCGTTACCTTACCGGCCTTGTGGCCGGCTCCATGACCGAAAGCGGCATCATCGGCTACGTGGCGGCCTTCCCGCTTCCCGAAGTCATCCGCGGCGTCAACGCCTTTACCCTCGGCGTGCGCGCCGTAAACCCCAAGGCCGAAGTCCAAGTGGTCTGGACCAGATCATGGTATGATCCCGCCACGGAAAAGAACACCGCCAAGAGCCTCATCAGCGGCGGCGCGGACGTCATCGCGCAGCATCAGGACTCAAGCGGGCCGCAGGAGGCCGCACAGGAACGAGGGGCCTACTCCATCGGCTACAATACCGACATGAGCCGGATTGCGCCCAAGGCCCACATGACTTCCGCCATATGGTCATGGGACACCGTCTATCAAAATGTCGTGGAGCAGGTCCGCGCCGGGACATGGGAAAACGGCTCCTTCTGGTATGGCATGGAAACCGGCGTGGTGGACATTGCCCCCTATGGCCCCATGGTCCCTCAAAAGGTGCGCGACTTGACCGACAAGGCCAAGGCCGACATCAAAAGCGGCAAGTTCGTCGTCTTCACTGGCCCCGTCAAGGATCAGAAGGGCGTCGAGCGCATACCCTCGGGTACGGTTCCTTCCGACAAGGAGCTGCTCGGCATGGATTGGTTCGTTGAAGGCGTCGTCGGCACGCCCGAATAGCCAATGAGCCTTTAAAGAAGGAGCCTCGGAATGGCAGGATTCCCGTTTATGAGACAAGCGGAGCCATTCCGGGGCTCCTTTCTGTTTGCCCTGCTGCTGGCGGTTCTCATCCTGCCGCAGCCCGTGCCCGCGGCAGCGAAACCCCGGCCCGCCATCGCCTTCGTCCATCTGCTCCTGCCTCCGGACGGCCAACGGCATTCGGCCCCGGCGGGCTGGATCGGCAGCCTCGATCGGGCACGCGATATCTTGGAATCCCTGCACATCCCCACCATCGTGTCCGCCGTCCCTTCCGAGAACGCCGACGATCTGAACGAGCTTTCCGAGATGGACCCGGAAGTGCTGATCACGACGAGCCCCTTGCTCTACCCCGCAGCCTGCGACGTGGCGAAGCGGAGCCCCGATACCGTCTTCTTCGCCTGCACGGACGAAACCGTGCGCGACAACATGAGCGGCTTCCAAGCCCGCACCTACGAAGCGCACTACCTTGCGGGCCTGATCGCGGGCGCGCTTTCCGATGGCGGGGTCATCGGCTATCTGGCGAACGATCCCTATCAATCAGAAGCCTCCCGCCTCCGCAACGCCAATGCGTTCACTCTGGGCGCGCAAAAGGCCAATGCGGCAATCCGGGTGCTGTACGCGCCCGGCAGCCACCCCGACGAGGAGCTCAAAACGCTGATCGCCGCCGGGGCCGATATCGTTGACTTGGAGAAGGCGTCCCCTCCCCTTGTGGAGCGTCTGCGTGAACATTCGGTGCGCTATGTCGGCACGACGAACCGTGTCGCCGATCCCCTGTTCCTCGCCGCGCCGGAGTGGGAATGGAGCAACGCTTTCGGGGATCTGCTCACGCAGGTGCGTTTCGGCATCTGGAGGCCGCGCAACGTCTCTTACGGCATCAAAGAGGGCGTGGTACGGCTTTCCGCTTTTGGCCCGGGCGTGCCCGAAACCGTGCGGGCCCGTGTACGCGAAGCTGAAGGGGCCATCCGCAACGGCGCTTCCCCGTTCAAGGGCCCTGTCCGGGATACTTCGGGAACCCTGCGTATCGCGGAGGGTTCCGCCCCGGCTGACAAAACCCTCCGTTTCATGGATTGGCGCGTCCAAGGGCTGGAGCCTCTTCCGCTCACGCCGGACGGCCCGTAAAAGCGAGTGCCTTGAGGAACGGGAAAGGGGCCTTCGCGAGGGCCCCCCGATCTTTTTTACACGTTTGCCTCCTCCGCATCCTTTGCCGCAACATACGCTTGAGAAAACCCGCTTTCGACTTGCCGGCCCGCGTACAACGCCCCTCCTTTTTCTTCCAGCCGATAGGGGACGTGCGCCAATCCGGCGGGATAGCCCCCGTTTCCTTGCCAATCGGAAACAGGCGGGGAGGGAAAACGGACTGGGGGGAGAACATTTTTCCACGGTACGCCTCTCCCCCTTTTCTTTTCCCTTCGACATTTATGTTGTGATTTAGTTATTAATTTGACGATATAACGCGGCTCCTGTATGGCTACGCCATGAGTGACGAACTGGAAAATTCCGCAACGCTCCGGGCCCGGACGGCTTGCCTCAGAGAGCACAGGCTCCACTTCATCCTGTGCGCCGGGGCTTTTCTTGCCGGATCAGCCGGGAGCCCGCTGACGGTATCCTTTCTCAAAGCAAACTACCCGGCCCTGAACGACATCCTGCTTGCCGAAGGCCTTGCCATGCTTGGCATCATCGGCCTAGGCGGCCTGTTCCACTATCTGCTCCGCTGCCTCTCGCCCCGCCACAGCCGCCTCGGCAGATCCATCCTCTCCCAATATCCAGTGGAAAACGTCGATCCGAAGGCCGTTTTCCGTGAAATCGACGACGATATCCGCCAATACGGCAAACGGTTCGGCGGGCTGTCCATCGGGGAAAAATGGGTTATTTTTCAAGAGGGCATGCTCATCTCCCGCATCCGGGGCATCTTTGCCGACGCCCTCGGGCCGGAGTGCGGGCACGGCGGGAAAGCCTATATCCTCTGCCTCGTGGATACCGACGACGCTGTGCTGGAAGCGCCCCTGCCATCCCGGAACGCGCTGGATGAAGCCCGCGCCTACTTGCTCAAATATGTGCCTGACGCCGTTTCCGGCGGATTCGACGCCATGTCCGGCTTCATGGACATGGACGCCGAGGGCAGGCGGGAAATCGACCGCCGGGTGAAGGCGCGCCAAAACGCCGGGAAGCCCGTCTTCTTTTCCTATGCCGGGCCTGACGGCATCCCGACGTCGCTGGCCACGGAACGGGCCGTGGAGGAAGGCGTCGCCCGCATCAAGCCCGGTGACATGCTGGTTTTGACGCCCCTTTCACCGTTGTTCCTGCCTTCCGGCGAAGAGTGCCTGCATATCGCCTGCGAGCAGGACGCAGGGCGGACGGAAACCCTGCGCCTTTCCACGTACATACGGCGCGGCGACGACTACCTGCGTGCCTTCAGGGACGTGCCGAGGCGGGAAGCGGCGGGCCTCTTCCGGGATTACTTCGCACACCGTGCCGTCCCGGGCATTGCCGACTGGCATGTGCAGCCGTGGGAAAGCGATTGGCCCGAGGAGCGCCCGCTCCTGTTCGTGGACGGCAAGTGTTTCGAGAACACGTCCTTTGAAGATGTGGAAGCAGCGCTCGACGGCGTGGACGACGGTTCTTGCGGCTCCTTCCACCTGACGTTTCCCAGCGGATATGACGGCTACCTCTCGCTCAACGGCAAGGAAAGGAACGGGTATGCCGTGGAGGCCGCCTTGCCCGACGAAGACAGGTACCTCAGGATCACGACCCCGCGCCGGGATCAGGTTCTGTTTTGGTTTTCAGCCTATTATGGGGAATCGAAACTTCCGTATATGGAAGAATGGAAAGACGTTACCAAAGAAGTGAGAAAACGGCGCGGTAAAGCCGGCTGAAGGCAATTCCCGGCTTAACGGCTCTGTGGGGACAGGATCATGGGAAAGGTGTTTTCGGACAAGACCGAAGAAGGCATCCGGCTGATATGGATGCAGTTCGATCCTGAAAAAACGGCCGAGGGCGTGCGGCTCCTGCGCGAATCGGCCGATGCGGGGGACCCGGACGCCTTCTGTTTCCTTGCCCGCACCTACATGGGCGGGCAGTACGTCTGGGAATATGCCGATCTGGAAACCGACGGCGGAAAAGCCGCGTCCATCCTCAAGGAAGGGATCCGCCGGGGCAGCGCCTGCGCCGTGCTCCTCGCCATGCGTTGCGGAGAACTCACGCCGTCCGTACGCAAGGCCATGCCCTTCGCCTCCATGAAAGAAGCGCGGGACACCGTTCTCTCCAAGGCCGAAACGGGGCATCCGTTCTGCCAATACCTGATCGGCAACACGTACTATTTCGGGGACTGCTTCGAAATCGACGGCACCGATCCTCAAACGGCCTTCCGAAGCCAAGACGAACTGCGGGCGTATACGGCCCGGCAGGCCCTTCCGTGGCTTGAAAAAGCCCTCGCCGGCGGGCTCTCCGACGCGGCCAAGAACCTCTACAACCTGTTTTCCGGCTCGGAAGGTTTGCCCCGCGACCGGGGCAGGCAGAGGAGCATAGCCCTTCAAGGCGCATCGGCGGGAAACCCGTACTGGGAAGAATGGTGCGGGAAAATGTGCCATGAAGAACACGGCGGGGAAGCCGAAGCCCTCCGCTGGTTCCGGCAGGCCGCGTTCCACGGACAGGCCAGCAGCTGGTTCCACATAGGCCTCCGCTATGAGCGCGGCATCGGCGTGGGCAGGAATCTTGCCAAGGCCGCCGAAGCCTACCGGAAGGGCGCGGAAAAAGGCTCATCCGACGCGCAGCAGGCCTTGGGCATCATGACCCTTTTCGGGCGTGGCGTGCCGCGGGATGCCGCCCGGGCCGCCTACTGGCTGCGCCTGGCCGCAGACGATGAAAACCCCCTTGCCTGCGGCGCATTGGGTTACTGCTATCTGCGCGGGCTTGGGGTCCAGCAGGATGACGGCGAAGCTTTCGTCTTGTTTTCCCGTTTTACCGAGGCGTACGACAGGGAAAAACCCGATGACGAAGGGCGGAGCCCCTACCCTGACGAGCTGGTGGGCATCGTCTGCAATGGGCTTGGGGAACTGTACGCCGACGGGCGCGGAGGCCCGGTGGATATCAAAGAAGGCATACAATTCTTTCAGGCCGCCGCCGAACTCGGCAGCGGCGAAGCCCGGCGCAACCTTGCCCGTTTCAGAAGGAACTGGTTCGGCAAATGGGTGAGGAACGATCCATAAGGCAGGAACCCCGTACCCCACGGTACCATACGCTATCCGGAAGGCGATTGCATCGGCGCCCCACTGCCCCGTGCCCGCGCTTCCCTCCTTCCCTTCGCTTCCCGGGCTGCCGTTTCCGTCCGTTTTTCCATCATCTTTTCATGAAGGAAGCTCCCGTATCGGAAACGGCAGCCTCATCAGCCCTCCCTGAGGCGCTATCGCAACACACCGCTTGGTTAGGGATAGGCATTGTCTTTCGACGCCGCCCCGTCCGGAAGGGCCCCTTCTAGAGGATCTCCCAAGGGTGCCACCCGACTTTCCCGTCCCAGCCGAAATACGGCCTGCGCGTGGCGACAAGGCGCTGGTTGAAAAGCAACTGAATGGCCACCGGCGGCGTCGCAAGTTTCGACGCCCTGCGCTTCGCGCCGTCGAGCGTCCCTTCGTACTCGAAGAGCCTCCCATCACCCAAACGGATGATAAACAGGTGTTCTGACTTCATATATAGGGCTCCTGTTAGTCTAATAAAGAAGCCATGCTATGACAGAATATACGGTCTTTCAAGGACGATGAGATGTTTCATGATTCAAGGTGGTTTCATTCTCATGATGAGAAGCGGCCCCGTTCTCCGCGTCTTTCCGGGCCGCTTTCCAATCCTCCCCTGCGGCTTGCCGCCTCCGGCGTTTCAGCCGTCCCGGTGCCGTGCATTGCCTCCTGCGCCCCCTTGCCCGGAGCGACGCCGTGCGCCGAAATCCGGCGACCTGTTCTCCCCATAAGCACATGAACCATCCCATGCCCTGAGCCGCCCTGCATACACCCGCGCGTATGCCGGACGGCCCGTCCCTGCCTTCCGCCACCCTGACCTCAGGGGCACGGCAGGGTATACCGCCGATAAAGCCCGCCCCCTCTTCCGCATGGTCGGCCTTTCTTACGGATTGTTCGTACAAACAATACAAACGTCACATCAAGGCCACCATTCCGCCACGAACGGCGTCTAGGTTCTCTCTTGCCTCATCCAGAAACGGATCAACAAGGAGAACCTCCATGAATGCCGATCACAGCCGCCGTACATTCCTGCTGGGCGGGCTCGCCACCGGGGCCGTGCTGCTCGCCGGAAAAACTTTTCTGCATCCTTCCGCAGCCCATGCCGCCACGGAAGCCGTCAGCCTTGACGCGTGCGTCAACATGACGCCCGAGGAAATGGCGGACAGATCCCAGTACGTCATGGCCGCATGGAAATACCTTCAGGACGCCGCCGCAGAAATCGTCAACCCGGGCCTGCGCGCCGCCGTGCTGGACATCATGAGGAACCCGGCCCCGTTGCTCGCGGAAAACGACGCCGCGGCCATCATGGCGGAACTGAAGGGGCAGGGCCTGCTCGCCCAAGACGCCAAGGCCGTTTTCCCCGCCTGCGCCAGCACGAAGAAAAGCCCGCAGCCCTTCTATACAGCGCCCGGCAGCGGCTGGAACAGCCACCATATCTATCCCGGCGGGCTGGTGACGCATACGGCCCTCAACGTCGCCTCCTGCAAGGCCCTGTACGACAACTACGCCGACATGTTCGGCCTGAAGCTCGACCGCGACGTGGTACTCGCCTCGCAGCTTCTCCATGACCTGCACAAGCCGTGGGTGTTCCAGTGGCAGGAGGACGGCACCTGCCGCAAGGAACAGCCCCTCGCCGCCACCGGCGAACACCATACCCTCAGCATCGCCGAGAGCCTGCGGCGCGGCCTGTCCCCCGAGCTGTGCGTGGCGCAGGCCTGTGCCCACGATCACCCCGGCGCGTCCGCGTCCGAACAGTCGGTGGTGGGCTGGCTGAAGGCCGCCGCCATCATCAACGGGAAAGACGCCGTCAAGGCCGGGCTTGTGGAAAAGGACGGCAAAACCCTGCCGATGCCCCGCCGCATGGAAGGGTTCGTCACCCACCTCGCGGACCACGACTGGGTGCTCAGCGTACCCGCCGCCCAGTGGACCGTGGACGCCCTCAAGCAGGTCGCCGTCCGCTCCTACGGCATCAAGGAAGCCGATCTGGCCAAGAAGCCCTTCAACCAGTTCCGCAACTACGTGTTCACCCAGAAGACCGCCATGCAGCTCTACGGCGCGTACAGCACCAAGGGACTGGACGGCCTGACCGCCGAAGTCGCCGGACTCGTACGCGCCTAACGTCCGCAGCCTTTCACCATAAGAGGATCATCCATGAACGCACGCATTATCCCCGCCCTGCTGGGCGCCCTGCTCTTCTCCGGCATCGCGGAAGCCGCGCCGAACATCTACCCGGTGGACACGGCCCGCTTTCTCGGCGGGAGCCGTTTCGACTTCAAGGTGGAGTTTGACGGCGAGATCGCCGAAAAGGACGCCAAAGTCCTGATCAACGGCCAAGACGCCAAGGCCGTCCTAGGCGCGGAGCCCGAGTTCATCGCCAAGGAAAAAGGCGTGGACGCCTCCGCGCTGATGCTGCGCGGCGTTTCGCTCAAGCCCGGACAATACAAGGTGACGGTGGAAAGCCCCTCCGGGAAAGCCGCCGCCAACTGGGACGTGTACGGCACGCCCGACAAGCCCGCCGCCAAGAACGTCATCCTGCTCGTCGCCGACGGCCTGAGCATCGGCCACCGTACAAGCGCCCGCCTCATGTCCAAGGGCGTGACCAACGGCATGTACAACGGCAGGCTGTCGATGGACACGCTGCCCTATACCGCCATGCTCGGCACGTGCAGCGTGGACTCCATCGCCGCCGACTCCGCCAACACCGCCTCCGCCTACATGACCGGGCACAAGTCCAGCGTGAACGCCCTCGGCGTGTATGCGGACCGCACCCCCGACTCGCTGGACGATCCCAAGCAGGAAACCATCGCCGAACTGCTCCGCCGCACGACCGGCAAATCCATCGGCGTGGTTTCGGACGCCGAAATCGAGGACGCCACCCCCGCCTCGGTGGTCGGGCATACCCGCCGCCACGCCGACAAGGCCGAAATCGTGGACATGTTCTACAGCGTGAAGCCCGACGTCATCATCGGCGGCGGCTCCGCCTACTTCCTGCCCCAGAACGTCCCCGGCTCCAAGCGCAAGGACGACAAGGACTATATCGAGATGTTCCGGAAGGAAGGCTATGCCCTCGCCACGTCCAACACCGAGCTTTCCAACGCCGTGAAGGGCAACCCCGGCAAGCTCCTCGGCTTGTTCCATACCGGCAACATGGACGGCGTGCTGGATCGCAAGTTCCTCAAGAAGGGGACCGTATCCAAATTCCCGGATCAGCCCGATCTCACCGACTCCATGCGGGCCGCCCTCGCCGTGCTCTCCAAGAACCCCGAAGGCTTTTTCCTGATGCTGGAGGCCGGGCTCGTGGACAAGTACAGCCATCCCCTCGACTGGGAACGCGCCGTCTACGACACCATCATGTTCGACAAGGTCGTCGCCATCGCGCAGGAATTCTGCGACAAGAACCCCGACACACTGCTCATCGTCACCGGCGACCATACCCACTCCATCAGCGTCATCGGCACCGTGGACGACAACCTGCCCGGCGAACTCATGCGCGACAAGGTGGGCATCTACGCCGAGGCCGGCTATCCCGCCTATAAGGACGAAAACGGCGACGGCTACCCCGACGACGTGAACGTGTCGAAACGCCTCGCGGTATTCATCGGCAACTATCCCGACTATTACGAAACCTACCGCCCGAAGATGGACGGCCCGTTCGTCCCCTCCGTCAAGGACGAAAAGGGGAACTACATCGCCAACGCCGCCTATAAGGACGTTCCCGGCGCACAGCTCCGCATCGGCAACCTCCCCCGCAGCGAATCCACCGGCGTCCACTCCATCGACGACCTCCTGGTCGGCGCGCGCGGCCCGAATGCCGACGCTTTCCGGGGGTTCATGAACAGCACGGAAGTCTTCCGCATCATGTCCGAAGCCCTCGCCTTGGGAAATAAGTAGGGAAAACCGGGGAGGGCTTCGCGGGAACCGCCCTCCCCATCCCCCTCTCCTCAAGGATGCCGGGCATAAAGCCTCCCGTCCCGCCACCTCCCTTTCCCGCAAAAAAGCTTTTCCCAAAAAGAATCCCGGCTCCCGGACTCCCCTCCCATAAGGGTTCGATGCGGCCAAAAGTCTTTGGGATGAGGAGGATGGGGCGGGCCGCGACGGCAGACGGGGGAGGCTCTTTCCCCGGAAGGTGCCTCTCCCCCTTCCCCATTCTCACAGGAAATATCCATGAAACAATTTCTCCTCCTCTTTTTCGCCCTGCTCTGCCTGACCGGCCCGGCACAGGCGGCGATGGCGGAACTGTCGTTCGACGAACTGTACAGCGGGGGCGGCGTCCTCGGGCTCCAGTTCTCCGACAAGGTAAAATCCCTCGCCGGGCGGCGCGTCACGATCAAGGGCTTCATGGCCCCGCCGCTCAAGGCCGAAGCCGCCTTTTTCGTGCTCACCCGAGAGCCTGTGGCCTTGTGCCCGTTCTGCCAGTCGGACGCGGACTGGCCCGACAACATCCTCGTCGTCTATCTCTCTTCCAATCAGAGCTTCGTCCAGAACAACGCCACCATTGAAGTGGAGGGCGTGCTGGAAATCGGATCGCACCGCGACGGGGACACCGGCTTCATCAGCCAGCTCCGGCTGCGGGACGCCCGTTTCCGCAAGCTGTAACGGTTTGGCCAAGGATTTCGCATGAACGAGCTTGAACTTCAGGACATCCTCCTCACCTTTCCCGAAAACGGGCAGAGGCGGACAGTCCTCGACATACCGTACCTTAAGGTAACATCCGGCGAGCACGTCGGCATCCGGGGCGCTTCGGGGTCCGGCAAGAGTTCGCTCCTCAACGTCGTGAGCGGGCTCGTACTCCCGGACAGGGGCACTGTGCGCTGGGGCGGGATCATGCCCGGCGAGCTGCCCGAACACGAGCGCGACCGCTGGCGCGGGCGGCACATCGGTTTCGTGTTTCAGGACTTCCAGCTTTTCCCCGAGCTGGAGGCGCTGGAAAACGTGCTCCTGCCCGCAACCTTTACCGGGTGGCGTATCCCGGCGGAACTGATCCGGCGCGGGCGCGGCCTGCTCGGGCAGATGGCCGTCTGCCCTTCCCGCAAAGTGCGGGCCTTGTCGCGGGGGGAAAAGCAGCGGGTCGCCATCGCGCGGGCCGTGCTGCTTGAGCCGGGCATCATTCTGGCGGACGAGCCCACGGCAAGCCTCGATGAAGCCAACGCCGGGCAGGTGACCGGGCTGCTCGCCGGGTACGCCCGGACGCTGGGCAGCACGCTCCTCGTCGTCAGCCATGACGATGCCGTGCTGGCGAATATGGGCCGGGTGCTTGATCTCAACCGGGGCATTGTACGGGAGGCGGCATGAATCCGTTGATGCTGATCAAAAGCGAACTGCGCCGCTCCTTCGGAGGCATCCTTGCCCTGTCGCTGGTCCTCGCGCTGTCCCTCAGCCTCGGCGTCGGGGTCAGCATGACCGAGCGGGCGGTACGCCAAGGCACGGCGCGGGCGGGCGACGCCTTCGACCTGCTGGTGGGCGCGCAGGGCAGCAGCGTGCAGCTCATGCTCGGGGCGGCCTACCTGCGCCCGCAGCCCCTGCCGCTGGTTCCGGGAAACGCCGTTTCGCAAATCCTCAGACAGGAGGGCGTCGTCTGGGCCGCGCCGCTGGCGTTCGGCGACCGCTGGAAGGCTTCGCCGCTGGTGGGCACGACCACGGATATGGTCACGCTCGGCGGCAAGCGGGCGCTCGCGGAAGGGAGGACGTTCGCCGAACAGGACGAGGCCGTACTCGGCGCGGGCGTCCCCCTGCGGCTCGGCGAGCTGTTTTCCCCCATGCACGGGCAGGTTTCCACCTCCCACACGGAGCACGGGCATGTCCGCTACAAGGCCGTGGGGCGTCTGCCGAAAACGGGCACGCCGTGGGACAACGCCATCCTCATCCCCATCGAATCGGTCTGGTCCGTCCATGACGCCCTCCCCGAGGAGGGGCATGACCTGCCCCTCGGCAGCGTTTTTGGAGAAAAGGGTTTTCCGCTGCCCGGCGTTTCCGCCGTGGTCGTCAAGCCCGAAAGCATCGCCGCAGCCTACCGCCTGCGAGCCTTTTGGCAGACGGCGACCGTTTCGGATACGGGCGGCAGGCCGGTGAACATGCAGGGCGTCTTTACCGGCGAAGTGCTGACCGAGCTGTTCGCGACCCTCGGCGACATGCGCGACATCATGACCGGCATGGCCTATGCCGCGCAGTTCGTGGCCCTGTGCGGGGTCATGCTGGTCGGCGGGATGGCGGTATCCATGCGCAAACGGATGCTCGGCACCCTGCGGGTCCTCGGCGCGCCGCGCGCCTATCTGGTGCTCAGCGTCTGGAGCGTGGTCAGCGTGAGCATCGCCGTGGGCACGCTGGCGGGGCTCTTGTTCGGCTGGGGCCTTTCCGAAGGGGCGGCGCAGATCATGTTCCGGCAGACCGGGATTATGCTCTCCCCTCGGCTCACGCTCGCCGAAGGCTCTTTTGCCGCCGCCTCGTTCGCGCTCGGTTCCCTGTGTGCGCTGTTCCCGGCCTGCATGGTCTACCGCAAGACGGGGGCCGTCGCTTTGGGAGACGGCGAATAGGCATTTCCCGGGCCGACGCGGCGCTTTGCCGCTCCCACGCCTGCAAGGAAAGCCGGTACACAAAACATGTACCGGCTCTCCTTTTACGCATCAAGGAACAGAACTGAAGGTGGGGCAGTCCCGAAAAACGCATGGATATGGGACAACAGGAATGCGTATGGGAAAAGTATAGAAAAAGAAGGCTCTATTATGATTAATAGTTGACAGCTTTCGTAACTATACGTGATAAAAAGATAAATAATCTTGTTTGGAAGAGTAAAAACCAAGCAAGGGGGATTCCTATCGTTTCAATCACGAACTAGGCTTTCTTCTTTCTGGTCGTTTTCTTGTTCTTGCGCTCTTTTTTCAACGTTTTCAAAAAAGTACTCCAGAGATTTATCCATAGTGTATGGTTGTGCCAAAGGTGTTTTCTGCATATTTTCGATATGCCTCTGAAAATATCTCTGCGATTCTGGGTCGTTATCACACATTATGCAATTACGCTTTTCCTCTATACAAACCCGTCCTGTTGTTCCACTTCCAGAGAAAAAATCAAGTACAATAGAGTCGGGATAAGACAGAGCTTTAACCAATCTTCTTATTACCTCAAGGGGCTTTTGAGTTGGATGACCAACACGTTCTAACGAGTTGCCGTTCAATCGTCCCATTTCCCAAACGTTTGTAGGATTCTTACCCTTCATAACATTTTCGGGAATCAGTCTTTTATCTTTTAATGCCAACTCCAGTTCTTTAGGAGAGTAAGGAACACGAACTGCATTCAAATCAAAATAATATTTATCGGTCTTGGTCAGCCAAATGATTTCCTCATGCCGATTTGCAAAATAGCGATGTGCCGACATTCCGTTTTTATAATACCAGATCATCGTATTTACCAAACGCCATTTTGTGTGGTGTCGGCAATAATAGATTATCTCTATCAAGTCTCCACTACGAATATCTTGAAATTGTGTCCCACCAAAGATAGCCATACTTCCGTTCTTTGATAGAACACGATAGGCTTCATCAATCCACTTCGCTGCCCACTCCATATAATTTTCATAGGTGTCCCATGATGCCAAATCAAGATTATAAGGTGGGTCAATCAAAATAAGCTGAACCGATTCGTTAGGTAGATTTTTGAGAAGCTCTAAGCAATCTTTGTTTAATAAGATACAATTTGTACTATCTGGAATCTTAAAATCAACACTGGATTTATGTTTTATATTGTCCTTTTTCATTCTGTTCATTGCCATCAAGCCTGAATTGCTATGGGACTTGTTATGGATTGCCATACTGCATTACCTCGCGATAAAAATTATTTTTTGCTTGTTAACTGATTGAACAAATCAGTAGCCAAACATTTGATAGATGTTTTAGCTACATCCAACATAACATCGTGCATCTCCATCCTATCCCAATGGTCGCCATTGCCCTGTGTAAATATGGTTGCCGCTTGAAGCATAATTACTCTATCTTGCGCTTTCACAAATCTATTAACGCATAGATTTGTATTTAATGGCAAACCATAATTGGCAGCCGTCAAACGGTCTAATCTGTTCAGTATTCCCGAATTGTAGTGAAGCACAATTTCTCTTCCATCTGGTCTTGTAATATAAACATCTTCCGTCAAAAAATTAGAGCCTTCCAAGAACAGAATATATGGAAAATATGTTTCGCCTAACATATAATTTGCTATTTCAGAAATATTCTTGTGTGAACGTTCAATAGCATTTCCGGCTGCCATCAAATCTTGATTGTTATTCTTTCCAACAAGTTTGCCTTGCTTTATATTGTCAATATCTTTACCCTGAAATTTTGCCTCCGATACTACGACAACATGCCACTTGCCATTATCGTCTTTAACTTCTACTATGCCACCATCGGGCTTTATGCTTGAGTTGGAAAGGAACAGCGTTTGTCCAAGTTCTCCATCAATTTTCTGCAATGCGTCGTTAATTTCCCTTTTGCTAATCGATGCACGATAGCGAAAAAATAGTTGAGGGTATTCTGTTTTTAATTCCGTGATAATTTCTTTTGATACACTACATACCAAAGAATCGTGCTCTTTGGCTTCTGCTCCAAAAATACCGATTTCACCATGAGACTCTTTATGCTGTTCGGTAAGTCTCTTGGATTGATTCTTTATTGCCATTTATTTTCCTCCATTACTGCACTTTATTATTCGGCACTCGACTTTCAAACAAGTCATACCTTGTTGTTAGGTTAAGATTAGCCAAGCAAAACAGGCACAGCGGAACGGTGAGAAAGTTCCTTGTAAGTCACCACGTACAGTTCTTCACCACGGCAGAGAGGACTTTGGAAATGCCCAACTTGATACAGTGGTACGCATTTATGTGGTTGATGTGGTAGATACCCTTACGATGCTTGCCAGATTCTATCTGGATCACACGATATTCCTTGGAGGAAGTGAAGCCCTGATACGATTTCTCCTAATCCGTACAGAAGATAGCTCCAGATTCCACCTTTCCTTCGTAGAAAGCAGTGAGTTCTCTGGTGGAAATCTTACCCAGATTACACACTTTGGAAAGAACGAAGTTAGAACGGTCTATAGCACAAGGAACGCACACCTGTTGGCGGGAAAGTCCACGCTGAGAAGCCTTCGTTCCACGGTGATGTGCCCTTCTTCCTTCGGGAAGGTGACGTGAACCTTTGTATGACACACGGAAGAAGGTTTCGTCCGCTTCTATCACACCCTTAAGGGAAGTTTCCTTTTCCATCTTACGAGAAAGAGCGCCCAGAGTCTTATGACGCCACACGAAGGAAGTCTGGAAAGAAATACCGCACTCTTCGGCACTCTTGCGGATGCTCAATCCATCCAACATACACTCTATGTATTTTTCCCAAGTGGCAAGTGGCTTACGGGTTTTGCTGAAGACGGAGAAGGAAAGAGCGGTGAAGAATTCCCCGCAATCCTTACAGCGATACCTCTGGACGCCGTTCTGCTTACCGTACTTCTGGACATTCTCCACACAGCCACAGTGAGGGCAGTAGATCCCCTTGGAGAACTTGGATTCTTCCAGTTCTTTCTTGGTTTCAGTGGGATGATTCTGAGCGGAACGCTCCAACGCTTCCAGCAATTCCCTCTTGTCGGCATAGGAGAGGGAGTTAATCGCCTTTCTGAGTTCCACAAGATTCATTCTTCGTCTCTGTTATTTATTAAGTAATTTATATCAATATGTTATATATAATACCAACTACTAATTATGACAGAGCCAAAATGAAAACGGGTTACGAAACTGCGTTCGTAACCCGTTCCTATATATGGTGGACCCACTAGGACTTGAACCTAGGACGGACCGGTTATGAGCCGGTGGCTCTACCAACTGAGCTATAGGTCCTCAAGGGCGCTATTCGGTCAGCACTCCTTCTTCGGGAGCGTCCATCTGCATGGCCCCGACAGGGCAAATACGGATGCAACGCGCGCATACTGTACACTTTTCCTTATCAAATGCAAGGAGGCGCGTTTTGAGGTCGACGGTCAGCGCAGAGGACGGGCACAGGGCCGTGCACATCCCGCACTGCATGCATGTATCCTCATCGTGCCAGATACGCTGCGCCACCGGCGAAACCAACACGCCCCGATCCCGCAGGTAGCCGATCCCCCTGTCGCAGGCTTCACGCGAGCCGGACAGTTCAAGAGTCAAAAAACCTTCCTGCCGCGGCGTGATCTGGGCGGTGCTGATATTGAAATCAAGATCAAACAACCGGGTCAGGTTGCAGACCAACGGCGCTCCCGAAATGGTCGGGGGAAACGTCAGATGCACATTGGTGCGGTAAGGCTTGGTTTCTTGGCTCATGACGATCCCTACATCTTGTGGTCTTTCATGAGCTGCGCGGCGCGGGTCGCTTCAGGCGACTTGGGGAACTTCTTGATGAGCTCCTGCAAGCGGACCTTGGCGGCGTCCTTCTTTCCGGCCTTGATGAAGCACATGCCCTGCTTCAGGTACGCGGAAGCGGCCTTCCCGCTGGAGGCGTATTTGGAAATGACCTGCTCGTAATCCAATGCGGCGGCCGGGAAGTTGCCGAGCTGGTAGTTGCACTCGCCGCGCCAGAACCACGCGTTGGAAATGAGCTTGTGCTTGCTGTACGTATCCGTGAAATCCGAGAAGGATTTCAGGGCCTGCTTGTAGTTGCGGGCATTGAACGCCTGCACGCCGTTGTCGTAGAGGGCTTTGGCGATGTCGCCCTGAGCCTGCGTCTGCGGGGCGGCCGCAGGAGGTGGAGAAATAAAAGGCCTCAATGGGTTTATCCTCATAGAACAGCA
>USCL01000047.1 GCA_900553145.1 uncultured Desulfovibrio sp.
CCGATGCCGGTGCAGGACACCGCCACCGTGGACAAACTGTCCGGTACCGGCCTTATCGCGCAGGGCCGCATGGCGCCCGTGGCTCCCGACGCTCCCGCCCCCGCAGCCCCGCAAGGCGGGCAGGCCGCCCCGCAGAATGCCACGCAAGTCAACATCATGGCCGATCCGCGCGTCAATTCGGTGCTGGTCAACGATGCCGAATACCGGATGCCGTACTATGCCAAGGTCATCGCGGATCTCGACAAGCCTGTGGAACTCGTGGAAATCCACGCCGCCATCGTGGATATCGATTCCAATTTCAAGCGCGATCTCGGCGTGACCTATCAGGGCGCGAACAGCCGGGACAAGGGGTGGAGCACCGGAGGCGAATTTTCTGGCGACGGCAACAAGTTTTCGCCCCTGCCCACGATGGGTTCCCCGTCCGGCACGGGCATGAACCTGTCCACCATCTATACCCACGGTGCCGATTTCTTCCTTGCCCGCATTCAGGCCCTGGAGGCGGAAGGCGAAGCCCGGATGCTCGGGCGCCCCTCGGTGCTGACCGTGGACAATGTGCAGGCCACGCTGGAAAACACCAGCACCTATTACATTCAGGTGGAAGGCTATCAGGCGGTTGATCTGTTCAAGGTCGAGGCCGGGACGGTCTTGCGCGTGACCCCGCACATCATCCGCAACGAGCGCGGCGGAACGTCCATCAAGCTCGCGGTCAGCGTGCAGGATGATCAGAACGACAGCAAGGATACGCCGGTCAGCGACAACAGCGTCCCTCCCATCAAGCAGACGAAGATCAATACGCAGGCCATCGTAGGCGCGGGGCAGAGCCTGCTCATCGGCGGCTACTACTATGAGCAGAAGTCCACGGATGCCAGCGGCATACCGATCCTCATGCACATCCCCGTGCTCGGGAACCTCTTCAAGACGACGAGCAAGGGGACCAAACGCATGGAGCGTCTGATCCTCATTACGCCGAAGGTCATCCATCTGGACGAGATCCCGACGACGCCTCCCCGCGTGGACGAGCCCACGTTCCACAGATCCCCGACGCAGGCCGATTATGAGGAGCGTGCCCCGGCGGCCCCGCAGAGCGGCTGTTCCCGGAAGCGGCCCGGACTGGAAACGGTGACGCCCGCCACGGCGATCCCGCTGTCGCCGCCCGCGGCGCGCCAGTCGCCCGGGGTACATATGCAGGCGCGGCCTGCGGGAGCGCTATGAGTGCCTCCGGTTTGACGGCCTTTCGCCTTTTTTCCGGCCCCCACATGGGGGCGGAACTCGTCTTGCCCGCAGGAAGTCACCTTGTAGGGGCCGATGATTCCTGCGACATCATCCTGCAAGACAGTTCGATCGCTTCCCGGCATGCGGATATCGTCATCTCCCTGTCCGGAGAGGGGCCCCCGTCCGTGCGGGTAACGCCGCTCGACGGAGAGGTGCTGCTTGACGGCGCGCCCTTGCCGCCCGATGGGGCGGACATCCCTGAGCGCACGCCGTTTTTTCTCGGCTTGACCTGCATGGCATGGGCGAGGCCTGACGAATCCGCGGACGCATGGCGTCAGGTCGCCTCCAGCCTGCAGGAACGGCGTTCGGCGCAGGAGCGCCCGGAACCGGCGGCGCGGCAGCCCGAAGAGCCCGTCATGGATCTCGGCGATCCGATGATAGTGTTGGATGAAGGGACGGCGGTAGGCGCCAACGACGTTGGCAAAACGTTTTGGCAGCGGTTGCGTTCCCTGCCGCCGCAGAGGTTGGGCCTGTCCTTTCTTATCCTGCTCGGCCTGTGCGGATTGACCTTCTCCTATGCGGGCAGGCCGCCGGATGCGGAAACAAGAGTTGAAGAAATTCAAATTATTATCAAGAAACATGGTTTCAGTACGCTGGTCGTTTCCCCGCAGGGTGAAGGCGTGGGCGTGCAGGGCGTCTTGCTCGACGATGCCGAAAGGGCCGATCTGCTGCGTTTGGCACAAGGTGTGCAATACCCTGTTTATCTCGATGTGACGCTCCGTGGGGACAGGGTGGATGCCGTGGCGTCGGCCTTCGCAAGCCGTGGTTTTTCCCTCGCGGTGCAGGAAAAGACGGGCAATCCGGATGACGGCCTGAACCTCGCCGGGTACATAAAGGACGGGCTGGTGGAAGAGCAGGCCTTTTCCGCCGTCCGCGAAGACGTGCCGGAACTGCAGGACGACGCCGTCTGGAGCCGTCTGGACCGATCCATCCGTCACGCCGACGCGGTTGAGGCGGTGGTGCTGCCCCTGCTGAAGGAAGCGGATCTGGCGTTTGTGCAGCTCCGGTTCCTGCCGGGGAAAGTGGAGCTTGCGGGCCGGTTTGACGTGGCCCAGCGCATCCGTCTGGACAGCGTCTTGGATAAGGCCCGTGCTGAGCTCGGTGTCCCGGTGGTGTTCGATGTGGTTGCGTCATTCGAGAAGAAGCGGCCTCAAGCCGAAATCCGGCGTGAAGCCGCGGCGCCGCGGCAGGCGGAGGCGGGAAGCGCTTCCGCGCCGCAGGCCGATGATGTGCCGGGCCTCCGGGTAACCGGGGTGACGTTGACGCCCATGCGTTTTATCAGTCTGGATACGGGGCAGCGCGTCTTTGAGGGCGGCCTGCTCCCCGGTGGGTATGTGCTCGAGTCCATTGATGTGAAAGAGTTGAAACTCCGCAAAGATGGGCGGATAATCGTGTATCGGCTGAGAGGTTCCCATGAGTGACGCGATGGTTTCCGTGCTGGATGTCCTTGACGATCCCCGGGCCCTGCAGGGCATCCGGGATGACGTCTTGGAAATGGATCTGGCCGTCAAACGGCATATGGATACGGGGCTGCCCCCGGATGAGTGGGCTGTGGCGCAGGCTGTCCGGGAAGCGACGCAGGCGGCGTTGCACGCTATGGACAACATGGCGAAGTAAAAGATTTATAACCCAAGCGAGTTTGCCATGAATATCAGCAGCACCGGCGGAACGCCGGGACTGAACGTCAACGAGCTGTTCAACAGCGGCTTGGACTCGATCAGCGGCAAGGGCAAGGATCTGCAGGCCAAGATGACCGAGATGCTGAGCAAGGACGAAGTCAGCCCCGAGGACATGATGGCCCTTCAGTTCGAAGTCGGACAATACAATGCGATGCTGGAGTCGCTCTCCTCCGTCACGAAGAGCATGACGGACATGATGAAGAGCCTTGCCCAGCGTACCGGTTGAGTTCGTCTCCCGCCCGGCATCAGGTTCCGGGACCGCACCCCGGAAGCCTTTGCGCGGCTCCATCCCGCGCATGGCGCGTCGGGCGGGATGACGGGCAGGAGAGGGGGGATCCCCCCTTCTCCCCTTTTTTGCGCCTAGGCGGGAGCGCCCGAGCGGCCCGCATCTTTTTACGATTGGAGAAACGCCATGCTGTCCGATGCCCAGATCAGCCGTCTGCTTGATGTCGCCAACGCCGCATGCCACGGAGGGAACGTGGTGGATGCGCGTGCCGTGTACGCGGGGGTGCTTGCGCTCCGCCCGGGATTTGCGCCCGCGCTCATGGGCAAGGCCATGAGCCATATCGTGGTGGATGATTTCGACGAGGCGGAACGGATCCTGAAAGACGAAGTGCTGGCCGCCATGCCGGAAGACGAGGACGCCCGGACGCTGCTTGGCCTCTGTTACACGCTGGCGAAGCGGGGGGATGAAGCCGAAGCGGTGCTTGATCCGCTGGCTGGGGGCGAAGGCCCGAGAGCGGAACTGGCCTCCGGGCTGCTTGAAAAACTCCGGCAAGAACCGTAGTCTGTCGCAATCCGGCGGAGGTGGCCATGGACATTTCCGGTCTTGGGGCTTCAAAGCTTTTTGAAGCGCTGGAAAAGCTGGGCGTCTCCAAGGGGGCCGAACTGCGGAGCCTCGGCCCGCAGGGGGAACCCTCCTCCGAGCTGGTGCGTGCCTTTGAGGATGCGCTGCGTGCGCCGGACGGGCAGGGCGGATCGCCCGTGCAGGGCCCTGCCGAAGGCCCGCCGGGCAACGCGCCCCTTGGCGGGGCCGGGCAGGATGTGCCGGAAGTGCCGCGCGCGGACGGGGCAATCCCTCCCGAGGATCCTGTGTACGGCGCTCAGGGATTCCGGGCCGACGGCGCCGGGGCGATGCGGATCGAATCCCCCTCCGGGCCGCAGGCCGTGGAGGGGCGGGCGGATGCCGTTCAGACGGACGACATGCAGGAACTGGCCCGGCTGCTCGAACGGGTCGGAGGCGGAAACGCTTCCGCGACCGAGCTGTACCAGCTGCAATTCCTTGTGGGGATGCTCCGGGTACAGGCCACCGGCGGATCGAAATTGTCGCAGCAGGTCAATCAAGGTTTTGAATCGTTGTTGAAGCAGCAGGGGTAGCATGTGACGCAAACAGGGCGTGGACATATGACGGAAGCACATGGGGCCGGGAAAAAAGGGATGCGCTGGATCCCGATTCTGTTGTCGCTGCTGCTCTGTGCGGCGCTTCTGGGCTGTCAGGTCGAAGTGTACCGCGGGCTGACCGAGGCGCAGGTCAACACGATGCTGTCCACGCTGCTCAAGCGCGGGATCCGGGCCGAGAAGGTTTCCGCCGGAAAGGCCGGGTTCACGTTGTCCGTGGACGAGGGGCAGCTCGTTCAGGTCCTTGAAATCCTGAAGGAGAACAACCTCCCCCGGGCGGAGTACGAAAACCTCGGCAAAGTTTTTTCCGGGCAGGGGATGATTTCGTCCGCCTCGGAAGAGCAGGCCCGCATGGCCTACGCGATCTCGCAGGAGCTGTCGGATACGTTTTCCCGCATCGACGGCGTGTTGACGGCCCGCGTCCATGTGGTGCTCGGCGGCACGGATCAGGCCACCGATACGCGCATTCTGCCTTCCGCCGCCGTTTTCCTCCGGCACACCCCGGATTCCCCGGTCGTCAACCTCGTCTCCAAGATCCGCGAGCTCACATCCAAAGCCGTGCCGGATCTCGATTATGAGCGCGTTTCCGTCATGCTCGTCCCGGTACGGGAACAGGTTTCCGTGCCTATGCAGCCCGCACCCACATTCCTCGGGCTGCCGTTGTCATCGGAAAACGGGCCTCCCTATGCCTTGATCGGCGCGGGAGTCATCCTTTTGGCGGCGTTCGTCGGGCTTGTGCTGCTGGTGCTTTCCCTGCGCGATAGCCTGCGGAAGCGTAAAGGGGCGGCGGACGCCTCGGAAGATCAGCCGTCGTAACTTCGGTACGGCCGGACAGGTATGCACACCTCGTTTTTTTCGGACATCATCGCACGGAAACCCGCGCTGCTCCGGGCCATGCTGGCCTTTAACGGCCGTTTGGGCCCCGTTGCGCCGGACCGTCCGGAGGACTGGGCCGTTCCCGGTTTGGATACGGCGATCCTTGATGCGGATCTGTCGCGGCGGCGCTCGCCCGTGCTGGCGTGGCCCGTCGCGCCGCCGGAAGAGGGATTCTGGGACTTTACCGACGAATCGCGGCGTTTGGCTTTCCTGAGCGCGGAGGAACTGGTGCGTCTGGGCGACGTGTTCGGCGTATGCGTCCATGCCGCGGAGCTGGCCCGCATCATCACCCGGGATCACGTGCTGCCCCTGCGCGAGGCGTTGGGGGAGTCCCTATACCGCTACGGCATCCAGCGCGGGCAGTATCAGCTTGGCAGCGTGCGGCAGTTTTTTCTGAGCCGCGACATCCGGGAGCCGTTGCTGGAACGTATGCATCGCCACGGTCGTCTTGCGCTTGCCCTTTGCTGCGCGCCTTGGCCCTCCGCCCTGAAAGAGCGGTTCGCCGGAAGCCTTGAAGATGCGCCGGTGGCGGCGTCTCCGGCCATCCAGCGGGCCGTGTGGTTCGGCCTGAAGAAACTGCTGCTCAAGGAGGTTGCGCCGCAATGGGCTCCCTGTTTCGATTGACCGGGGATACGGTGGCCCCGTCCGCCGGGACGCGCGTGCTCAAAGCCGCCGAGGTCGCCGTCCTTCTGGAGGCCAATGCCGTGCTTGACGCGGCCCGGGGGCGTGTGTCCGACATGGAACGCAAGGCCGAGGAGGCCTATGAGCGGCGGCGCGAGGAAGGCTACCGCGACGGCGTGGAGGAAGGCCGCCTTGAACATGCCGAAAAGGTGATGGAGACCGTGCTGTCGTCGGTCGAGTACATTGAGGGCATTGAGGCCACGCTGGTGAACGTGGTGGCGGCGGCCGTGCGCAAGGTCATCGGCGAGATCGACGAGAACGAGCGCATTGTCCGTATCGTCCGCAATGCGCTGGTGACGGTCCGCAACCAGCAGCACGTGACGATCCGCGTGGCTCCCGCCGATGAAAAGGCCGTCAGGGCGGAACTGGCGTCCATGCTGGCCTCCGTGCCGGGTGGGACGAGTTTCCTTGACGTCGTGCCGGATGCGCGCCTTGAGCGGGGGGCATGCCTTCTGGAAAGCGAGCTCGGCGTGGTCGACGCCAGCCTTGAAACGCAGCTCAAGGCGCTGGAAAACGCCTTGCGCGCCAAAATCGCTTCATAGGGTGCGACGGTTGCGGGGGAATACGCACAATGGCCCCGGTTGTCCGATCCCGCCTTGCGCTGCGGCCCCGTGGGATGCGGCAAGCCTGCCCATGTAGGGCCCGGTGCGCTTGGTTTCATGGGACGGATTGAGGAAGAACGTTTTTTGTTCAGCACGCGTTTTCCGGCTCTTGCGGAGGGCCGATCGGCGGAACATCCGCCGGGCGTTGCGGATATGGTTTGACTGAACGGATGGATGCCCTATGGCCTTTGAATATATCGGAGCGCTTCTTGAGGAAGCGGTGCAGTCGACCGCCTCGGTGGAGGTGCGGGGCCGCGTGGAGCAGGTCGTGGGGACCATCATCCGGGCCGTTGTGCCGGGGGTGAAGGTCGGCGAGCTGTGCATCCTGCGGAACCCGTGGGAAGACTGGACGCTCCGGGCCGAGGTGGTGGGCTTCGTGAAGCAGGTGGCCCTGCTGACGCCGCTCGGCGACCTGCAGGGCATTTCTCCGGCCACTGAAGTCATCCCGACGGGGGAAATCCATTCCGTGCCCGTGGGCGAGGATCTGCTCGGGCGCGTCCTGAACGGGCTGGGAGACCCCATTGACGGCGGGCCGCCGCTCAAGCCCCGCACCCACTATCCCGTCTACGCCGAACCTCCGAATCCCATGCTCCGCAAAATCATCGACAAGCCGATGTCGCTGGGCCTGCGCGTGCTCGACGGGGTGCTCACCTGCGGCGAAGGCCAGCGCATGGGCATTTTCGCGGCGGCCGGCGGCGGCAAGAGTACGCTCTTGTCCAGCATCATCAAAGGCTGTTCCGCCGACGTGTGCGTGTTGGCGCTTATCGGTGAACGTGGCCGTGAAGTACGCGAATTCATTGAGAACGACCTTGGCCCGGAAGGACGGAAAAAGGCCGTATTGGTCGTATCCACATCCGACCGTTCGTCGATGGAGCGGCTCAAGGCCGCGTACACGGCCACGGCGGTGGCGGAATATTTCCGGGATCAGCACAGGAGCGTCCTGCTCATGATGGACTCGGTGACCCGTTTCGGACGCGCCCAGCGCGAAATCGGCCTTGCGGCGGGCGAACCTCCGACCCGGCGCGGTTTTCCGCCGTCCGTGTTTTCGACCTTGCCCAAGCTGATGGAACGGGCGGGCAATTCGGATAAGGGCTCCATTACGGCGCTGTATACCGTGCTGGTGGAAGGCGACGACATGACGGAACCCATCGCGGACGAAACCCGCTCCATCCTCGACGGCCATATCATCCTGTCCCGCAAGCTGGCGGCGGCGAACCATTATCCCGCCATCGACGTGCAGGCCAGCGTCAGCCGCGTCATGAACGCCATCGTTTCCAAAGAGCATAAAAAGGCGGCGCAGGCGCTCCGCAAGGTTCTGGCGAAGTTCGCCGAAGTGGAGCTGCTCGTGCAGATCGGCGAATACAAGAAAGGGTCGGACAAGGAAGCGGACGACGCGCTGGCCCGGATCAACGCCGTGAACACCTTCCTCAGGCAGGGGCTGGACGAAAAGAGCACTTTCGAGGAAACGCTGCAGGCGCTGTATAAGGTGGTGGCCTGAGCGTGGAAGCGTATCCGCTGGCCCCTTTGCTCAAGGTGCGCGAATACCGCGAGGATGCGGCCAAGAATGCCCTCAGCGCCGCCGAACGCGCCGTGGCCGAGGCGCAGGAGGCGGTGGAGCGGTGCCGCGAGGAGCTGGAGCGTTATAAGGTGTGGCGCCAGGAAGAGGTGGAGCGCCGCTATGACGCGATTATGGGCGAGAGCCTGACCCTCAAAGAGCTGGACGTGTTCAAGGCCGGGCTGGGCGCGCTGGCCGATGGCGAATTGAAGCTGGAAGAAGCCATTGCCAAGGCGCTTGAGAACGTGAAAAAACGTCAGGAAGACGTCCGCAAGGCGCGGGAGGCCGCACGGCAGGCGCAGCACGAAACCGCCAAGATCCTGACGCATCGGGATCTCTGGCTCGTCGAGGCCAGACGCGAGGCCGAGCGTCTGGAAGATTTGGAAATGGAAGAATTCAAACCGTTGCCGCCTCAGGGGACCGAAGACGAGTCCTAGATGCGCCCATAAGCGGAGGGAAACGGGAGGTTTCGTATGGCTGACTTCATGAAGGTGGATATGTCCCGGCTCGGGAAGGCGGAAGGCAGGCCTGCGGATTCGGGCATGGCCGCACCTTCCGGCGCGGACGTGGATGCTTTCCGGCAAGCCATGCGGAGAGGGCCGCTTGACGGACGGCAAGGGGCCGGAGGGGACGGGGCTGACGGAAGGCGTGAAGCGCCGCCTGATCCGGGAGAGGATGCCTCAACCGAGGCCGAAGCGCTTTCCAGCGTGTTTTCCCAGATGACCGGGCCGTTGGACACGCTTTTTGCCGGGCGCATGGCGCAGGCCGCCGAAACGGCCGCTCCGCCCGAGGATGCCCCGGATCTGGGCGCGCTGGCGGAAAAGCTCGTGGAGCGGATACTGGTTTCCGAGCCTTCCGGGGGCAGTGAAATCCGCCTCATGCTCGGCAGGGATGTCCTCCCGGGGACTGAGATCCGGCTTCAACGAGGAAGCGACGGCTTGCTGTCGGTCTTGGTGACGGCGGACAACGCCGCCTCCTTTCAAACGCTTGTCGGTGCCCAAGAATCCTTGAAGGCGCGGCTTGAGTCGTTCGAAAGGAACGTCCGGGTCGAAGTCGTGTCCGAACGGGGCGGGGCCGATGCCGAGGACGGCGATACGCGTCGGCGCTCGCGCGGCGACTATGCCGCCCCGGACGAACGGGACGCCTGACCTCCGCGCAGACGGGAGAGGGCCTCATTCCCCCCGTCGGTGTAGAGGAAGAGGGGCGGGACAGTGGAGCAAGGGGGTTCGGCGTGGGCCAGCCACCGCGCACGCGGAAGAGGGCACGGCCTCCCGTATGCGGCCCCATGCCCGCCGGCCTGTCCCCGCGCGCACGGAAGAGAGTTGCCGGGATATCTGGCGTGGTTCTCTCTGCCTGCCTGTCCCCCGCGCACACGGAAGAGAGGAGTTGGTGTCCGTACGGGAATTGCCGTTTCAGCCTGACCCTCACGTACGCGGAAGAGGGCGCGGCACCACCGTGTTAGACATAGGCCTGACTCTACTCTCGCACGCGGAAGAGGGCTACAGCGTGGCGGATATGGCGCAACTGCTTTGCCTGTCCCCCTGCGCCTGCGGAAGGAAGACTCCCCGCCTTGCAACGGGCAGGCACGTCCAAGTGTGAACCCCGGCGCACGGGGAAGCATTCCACACGGGCCTGTTTTGGGGAAAGGCCCGGCCCGCAACGCGACACTTTGTAACAGCCCTCCATTGCCGGGGGCGGAGGAGCACATGGAGATACATCCCTTCCGGGCTCCGGCGCTTTCGCCGCTGGAGGCGCACGTCCTCAACCTGCTGTGCACGCGGGAACAGCCGTGGCCCCTTGTCGTGGCGGGCACGCCGTGCACGCTGGAAGCCGCGTGCCTTGCGGTTCCTGTCCCGCCGGTATGCGCCTTTGACGTTGTTTGCGGCGAACGGACATGGCGCGTGGAACTCGGCAGCCTGCGCTTGCTGGCGTTGCATCCGGCGTTGGCGGACGTGCCGCCGAACGCAGCGCTGCCCGAGACGCTCCAGCTGGCGGTACTGGATTTGCTGGCGGCGCCTTTGGCGGAATTGGCGCAAACCTTTTTGAATGTCCCGCTGGCCATCCGCAACGGCCGGATGATCGCGGCGCAGGAGCCCGCCGTTTGCGCGGTGCCCTTGACGCTGCGCATTTCCGCAGGGGAGGGGCCCTCTTCGGAGGCGTACCCGATCCCCGTCAGGCTGTGCCTGCCCGATCGGGAGAGCGCGCTCGAACTGGTGGAACGGCTGGACGCCTTGCCGCGCTGCCGCGTATTGGGGCTTGCCGGCGGCGTGCCGGTTCCGGTCAGCCTTGAGGCGGGCCGCATGAGGCTTTCCGTCAGGGAGCTGTCTTCCCTTGAACCTGACGACGTGCTGTTGCCGGAAACGTATCCGGCGCGTGAAGGCCGCTTTGTGCTCCGCCTCTGCGCCACGGCGCGTCCCCGCGCGTTCGCCTGTGCCCTCGCGGAGGGCGGCGTAACCATCCTTTCAGTCCTGAATCCCGAGGAGGGGCCCATGTCCGACGAAAACAACACGGCTGCCGAAGCCTTGCCGTCCGAAGGCGTCGATACCGGCGAACTGGAAGTGACGCTGACCTTTGAACTCGAACGCCGCCTCATGACGGTGCGGGACGTGGAGACGCTGGCCCCGGGCTATACCTTCGCGTTCGGCGGCGACGCGCTGGCCCCGGTCACGCTGTACGCCAACGGCAAATCCGTCGGCAGGGGGCGGCTTGTGGATCTCAACGGGACGCTCGGCGTGCAGGTCATCAGCCTCGGCAAGGTGGGAGAGCAGGCATGACGGGCGTCAATCCGTTGTATTTCATTGTGGGCATGGCGCTGCTGGGCCTTGCCCCGTTTTTCCTGATGATGGTCACGTCCTACGTGAAGATCGTGGTGGTCACGTCGCTTGTCCGCAACGCCCTCGGCGTGCAGCAGGTCCCGCCCGCGATGGTCATGAACGGCCTTGCCATCATCCTGAGCCTGTTCATCATGGCCCCCATGATGATGCGTACGATGGACATCGCCGAGAAGCTTCAGATCAGCGCGGAACCTTCGCCGAAGGAGGTTATCGGCATCGTCGACAAACTGTCGCCGCCGCTGCGCCAATTCCTTTCGGACAACACGGAGGACGGCGTGCTCCGCGCCTTCATGAGCACGGCGAAACGCATCTGGCCCAAGGAGCAGCACGACCGGATTTCCAAAGACAATATGCTGATCCTCGTGCCCGCGTTCACCATTTCGGAATTGACCAAGGCGTTTCAGGTGGGGTTCCTGCTGTATTTGCCGTTTATCGCCATTGACCTCATCATTTCCAACATCCTGTTGGCGATGGGCATGATGATGGTATCCCCCATGACCATTTCCCTACCGTTCAAGCTCCTGCTTTTCGTGACCCTTGACGGGTGGCTCAAGATCAGTCAAGGATTGCTTCTAAGCTACAAATAGCAACAACATCAGGAAGAAATTGTATGCAAGTTGTCACATCGGAACAGGGCTGCGTCAGCATGCTTGCGCTTACCGGAAGAATCGACGCAACCACGGCGAGCATCCTTGAAACCTCCTGCCGTGGGCTTCTGGATTCCGGGGCTAAAAAAATCGTGGTGGATCTCGGCGGCGTGGAATACATCAGCTCCGCCGGGCTGCGGGTTATCCTGACGATGGTCAAGGCGAGCAAGAGCGCCGCGGCGACGCTGGCGTTCTGTTCCATGCAGTCGATGGTGGCGGAAGTTTTCAAGATTTCGGGATTCAGCTCCATGCTCCCCATTTACGCCACGCGCGACGAGGCCGTCAGCGCCCTTTCCTGAGGAGGCGATCATGGCGACGCTCAGCGTTCCGGCCAGTCTTGAGCAGCTGGCGAATGTCAATACTTTTATCCACGAAACCATCCCTTCCTCATACAGGCCGCTGATCCCGCAGGTGGAGCTTGCCGCTGAGGAACTCTTGGTCAACGTGTTCAGCTATGCCTATCCGGACGTGCCGGGCGAGGCGCAGATCGCCTGCCGGGAGGTGCGGCTCGACAACGTGCCGTATTTTTGCTTCAAGGTGCAGGATTGGGGTGCGCCTTTCGATCCTTTCCTTGAGGCTCCGGTCCCGGATCTGTCCCTCGGCGTGGACGAACGGCCCGTGGGGGGGCTCGGCGTACATCTGATCAAGTCCATAGTCGCCCACTATACGTACGCCTACTACGAGCAGTCGAACATCATCGAACTCTATTTCGCGTTGCCCGAGTGATCCGCATCCTGAGTTTTTGCCTTGCGGCGGGGATGTTCCTGTCCGGCACGGCTTCGGCGGGCGTCGTCCTGCATGAGGAGCGCTCGACGGACGAGCGCCCGGCCCGTGCACCCGGGCGTCCAATCCGAAGACGCCCTGCCGCCCCGTCCCGCCGTCCCCACTGAGAACCTGCTCGACCAGATGGATATTTACGCGCTGTCGCCCCATGCGGCGGCGCTGTCCCTGCCGCGCATGGTATCGCCCCAGCTGGTGCTCCGCGCCCATGCCGGAAAGGGGACGCTCCCGCCGCCCGCCGTCTGGAAAGGGCTCGTCGCCAAGGCCAGCGGGCGTTACGGCCTTGATCCCCGGCTCATTGCGGCGGTGATCAAGGTGGAGTCCAATTTCGAGAATATCGCCGAATCGGAGAAGGGCGCGCAGGGCCTCATGCAGCTCATGCCCGGGACGCAGCAGATGCTCGGGGTCGTCGATCCTTTTGATCCCGAGGCCAACGTGGACGCCGGAAGCCGCTATCTGCGCCAGCAGATCGACCGCTTCGGCAGGCTCGATCTCGCGCTTGCCGCCTATAATGCCGGGCCGGGCAATGTCCTGCGCTATGGGGGCATCCCTCCTTTCGCCGAAACGCAAGCCTACGTAGGCAAAGTGCTGTCACTGCTGGGTGCCGGAGCGGATTCGTTTTGAAAGGATATTGGGCTCTCGGGTAAGGAAAACGTTCCTGAAGAAAGGGGGGCGCCCCCACGCTTTTCCCTCCCTTCCCCAAACCTGCGGGCACGGCTCGCGTCCATACTTCCCACCCCAATATTTTTGGTTTTATCGAATCCCCATCTGTAGGTTTTGGGGCTCAGATTGCCTTTGAAAGCATACACATTTCAAAGGGAAAAGGCTCCTGAGGCTGAGGACGTTTTCCGCAAAGAAACGAAACCGCCCCTTTCCGTAGCCTCTCTCCCTCAAAAGAACACGCCAACAGACAAAGAAAACCCCTCGCCATGCGGAAAAACCGCCGCGAGGGATTCAATAAGGGTGAACGTCTTTGGTGGAGGAGGGGAGGGGTGTGGGGAGGAGGCCCTTTTCTCCAGAAAGGGGCCTCCTCCCCTCCCCACATCATCAAGCAGCCATTACTCGTCAAACGTGGGCCGGTTCTCCGCCTTGATGGCTTTGCGGACATCAAGAAATTCGGGCTCGCCCCACGGAAGGGCGGGGATGCGCTTGGGAACCACGTTGACGAACGTGCTCTCCCCGTTGATCTGGACGCGCATGGCTATGGCCCCGTCGGGAGACGCCTCGGCGGCCCGGACGCCCTTGGGCGAGTAGGAAGCCACGAGGCTGGCCGCATCCTGAAGCGTTTCGCTGTCCCACGGGGTGAGTTGCCGGGCAAGCGCGAAGGGGCTCGGGAAGTCGCGCACGCGGAGGATGGCGTCGCCGGGGCGGACCAGACGCTCCAAGGCCGCGTTGTCCGTTTCGTTGCGGCCCATCGACAGCCAATGATCGCCAAACCAGTACTGCCGCCCGATGTTGGACAGCTCGAAATCTTCAACCGTCGGTTCCCTGAGGCGCGTCAGGACAGGCCAGTAGCGCCGGGAGTTTTCCTTTTCCGCCAGCTTGCAGCCACCGGCGGGCGTGGGGATTTCTTTCAGGCCCATTTGATCGGCCAGCGCCATTTGGGACTTCCGGCCACGCCCGAAGATGCCGAGCAGCTTGTTGCGATCCACCAAGCCGGAAGTTTCGGCGGCGGTCGGATCGAGCAATTGGGCGCTGAGCGGCCGGAGGAGCGATTCCTTGACCTCGGCGTCACGGCGGATGACGTTGAGGGTGTCGCGGCGCTGCGACATGGGGCGCTGCCCGAGCACTTCACCGGAAATAAGGAATGACGCGCCCTGTTCTTTCATGATTTCACGGGCTTTACGCATCATGAGGATCTTGCAGTCAACGCAGGGGTTCATAACTTTGCCGAAACCGTGGGCCGGGCGTTCCAGCAGGAGGCGCACGAACGCCTCACCGACGTCAACGGCTTCCACCTCAAGGCCATACACCTTCTCCCAGTGCGGGATCAGTTGCGGCTTGCCGAAAAAGGGGGTGACAAAGTGCAGGCAACGGACAACAAGCCCCTGCTCCATGATCAGGCGGGCAGCAAGGATGCTGTCCAGCCCACCGGAGAACAAGGCGAATGCATGCGGAGTGGAGGTATTCATAAAGCTATTCTACTGCGCCGGATACATGAACACAAGCGTCTCTTGTGTTGGCGCACAAGGGAAAAGGGCATGGCGTCGGCGTTTGCCGGATCGCGCATGCCCTTTTTATGGGGGCGTCGGATGATGCCCCGGATGAGGCATGAGAGAACGCGCGGGACGCATGCGTGTTCTCCCATACCCCTTACACAGCGGAAATGCTGACTTTAAGGATGATCTTTGAACTTGTTCATCAAATGTTCGTTGCCGCTGTGGCAGGGCGTACAGTCCATGACGCTCTTCATATTGTCGGCTTCCTTGCCCTTGGCGTGGCATTCGCCGCAGTAGCTGACGGATTGCGGGGCAGTAAGAGCGGGCTTGAACGTTCCGTCGATTTTGGCGTTCATGATTTCGACGGCCTTGTAGGTGACGTCGGCGGTGAGGCGGCCGCAACGCTCGCTGCGCGCCTTGGAGTTGGCTTCAATCTTGTCTTCGAAGCACCAGCGGCTCAGGGAGACGTGGCACAGTACGGAGTCGGCCACGCTGGTGGGGAGATCGCCCTTCACGCCCTTGGCGGCTTCGCCGGGATTGAAGATGGGCAGTTTCGCCGTTTCGTACCAGCGGTAGAGTTCCGACACCATGGCGTTGCGTTCCTTTCTTCCCCAGAAAAGGGCGTAAGCCGAAGCGGGGCCGAGCAGCGCGCCGCAGATGGTGCCCCAGTCGGAGATGCCGCCCTTGCCGACTTCGAGCATGGCAAAGGGGAACTGATTGTACGGGGCGCCGTATTTTTCGCCCATAAGGCCCACGATGGCGTAGAATGCGCCGTACGCGCATCCCAAGCCCTTGTGCCAGTAGCCGTCATAGGCCACGGCGGCGCATTCCTTCGGGTCAAGCTTATGGGGCTTCCAGCCGAAGTCACCGTTGACCTGCTCAAAGCGTTTGGTCTTGGGATCCGCCGCAATGCTGGTCCCCACAACGGATGCGACAGTGCCGCCGACGGCGAGCCCGCCCAATGCCCCAAGCATAGCCCTTCTGGTCAGTTCCATAGCCACTCCTCCTTCATGCTTGTTTGTTCTTTTTCACCCAATACCGATTTTGCCCGTCCCGGGGGACGTCCGTTCGGCATTTTTATCGGTATTGGGCGATAAAAAGAGTCTGATACCCTTTTACCCGTGTCACATGGCCTGTGTATAGGCGTTTATCGAATAGGTTGTTCGACAATTCACGTAAAGAATGCCTCCAATCCATCATTCTGTCAATGGGGGACAGGCAAAAAAGGGGGCAGCTCCGCAGGGGAGTTTGCATTTTTGGCCGGTTAGCGGCAAAAAAAGAGCCCCGGACGGCATACGCCCGGGGCTCTTCGCTTCCTTTGCGGGGGATCAGTCGGCGCTATGGAGCCACGCCTTCATTTTTTCCAGCTGGCGCGCAACGGACAGCGGGCCAGTGCCGCCCGGGGCGTTGCGGCGGGCGACGGCGGCGCGGTATTCGAGCACGTCGAACACGTCGGGGCCGATGCGGTCGCACAGGCCCTGCAGGGCGTCAAGCGGCAACGCTTCGAGGGAAAGGTTCTTCCCTTCGGCCAGCGCCACGGCGGAACCGGTGATGTGGTGCGCTTCGCGGAATGGGATGCCTTTGGTGACCAGATAGTCCGCAAGCTCGGTCGCGTTGAGGAAACCGGCCGTGAGGGCGCGGGCCATGCGGGCCTCGTCGAAGCGCAGGGCCTTCATCATGCCCGCCATGAGATCCAGAGAGGTGCTCAGGGTGTGGTCGGCGTCGAGGAACGGTTCCTTGTCTTCCTGAAGGTCGCGGTTGTAGGTCAGGGGAAGGCCCTTCAGGATGGTGAGCATGGCGGTCAGGTCGCCGTAGACCCGGCCCACCTTGCCGCGCATGATTTCGGCGACGTCGGGGTTTTTCTTCTGCGGCATGATGGAGGAGCCCGTAGCGTAGGCGTCGGGCAGCTTCACGAAGCCGAAGGCCGGATTCGACCACAGGATGATCTCCTCGCAGCAGCGGGAAAGGTGCATCATGGCGGTGCTGGCGCAGAACAGGGATTCGATGACGAAATCCCGGTCGGACACGGCGTCCATGCTGTTGTCGAATGTGCCGTACATGTCCAGCTCGCGGGCCACGGACGCGGGATCGAGCGGATAGGTCGTCCCGGCGAGGGCGGCCGCGCCGAGGGGGCTGATGCGGGTGCGCTTTTCGCAGTCGGCCATGCGCTGGGCGTCGCGGCGGAGCATCCACGCGTAGGCGAGCAGGTGGTGGGCGAGGCTGACGGGCTGCGCTGGCTGGAGGTGGGTGCAGCCGGGGAGGATGGTGTCCTGATGCTCTTCGGCGCGGGCCACGTACACGGCGGCCAATTCGCGGGCGAGGCGCTGCCATTCGCGGAGCCGGTCGGAGACGAACAGGCGGAAGTCGAGCGCGACCTGATCGTTGCGGCTGCGGCCCGTGTGGAGTTTCTTGCCCACGTCACCCACGAGTTCGGTGAGGCGGCTTTCGATATTCATGTGGACGTCTTCCAGCTCTTTTTTCCACTGGAAGGTGCCGTCCTCGATTTCCGCGCGCACGGCGGCGAGCCCGGCGACGAGCTGGTCGGCTTCCTCGGCGCTGATGACGCCCTGCCGGGCCAGCATGCGCGCGTGGGCGCACGAACCCGCGATATCCTGCTTGTACAGGGCCCAGTCGTAGGAAATGGACTGCGTATAGGCTTCGACGGATGCGGCGGTGCCTTCGTGGAACCGTCCGCCCCAGAGTTTTTCTTTCGCCATAGGTGTCTCCGTGTTTGCCTCCGGCGGCAAGGGCTGCCGCCCCTTGACCCTGCTTGGGGGGCATGA
>USCL01000048.1 GCA_900553145.1 uncultured Desulfovibrio sp.
ACGGGCTTATAGAGCGGTACCGCAGGGCGGCGGGGCGCAGATTGGCATACAGGCCCAGATCCTTTCGGATGGCCAGCAGGGCGGTCTCGGGCCGCTGCTCGGCGGGCTTGTCGGAGCCCCACTTGGGGCCGCCCACAGCGCCCAGCAGCACCGCGTCGCAGGCCCGACACTTCTCGGCGGTGCCGTCGGGATAGCTCTTCCCCACCGCGTCGGTGGCGCAGCCGCCCAGCAGCACCTCCTCATAGGTGAAGCTGTGGCCGAACTTCTGGCCGACGGCCTCCAGCACCTTGACGGCCTCCCCCACCACTTCGGGGCCAATGCCGTCGCCGCGGATGAGCGCAATTTTATAATTCATTTCGCCGCACCTCTCGCCTTCAGGGATTTGAGCAGGCCGCCGTTGTCCACGATGCCCTGGACGAAGGCGGGCAGGGGCGCGGCCTGATAGGTCTTGCCGGTGGTCTCGTCGGTGATCACGCCGGTGCTGAAGTCCACGCTCACCGTGTCGCCGGCCTGGATGCCCTCCGCCGCCTCGGCGCACTCCAGAATGGGGAAACCGATGTTGATGGCGTTGCGGTAGAAGATGCGGGCGAAGGAAGGCGCGATGACGCACTTGACGCCGCAGGCCTTGATGGCCAGGGGGGCGTGCTCCCGGGAGGAGCCGCAGCCGAAGTTGGCCCCGGCCACGATGATGTCGCCCGGCTCCACCGTGGAGGCGAAGCTGGTGTCGATGTCCTCCATACAGTGGGAGGCCAGGGACTTTTCATCGGGGGCGTTGAGATACCGGGCGGGAATGATTACGTCGGTATCCACGTTGTCGCCGTATTTGTAAACCTTCATTGCCTTACACCTCCATCAGAGCTTGCGGGGATCCGCCACACAGCCCGCCACGGCGGACGCGGCGGCCACCGCGGGGTTGGCCAGGATGATCTCGGAGCTGACAGGGCCCATGCGGCCCACGAAGTTGCGGTTGGTGGTGGAGATGGCCCGCTCCCCGTCGGAGAGCACGCCCATGTGGCCGCCCAGGCAGGGGCCGCAGGTGGGGGTGGACACGGCGCAGCCGGCCTCGATAAAGGTCTGGATCAGCCCCTCTGCCATGGCGTCCAGGGTGATCTGCTGGGTGGCGGGGATGACGATGCAGCGCACTCCGGCGGCCACTTTGCGGCCCTTAAGCACTGCCGCGGCCTGGCGGAGATCCTCCAGACGGCCGTTGGTGCAGGAGCCGATTACCACCTGGTCAATGTGGGTGCCCGCCACCTGATCCACGGTGCGGGTGTTGGAGGGCAGGTGCGGCAGGGCAACCGTGGGCTGGAGGGTATCCAGATCGATGACCACCTCCCGCTCGTACTCGGCGTCGGCATCGGGCTCCACGGCCTCCCAGGGGCGGGTGACCCGGCCGTCCAGATAGGCCCGGGTCTTGTCGTCCACGGGGAAGATGCCGTTTTTGGCCCCGGCTTCAATGGCCATGTTGGCGATGGTGAAGCGGTCGTCCATGGACAGGGAGGCTACCCCCTCCCCGCCGAACTCCAGGGACTTGTAAAGGGCGCCGTCCACGCCGATGGTGCCGATAAGGTGGAGGATCACGTCCTTGCCGGATACACAGGGCTGGAGTTTGCCCTTGAGGGTGACCTTGATGGCGGAGGGGATGCGGAACCAGGCCAGCCCCGTGGCCATGCCCGCGGCCATATCGGTGGAGCCCACGCCAGTGGAGAACATGTTCACCGCGCCGTAGGTGCAGGTGTGGGAGTCGGCGCCGATCATGGCCTCGCCGGGGGCGGTCAGGCCCTGCTCGGGCAGGAGGGCGTGCTCGACGCCGCAGTCGCCGCCTTCATAGTAATGGGTGACGTCCATTTCCTGCGCGAACTTGCGGGTCACCATCACCTGATTGGCGGAATCGATGTCCTTCTGCGGAGTGAAGTGGTCCATCACCAGAAAGACGCGATCCTTATCGAACACCTTGTCCGCGCCCATGGCCCGGAAGGACTTGATGGCGAGCGGGCCGGTGATGTCGTTGGCGAGCACACCGGAAAGATGGCAGTTGACGATTTGCCCGGCTTCGCGGACTTCCTCGTCCGTGTGGGCCTGAAGGATTTTCTGGGCAAGAGTATGAGGCATGGGACAGCTCCAGAAGGTAAAAGGTTTCCCGACCGGCGGGCGAAAACGCCTTTCCGCGTTTTCCCATCAATCGGAATCTTTAGAACATTTTTTCGGCCGAAAGACCAGCGACCGGCAACCCGCTTTCCCGACCGGGAACCGGCGTTCCCGCAGGGAAACGCCGCGCGGCGCCATCGGCCGGGCCGAGGATGAAAGCCGGGGAAAACCGCCCGTCAGAGCGCCCCTCCCGGCCCTCTCCGCGCCTTAGTTGCACGTATTGATGGCCGCTTCGCCGGTGGCTTCCTGCGTGCGGAGGGCGTCGCGTTCCTTGTGGTCGAGGCGGTTCAGGGCATCGATGTAGGCCTTGGCGCTGGCGACGATGATGTCCGGGTCGGAACCGCGGCCCGTGGCGCTGTATTCGCCTTCGCGCAGGCGCACGGTCACTTCGCCCTGCGCGTCCGTGCCGCCGGTGATGGCGTTGATGCTGAACTGCTCCAGATCGGGGGCGCGGCTCACGATCTGGGAAATGACGTTGAAGGTCGCGTCGATGGGCCCGGCGCCGAACCCGGCGCGGCGCATTTCCTCTTCCCCGGCCTGAATGACCACGGCGGCGGTGGCGGGCATGGAGGAGCCCATCGTCGTCTGCACGGACACGTTGCCCAAACGGTAGCGATCCGGGAGGCGATAGACTTCGGAGAACACCAGCGCTTCGAGATCCTCGTCGTGCACGTTGGCCTTCTTGTCCGCGAGATCCTTCACGGCGGCGAACACCACGTTGACCTGCTCGTCGTCCAGACGGTAGCCCAGCTCCTCAAGGCGGGTGCGCACGGCGTTGCGGCCGGAATGCTTGCCGATGACGAGGTCCGTGGACTTGCGGCCGATGGACTGGGGCGTCATGATTTCATAGGTTTCGCGGTTCTTCAGCATGCCGTCCTGATGGATGCCGGATTCGTGCGCGAAGGCGTTGCTGCCCACGATGGCCTTGTTCGCGGCGATGGGGCGGCCGATGATGAGCGAGAGCAGGCGGCAGGCCGGATAGAGCTGTTCGTTCTGGATGCCGCAGTCCACGCCGTACACGTCGGGGCGCACCTTCATCGCCATGACGATTTCTTCCAGCGAGGCGTTGCCCGCGCGTTCGCCGATGCCGCAGAGGGTCACCTCGGCCTGACGGGCGCCGTTCCGGATGGCGCTCAGGCTGTTGGCGACGGCGAGGCCGAGGTCGTCGTGGCAGTGCACGCTGAACACGGCCTTGTGGGCATTCGGGGTATTTTCGATGACGTATTTGATCAGCCTGCCGTATTCGTCGGGCTGGGCATAGCCGACGGTGTCGGGGACGTTGATGGTGGTGGCCCCGGCGTTGATCACTTCGGTGAACACGCGGACGAGGAAATCAGGGTTGGAGCGCGAAGCGTCTTCGGCGGAAAATTCCACGTTGTTGGTGTATTTGGCGGCGTGACGCACGGCGGCGACGGCCATTTCCACGACCTGATCCGGGGTCTTGCGGAGCTTGTATTCCATGTGGATGGGCGACGTGGCCAAGAAGACATGGATGCGCGGATTGCGGGCGCCGTTCAGGGCCTGCCATGCGCGGTCGATGTCGTTCTTGTTGCAGCGGGCGAGCGCGGCGACCTGCACATCGGTAACGGCGTTGGCGATGGCGTGGACGGCTTCAAAATCACCCACGCTGGAGGCCGGGAAACCGGCTTCGATGACGTCCACGCCGAGACTTTCCAGCTGACGCGCCATACGGAGCTTTTCCTGGAGGTTCATGGTAGCGCCGGGGGACTGCTCGCCGTCACGGAGGGTCGTGTCAAAAATGATGACGCGATTGGACATGGGATTCTCCTTGGAGTCTTTCAGCCGGAAACAGTCCGTCACAGCTCTGAGGCCGCCCGATGCGGATTCTTACAACTATACGGTTTTATTGCTGTTTCTCGTAAAAAAGATCTCATATACAGAAGGGAGGGACAGGGAACCGCTCTAATCAGGTTCCCTTCCCTCCCCTGGATCAAAGCGCCATCTACCATTAATTCTGCGTAAGGCTCCCTAGGAGCTGCCGGTTGCGGCGGGGCAGAATAATGTAGGTGTAGACGGGGCCGGATAGGATATAGAGCGCGCCCAACAGGAACCCGAAGACCACGGGCTGAGACAGGATGAGCACGAACACGAGCAGAGCGGAGATCATGGAGCTGAAGGCATGCGTCTTCAGGAAACCGTATTCCTTGAACGAGAAATAGCGCACGCGGCTGACCATGAGCAGAGCCATCACGAAGGTGACGAACAGCCCAAGGAACGGGGTGCGGGCTTCCAGCCATGAAGGGAGATAGGAGGAAAAGAGGATGAACATGGCGACGGCGCATCCGGCGGCGGGGCACGGAAGCCCGACGAAGAACTTCTTGCTCACCGTAGTGACGCAGACGTTGAAGCGCGCCAGCCGCAAGGCGGTGCAGGCCACGTAGAGGAAACCCACGCCGATGCCGAGCTTGCCGTAGCCTTCGAGCACCCACATCCACGAGGTGAACGCGGGAGCGACGCCGAAAGCGACGAGGTCGGCCAGCGAGTCATACTGGATGCCGAATTCGCTGGCCGTGTTGGTCAGACGGGCGACCTTCCCGTCCAGCCCGTCCATGAGGGCGCTGAACAGGATGGCGAGGGCACTGCCTTCGATATTGCCCTGCACCGCGAGGAGCATGGCAAGGAAGCCCGTGAACAGGCTGGCAGTGGTAAAAAGGTTCGGGAGGATGTACACTCCCCGCCGAACGGGCTTTTGTTCTTGCATAATAGATACCTGTGGGAATCCTGCGAGCAGATTCCGGCCGCGTCGGGAAGGCGCTAGGCCTGAAATTTTCTGGCCAGGATGCTTTCTCCTGCCGCGACCACATCACCATTGGTAACGACAGCACTATAGTCGGGAGGAAGATAGAGGTCAACCCGAGAGCCGAAGCGGATCATGCCGTAGCGTTCGCCGCGGGCGAGCGCGTCGCCCTCTTCCACGCGGCAGACGATCCGCCGGGCGATGAGCCCAGCCACCTGCACCATAACCCATGACCGGCCGCCGTCGTCGCGCACGAGATACGCGCAGCGCTCGTTGTCCGTGGACGCCTTGTCCAAGGCGGCGTTGAAGAACTTGCCGGGGAAATAGCGGATGGCCTCCACCCGTCCGGAAACGGGAGAGCGGTTGACGTGCACATTGAACACATTCATGAAAATACTGATGCAGGGCCGAACCTCCCCGGTAATGGGGTCGGCTTTCGGCTCCACGCGGATCACCCGGCCGTCGGCGGGGCTGACGGCGACGTCATCCTCAGAAGGCACCACACGCTCGGGGTCCCGGAAAAAATGCCCGGAAAACCACGTGAGCACAAGAAAAACCAGCGCCAGCGGCCAAAAACGCAACGCCGCGAACGCCAGCGTCGTCAGCGCGAGCAGAAAGAGAAACGGCAGCCCTTCCGGCGCCACACCGATATTGCCTTTTCGCATCTGTCATCCTTCACTTCACGGCCGGGGAACGGCTGCCCTTCCCGGCCAAAACAAGGTTAAACGTGATTTTCGGATCATGACCGAAAAAGGCCACGGATGCAACCCTGCATCGCGCTTCGCGGACGGCCCGCCTAGTCCCGCCAAAATTCAGGGACAAACAGCATGAGGATGGCGTAAATCTCCAGACGCCCCAACAACATGCACAAGGTCAGGACCCACTTGGACAGCGTCGGGACATGGCTGAAGTTGTCCACCGGGCCCACGCTGCCGAGCCCCGGCCCCACGTTGGAAATGCAGGTCAGCGTCGCCGTGAACGCGCTCACCAGATCCATGTCCTGCACGGCCAAAACGATCGTGCCCACTGTAGTAACAATAAGATACAAAAGGAAAAAGCCAACCACCCCCGAGATGACTTCAACGGGCACGGACTTCCCGGCGATCTTGAGATGGCGCACGGAATGGGGGTGCAGCAGGCGGAAGATTTCCAGATACGCCAGCCGGAACAGCATCACGAGGCGCATGACCTTGACGCCGCCGCCCGTGGACCCCGCGCAGCCGCCCATGAGCATGAACATCAGGATGATGACGAGCGTGATGGACGGCCAGAGGTTGAAGTTCTCCGAAACGAACCCGGTGGTCGTACAAATGGAGACAAGCTGGAACACCGCCGCCCGCGTGACCTGCTCAAACTCCGAGAACGAATGCAGCCCGAATACGCCATGCCCCACGAGCCCCGCCACGATGACCGCCGATCCGAGGATGAGCAGCACCGTGTAGAAGCGGCACTCCCGGTCGCGCAGGTAGACCCGCACCAAGCCCTTCAGGGCCTGCGCGTGCAGCGAAAAATTGATGCCCGCGATGAACATGAAAAAAATCAAAATCCACTGGATGGACGCCTGCGGGTACGCGGCGATGGAGGCGTTCTTCGTCGAGAAGCCGCCCGTGGCCACGGTCGAAAAGCTGTGGTTGAGCGCGTCGAACCAGTCCATGCCCGCGATGTACAGCAGCACGGTCAGCACGATCGTCATCAGGCAATAGACCCGCCAGAGCGTGAGGGCGGTGTCCTGCATCCGGGGCGTGAGCTTGTCCGGGCTCGGGCCCGTCACCTCGGCCCGGTAGAGCTGCATCCCGCCGACGCCGAGCAGCGGCAGCACGATCAGCGAGAGCAGGATGATCCCAAGGCCGCCGATCCAGTGCGTCAGGCTGCGCCACATGAGCAAGCCGTGCGGCAGGCCCTCGATATTCGGAAAAATCGTCGCGCCCGTGGTGGTGAACCCGGAAGCCGCCTCAAAAACCGCATCCGTCACCGAGGCCGTCGACGTGAGCACGAACGGCAGCCCGCCCGCGAAGCTCGCCACGATCCAGCAGATGCCCACCACGGCGAACCCGTCGCGCAAGGTCAGGTTCAGGGGCGTCTGCGAACGGTTGGTGTACGCCAGCGAGAGCCCGCCGCCCACCATGATCACCAGCGACGAGAGCAGGCCGAGGAACGCCCCGTCCCCGTACCACAGCGATACCCCGAGCGGCAGCACCAGCGACGCGCCCACGCACACCAGCAGCACCCCCACGATGAACAGAACCGAACGAATTTGCATGGCTGACCTTTTTGAGGTGAGAAGATTGGGGAGGGGAAGGGGGGACTTTCTGGAGAAAGTCCCCCCTTCCCAAACCCCTCCCTATCCCCTTCAAAGACTTTTGACCTTATCGAATCCTTATTCCCTGTCTTTCCGGAAATGAAGGCGGCTGCCTTGGGCGGGCGGCTATAGCTGTTCAAAGGGAAAGCTATCCCGGAACAGCCTTCATGCATCCCTGAAGAAGCGGGCACGGCCAGAGGCCGATTCCGGGGGACGCCGGAGAGCCTTCCCCGCCAGTGCGGTTTCCCCCGGAAAGGCAAAAGGGCATTCAGGCAATGCCGGACAAACCGCGGCCGCCGGAGCACGCCCTGTGGACGCAAAACGGCGCGCCCTCCGCCATCAAGGCGTCATTCCTTCTTTTTTGAAACGATCCCTTCGAGCTTGCTCATCTTCTCGCGGAGGCTGAGCAGGACGATGCGATCCTGCGGCTGGATGACGGTCTGGCCGGACGGGATGAACGCCTCGCCGCCGCGGATGACGCCAAGCAGGAGGATGCCCTTGGGCAGGCCGAGCTCATACACGCGCTTCCCGGCGACAAGGGACTCCTCGTCCACCAAGGCTTCGAGCATCTCGGCGGCGTCGCCGCCCACGGAGACGCTGGAAAGCACCTTGCCCTGCCGGATGTACTGCAAAATACTGTTTACGGCGGACAGCCGGGGGCTCACGCTGTGCGCGATGCCGATGGCCTCCACGAGGGGAAGGTAGGCGGCCTTGTTCACGCGGGCCACGGTTTCCTTCACGCCGAGGGATTTCGCCAGCAGGCAGGACAGGATATTCGATTCCTCGTCGCCCGTCACCGCAATAAAGGCGTCCATCTGGTCGATGTGCTCCTCCTGCAGGAGCGACTTGTCCGTGCCGTCGCCGTGCAGGACCAGCGTGCCCTGCAGCTGATCCGCCAACTGCTCGCAGCGTTCCTCATTGATGTCGATAAGCTTGGTGTCCACGCCCTTGTTTTCGAGAAGCCGGGCCAGACGCAGCCCGATGTTCCCGCCGCCCACGATGCAGGCCGTGCCGAGGCTGCCGCGCGTCTTGTGCAGCGCATGCAGCAAGGCGCGCTGGCTGGTGGGCTTGTAGGCGAAATAAACGGTGTCCCCCGCCTTGATGACGTCGGAACCGGAAGGGACGATGAGCTTTTCGCCGCGGGCGATGGCTCCGACCATGATGCCGTCGTCCTGCACGATCGCCCGGAAGCGGGTCAGCGGCTGCTCGATGAGCGGGCCGCCCTCCACGCGCATCCCGACCATGCGGATGAACCCGTCGGCGAGCTGGCCGTATTCCACCGCGCCGGGCAGCGTGAGCAGGCGCTCGATGGAGCGGACGATTTCCTGCTCCGGATTGATGAGCATGCTGATTTGCAGGGAACCGCTGCCGAGCAGCTTGGGATAGGCGGTGTATTCTTCCGTGCGGATGCGCGCCAGCTTCATGGCTTTCGGGGCAATGGCGTTGGCGAACAGGCAGGCGACGATGTTCGTCTCGTCGCTGTCCGTCACGGCCAGAAAAATCGCGGCGTCGCCCGCGCCCGCATTTTTCAGCACGGAAGGTATGGAGCCGGACCCGAGCACGGTCTGCACGTCCATATTGTCTTCTATCCTGCGGAGCTTGTCCGGGTTCTGGTCAATAACCACAACCTGCTTCTGCTCTTCGGACAGGCGCTGCGCAATGTGGAACCCCACTTCCCCCGCTCCCACAATGACGATTTTGAGTTCCTCAACCTTCTGGGGAGCACGACGAAACAGCATAAAGCCTCCAACAACGCCTATAAAATTGGCTTGCGCACTGAAACGACATTGCGCCGCAAGGGTTCAGGCTGCGGGAGCATAGCGCAAAACATCCCGGCGGAAAACTAGAAAAAGCCTCCCCGCCCCGCACAACCGCGCGGCAACCGGGGCTTTGCGCTTGCCTTCTCGCCGCAGCCATCTTAAAAGAATGCACTATTCACCATTTTCGTTTTTGATGGAGCCTCCACTGTCATGGATATACCCCTTCTCCCGGACATCGTCGCCATCTTTTGCCTTTCCATCGGCGTGCTGCTCGTCTGCCACCAGATCAAAATCCCGCCCATCGTGGGGTTCCTGCTGACCGGCGTCCTGTGCGGCCCCACGGCCCTCGGGCTCGTCCAGAACCCCCACGCGGTGGAACTGCTGGCGGAAATCGGCGTGGTCCTGCTGCTGTTCTCCATCGGCCTTGAAATGTCCGGGGAAGAGCTCCTGCGCCTGAAACGCCCCGTGTTCGTCGGCGGCACGGCACAGGTGGTGCTGACCGTCGGCGCGTTCATGTGCCTCGGCATGCTTATGGGCCAGACGTGGCAGCAAAGCATGATGTACGGGTTCCTCGCCTCCCTGTCCTCGACCGCCATCGTGCTCAGCCGCCTCCAGCAGAAGGCGCAGTCCGAATCCCCGCAGGGGCGCCTCGACTTCTCCGTGCTCATCTTTCAGGATATCGCCGTCGTCCCCATGATGCTCGCCATCCCGATCCTCGCCGGGCAGGGCGATACGGACATCGGGAGCATGCTCGTCTCCGCCGGGAGGACGCTCGTGATCCTCGTCGGCGGCTGGCTCCTCGCCCGCCATGTGGTCCCCCGCATCATGCAGCTCGTGCTCCGCACCCGGAGCAAGGAGCTCATGCTCATGACCGTGCTCGGCCTGTGCTTCGCCATCGCCCTCGGCACGGCCTCCCTCGGCCTCTCCCTCGCCCTCGGCGCGTTCCTCGCGGGGCTGCTGCTTTCCGGATCCGAATACAGCCTCAACGTCCTTGAGGGCATCCTGCCCTTCAAGGACGTCTTCACGAGCCTGTTCTTCATCTCCGTGGGCATGCTGCTCGACGTGGGCTTCCTCGTGCACCATCTGGACAAGGTGTTCCTCTTCGCGGCCCTGCTCATCTTCCTGAAATCCATCCTGTCCCTGCCGCCCATGCTGCTGGTGGGGTACCCCCTGCGCGTCTCCATCCTCGCGGCCATGAGCCTCGCGCAGATCGGCGAATTCTCCTTCGTGCTGGCCCGCTCCGCCGTGAACAGCGGGCTGATGGACAACGACGGCTACCAGATGTTCCTCGCGGCGAGCATCGTGACCATGATGCTGACCCCCACGGTCATGGAAATCGCGCCCCGGGTCGCTTCCTTCATAAGCCGCCACATGAACATGCCCGTCGAGGAGGACGCCGCCCCGAGCACGGACGAGACCCTCAAGGATCACCTGATCATCGTAGGCTTCGGCGTGGGCGGCAAACATCTGGCCCGCACGGCCCGCGAGGCCGGCATCACCTACGTGATCCTCGAAATGAACCCGGACACGGTGTCCCGTTACGGCGGCAAGGAGCCCATCCACGGCGGCGACGCCTCGAAGCCCTTGGTGCTGGAGCATTTCGGCATCCAGAACGCGCGCGTCATCGCCGTGGTGATTTCCGATCCCTCCGCCGTCCGGGCCATTACCGCCGTGGCCCGCAAGCTCAACCCCAAAGTGCACATCGTGGTGCGCACCCGTTTCCTCGGCGAAGTGGACGCCCTCCGGCGGCTCGGGGCCGACGACGTCATCCCCGAGGATTTCGAGACGTCCATCGAAATCTTCTCCCGCGTGCTCGGGCATTACCTTGTCCCGCGCCAGACCATCGAACGGTTCGTGAACAGTATCCGGCACGAATATTATCACATGGCCCGCCAGCTCCGCATGACCGGCATGGATCTGCCCTCCCTCGCGGACGAAGTCCTTACCGGCCTCGAGGTGGTGGCCTGCAAGGTCGAGTCCGGCTGCGCCCTCGACGGCAAGCGCCTGCTGGATACGTCGCTCCGCAAGAAGTACGGCGTCACCGTCGTCGGCATCCGCCACGCCGGGCAGATCATTCCCTCGCCCGGCGGGGACGCCTTCCTCCACGGCGACGACACGGTGTTCCTCTTCGCCTCCCCCGCCTCCCTCACGACCGTCATGCCCTTCTTCCGCGCCGATCCCGAGCCCGAGAAGGCCGAAGACCTGTAAAAATGAGCCTCCGGCGGGCAGGGTTCCGCCCTGCACCCGCCGGAAGGGCGAGCCGCGTTGCTCTCGATGCCTATAAGGCTCGAAGGCGCGCCTAACGGGCACAGCCCCTGGGGCTGCCCTTTCGGATCGGCCCCCCCATGCCCCGGCACAACGTCCGGACAGCGAGGCGGTTCCGCATCCAGTTTATGCTGGACACGGAACCGCCTCGTTGTCCGGACGCCCTGTCGGCATCAGGAAATCCCCCTCTTCGGATTGAAAACGTCAGGGTTTCTCCGGAGAAAGCAGACAGAGACGCCGGGAAGGTGTTACCGGGAAACTTCCAACGAAAATCGGGCCGCCAAGCCGCCACTCCCGCGGCCCGCCCCGTTTGCAAAAGCCTTTGAAGGAAAAAGGGGGGTGGGAGGGGAAAGGGAAACGTGGGGTTGCTCCCCCCTTCTTTAGAAAGTTTCCCTTCTCCAATCTTCGCCTCCCCCCTCAGCTCGAGAGCTTGCGTGCGGGAACGGGCGGGTTTATAGTTGCAGGCTGGCGGCGGCCTGCGGGCCGGGGCCGGAACTTTGCGAAGCATACCACCGGCAAGGCCGATTGCCGGGCCTCTCCCCGCAGAGGCGAACGGCCCAAAACCATAAAGGAATATTCGATGAAAACGGCACGGGAAATACGGGCTATGATGCGCGAGGGCAACGCCACGATCGGTACGTGGCTCCAGTTCCCTTCGGCGGACGTTGCGGAAGTGATGGGCGCATCCGGTTACGACTGGGTGGCGGTGGACATGGAGCACGGCGCGTTCACGCGGGCCATCCTGCCGGACGTGTTCCGCGCCATCGAGCGGGGCGGCTCCACGCCCTTCGCGCGCATCGCGCAGGCGGAACTGCGGCCCATCAAGGACGCGCTGGACTCCGGCGCGCAGGGGCTCGTCTTCCCCATGATCGAATCCCGCGAGCAGCTCGACCGGGCGATCAGCCTCTCCCTGTACCCCGACGCGGGCGGCAGCCGGGGCGTGGGCTACTCCCGCGCCAACATGTACGGCAGGGATTTCGATGCCTACCGCGTGGACGTGGCCAAGGACATCCTCCTCGTCGCGCAGATCGAGCATATCCGCGCCGTGGATCAGCTCGACGCCATCCTGTCCCATCCCCGCCTCGACGCGATCATGGTCGGCCCGTATGACCTTTCCGGGTCGATGGGCCTCACCGGGCAGTTCGATCACCCCGATTTCGTCGCCGTGATGAACCGCATCAACGAAGCCTGCAAGCGGCACGGCATGCCGATGGGCAACCACGTCGTGCAGCCCGAGCCCGAACGCCTCGCCAAGTGCATCGCCGACGGCTACCGGTTCATCGCCTACGGCATCGACGCGGTGTTCCTCCTCCACGGCTGCGCCTGCCCGAAACGGTAAAAAACTGGGGCGGGGAATAGACAAGGAAATGTGCATGAAAATCGTTTTCTTCGGCGGTTCCGGCTTCTTGGGATCGCACGTATGCGACAAGCTCTCCGATGCGGGCCACGACGTCACCATCGTCGACCTGCGCCCCTCCCCATACCTGCGCCCCGACCAGAAGATGATCACGGGGAGCCTCCTAGACGAGGATCTGGTCAACGCCGTCGTGAGCGGCGCGGACGCCGTGTTCGACTTCGCGGGCCTCGCCGACATCGGCGAATCCAACCAGAAGCCCGTGGAAACCGCCCGCATCAACGTGCTCGGCAACGTCATCCTGCTCGAAGCCTGCCGCAAGGCCGGGGTCAAGCGTTACGTCTTCGCCAGCACGCTGTACGTGTACGGCAAGTCCGGCGGCTTCTACCGGTGCAGCAAGCAGGCCTGCGAACTGTACATCGAAAATTATCACGACATGTTCGGGCTCGAGTACACGATCCTGCGCTACGGTTCGCTCTACGGCCCCCGCGCCGACCGCCGCAACGCGATCAACCGCTTCGTGGCCGAAGCGCTGGAAAAGGGCACGATCACCTATTATGGCGCGCCCACGGCCCTGCGCGAATATATCCACGTCGAGGACGCGGCCCTCAGCACCGTGGAAATCCTCGGGCCGGAATACGCCAACCAGAACATCGTTCTCACCGGCGACCAGCCCATGCAGGTGGGCGATCTGTTCCGCATGATTGAGGAAATGCTCGGCAAAAAGATCGAAATCAAGTACCAGCACGACCCCAACAGCGGGCATTACCAGATCACGCCGTATGCCTTCATGCCCAAGGTGGGCCGCAAGATGACCCCGCACCTGTCCACCGAACTCGGACAGGGCGTGCTCAAGGTCATGGAAGAAATCCATCAGGAACTGCACCCGGACCTCAAGGAGCTCGGCGGATACCTGATGGTGGACAAAGCCGACTAACCGACACCGCTCAGGAGACGCCTCATGAATATCATCGCCATTATCCCCGCCCGCATGGGCTCCAGCCGTTTTCCCGGAAAACCCCTTGCCGACATCCACGGCATCCCGATGGTCGGCCACGTGACCATCCGCACCGCCATGTGCAAAGAGCTGTCCTCCACATGGATCGCCACCTGCGATCAGGTCGTGATGGACTACGCCGCTTCCGCCGGGCTCAAGGCCGTGATGACCGCCGACACGCATGTCCGCTGCACGACCCGCACCGCCGAAGCCATGCTCAAGATTGAGGAAATGACCGGCCAGCGCGCCGACATCGTGGTGATGGTGCAGGGCGACGAGCCCATGATCACCCCCGACATGATCGACGCCGCCGTCGAGCCCATGCTCAAGGATCCTTCCATCAACGTCGTGAACCTCATGGCCGACCTCGCCACCGAGGAAGAATTCGAGGACCCCAACGAAGTGAAGGTCGTGACCGACCTGAACGGCGACGCCCTCTACTTCTCCCGCGAGCCCATCCCCTCCCGCAGGAAAGGCACGCCGCATGTGCCCATGCACAAGCAGGTCTGCATCATCCCCTTCCGCCGCGACTACCTGCTCAAATTCAACGCGATGGACGAGTGCCCGCTGGAAATCATCGAGTCCGTCGACATGATGCGCATCCTCGAACACGGCGAAAAGGTCCGCATGGTCCCCACCGACAAGCGCACCCTCAGCGTCGATACGCAGGAAGACCTCGACCGCGTCCGCGAAATGATGAAGGACGACGCCCTGCGCATCAGCTACACGAAGTAACGGGGGAAAGAAGAGAAAAAACCGGGTGAGGGAAAACGGAGCGAAAAGGGTCTCCTCCACCCTCCCCCGGCCCCTCCCCTCATCCTCCCAAGCGTTTTGACTGGCGGGGAGGCCGTGCGGCGGCTTTCCCCTTTTTATTCACATCAGCCTGCCTTTTCAGAATCCGCCGGGGGACGCGCGCCAAGGATGAAACCGCCGCGCGCCCCCGCTCATCATCCACCCATAGCCGGGTCAAGGGGGCGCTGCCCCCTTGCGGGTGTAGGGCGGCGCCCTGCCCGCCGGAGGCATATCCCCATGAAACACTTCCTCGAAGAACTCGCCGTCGCGGCGCTGGCATGGATCCCGACGGTCGCGGGCATGGCCGCGCGCCTGATCTGCTGGCGTCCCCTGTTCAAACACTGCGGCAAGGCCCGCTTCGGCACCGGCCTCGCCATGCAGGGCTGCAAAAACATGAGCCTCGCGGACGGCGTGCGCATCGGCAGGGGCTGCCAGCTCTACGCCGAGGGCGGGACGCTGGACATGGCCGAGGACGCGGCCCTGAGCCCCGGCGTGACCGTGGACGCCTCGGGCGGGCTCATCCGCATCGGGAAACAGACGGCAATCGGCCCCGGAACCGTTTTGCGCGCCGCCAACCATTGTTTTGATAGCCTTGAAAAGCCTATCATGCTACAGGGTCACCTGTACGGAGAAATCGTCATCGAGGATGACGTCTGGATCGCGGCGAACTGTACCATCACCCCCGGAACCCGCATCGGGCACGGGGCCGTGGTCGGGGCGGGCGCGGTGGTCACGCGCGACGTGGAGCCCTACGCCATCGTAGGCGGCGTCCCCGCCCGCGTCATCGGCAGCCGCCGCAAGGATTGATTTCCAACGCCGCCCCGCACGCCGGAACGCCGTTTCTCATGCAGCCAAAAGGATATTTCGCCATGAAAATCGCCATCACCACATCTTCTTTCGCCCGGTACAGCGACGAGCCGCTGAAGCTGCTCGAACAGGCGGGCGTCGAATACGTCATGAACGACAAGGGCCGCGCCCTGACGGAAGAGGAAGCCATCCAGATTCTGGAAGGCTGCCACGGCGTCGCCGCCGGGACCGAGCCGCTCACCAAAAAGGTCATGGACGCCCTGCCCGGCCTCAAGGTCATTTCGCGCTGCGGCACGGGCATGGACAACGTGGACCGCGCCTACGCCGCCGAAAAGGGCATCGAGGTCCGCAATACCCCGGACGGCCCCACGCTGGCCGTGGCCGAGTTGACGGTGGGCCTCATTCTCACCTTGCTCCGCCAAGTCCCCCATCAGGACCGCGAACTGCGTTCCGGCGTCTGGAAGAAGCGCATGGGCAACCTCCTGCACGGCAAGAACGTGGGCATCGTGGGCTTCGGCAAAATCGGCCAGGCCGTGGCGCACATCCTCGAACCGTTCGGCGTGAACGTCGGCTACCATGATCCCTTTGCCGACGTTTCCGGCTACGCGCGCCTCGAACTCGACGAGCTCATGGGCTGGGCCGACATCATCACCCTGCACTGCCCCAAGACCGAGAACGGCGCCCCGCTGCTCGACCTTGGCCGCCTCTCCCTGATGCGCCCCGGCAGCTTCGTCCTGAACATCGCCCGCGGCGGCCTCATCGACGAGAAGGCCCTTTTTGGCCTGCTCACTGCCGGGCATCTGGCGGGCGCGGCCCTCGACTGCTTTACCAAGGAGCCCTACGACGGCCCGCTCAAGGACATGGACAACGTCATCCTGACCCCGCACATCGGCTCCTACGCCAAGGAAGCGCGGATCATCATGGAAACGGACACCATCAGGAACCTGCTCGACGTCCTCATCCCCGGAGCCTAGCCGTGGCCCTCTCGCTCATCGTCTTCGACTGCGACGGCGTCATCCTCGAATCCGTGGACGCCAAGACCAAAGCCTTCGGGCAGGTGGCCGAGCCGCTCGGCGCGGAAGCCCGCGACCGGCTCATCCTCTACCATACCCTGCACGGAGGGGTGAGCCGCCGCGAAAAGTTCGCATGGCTTTACCGCGAAGTTTTCCAGCGGGACATCACGCCCGAGGAGATGGAGGACTGCTGCGCCCGGTTCGTCTCCTACGCGCTGGACAACGTCCTGAACGCGCCCCTCGTGCCCGGCGTCATGGACGTCCTCGAGCGCTGGCACGGGCGCGTGCCCCTGTACGTCTGCTCCGGCACGCCGCAGCAAGAGCTCCAGTCCATTCTGGAGCAGCGCGGCCTCGCCCGCTACTTCACCGGCATCTGCGGCACGCCGCCCGCCAAGGCGGAACTCCTCAAGGGCATTGTCCGCAAGGAGCGCATCGATCCCGCAGATGCGGTCATGGTCGGCGACGCCACCACGGACCGCGACGCCGCCGAAGCCGCCGAAACCCTGTTCTACGGGCGCGGCCCCTTCTTTGAGAACACCTCCTACCCCCACGGTTCCGACCTCACCGGCCTCAACGGCTGGCTGGAGGAACTGGCCGGGAAGGAATAAAAGATTGGAGGGGGAAGGGAAAACTTTCTGAAGAAGGGCCTCCCACGTTTCCCCCTCCAAACTGCCAGAGCGGCCCGCTCCACCCCCATCCTCTTCAAAGACTTTCGTCCTTATCGAATCCCTGCTGCCGTCCATCCCTGTGGATGCATGGCAGCCGTTCCCGCATCGGGTCTTGAAAAGGCCTGAAGACAGGGCTGCTGCATCCGAAAGCGGGAATCCATCTCTCGGCTCCCAAGACTTTTGTGTTTTGGGGGCGTTTGTGTTTTTATGGGGAACACTTCTTCTCGAAACCAACTCGGCGAAGACGATGCCCGACGCTCTCCCTGCCGCCGCCATGCTTTGGACCGAAACGACGTTTCG
>USCL01000049.1 GCA_900553145.1 uncultured Desulfovibrio sp.
ATTTTTTTGCCGCCCTCCTTCCCTTTTTACCGTATTTTCGCTCCGGTTAGGCAAAAATCTTTTCAAAAACGTTTCAGAGCCGCGCGAGGCTTTCCAATACATCCCCTCCATAAACGGAGCCGCCCCGCAGATACGGTATCTGCGGGGCATATATAAGATGGCTCTCACAGGAAAACATTTACCCGTGCAGGGGCCCCTTCAGATCTCGCCTAATGAAAATCACTGGACGCTCGGCCATTGAGGGCTCCACCCTACTGGATAGAATAGCTATTGGCCCAAGGCGTCGCGCTTCGCAACGGCTTGCGCCAGTTCCTCCTTGGCTTCATCCAGTTTGCGTTGCAGCTTGGCGATTTTCTTTTCTTCCTTGCCTTCCGCGACAGCCTTGGCGAGCTCCGCTTGCCGCTCCTTTACTTTATCCTGTTTTTCCAAGACATTCATCGCTGCCTTAGAGTGCAGGGATTCGTCCGAACACCATCGCCGGACCTGACTGAGCGCTTCTTCCAATCCACGGATCTGTTCCTGGTTTCCGTACTTTCTGGCGTACTCCATCTTTGTTTCGATGGCCTGTTCCTTACGTTTGCAGTTACCGCTGAAATCGTCGGAAGCAATGCTCATCCCCGAAAGGGAGAACAGAGCGGCACCGAGTGTTACGGATAGAACCCACGTTTTCATCAGAGACATCTCCCATCTGTTAATCGTATTCGGAATGCCTCCGCATAAGGCAGAGGGGCATTTCCCGTCAATTGTAATGGCTCCGCGGGTATCGCTGACAATCCCATTTTTCCCTTCTATCCGACTGTTGGGCATTGGATGGCGACAAGTACTCCCGCTTCGAAAAAACTTCGATGGACTCTCCCAATATCGACAGATGCCAACGCATAAAGCACACTTCCCTTCAGGGAAAACTCATGGGAAAACTCTTTTGACAAAACGGGGCTGTGCGCAAAGGTACGCCCCACCCGGCCAGCCCCATCAGCATGCGTCCCTTTCCATCACCCTTTGGACTCTCTCGCACTCCACCCACTGGGCAGCGGTTTGCTTGCATCTTATAGATGGCGACAAATCCCATTGCGCCGTTCCCGTTCGGGATTTCCTCAAAAGAGTTTATTTTTACCTATAGATAGACTATAATGTCTTTCTGGAAATGAGGGCGGTACATTCTACCGTAAAAGACGGTTGCATGGGCATCCTCCCCCTGATATGTTGAAGGACGTGTTTGTATGAGGACTTGGCTTCCGAGCGAAACGGGAGCGGCTCCTTTTCGCTTTCATATCGACACTCTATCCCTGAAAGAGATTTTCATGGCAACGCTTCACGATAATGACAACACGCTCTTGGCTCTCGTAAGAACCACCTTCGACGCACACAGCGCGGTCCTCTTCCTGCCGGATCAGGCCGGCAATTATACTGTTGCGCTCTCCTCCACGGACGATGAACCGAGCGTGCAGGAAGTCAGCATTGCGCCGGGGAAAGGGCTCGTCGGGTGGATTTTGCGGCACAAGCAGCCCGTCATCGTGAATAACCTTGATATGCGGCACACCTTCCTCGGCTATTATGACGAGAACGACGAAGGCGCCATCTCCGCATTCATGGGCTGCCACATCCCTGAAGGCGGCGCGCTGTGCGTGGACAGCGTGCGCCCCCGCGCCTATACCGAAGAAGATCAGCTCCTCCTCCATCGTTTCGCCAGGCACCTCGCCCGGCAAGTCCATTCCGCCGGGCTGGCCTGCGACGCCGAAGACCTGCGCCGCTACTTCACCCGGCTGGAGCAGCTCTCCGAACTCAGTGCCCAGAACCCGCATTGGCGGGATTATCTCGGGGCATTCCTGCGCCTGATGGCTGTGAGCACGGAGTTCGAATACGTAGCTTTCGCCACCGCGCAAGAAGGCGGCTCAACTTATACGGTTGAAGGGGAAAACACGCCGCTGCTTATTACGGAAGACGGCATGCCCGAGCTTCCCCTCACGAGCGGCGGCCTCGTCAGCTGGGTTTTCCGAAACGAAGTCCCCGTCCATGCCGAGGGGTCCGACGGCTCGCCGAGCACGCCCCTCTTCGGCAAGTTGCAGGGCGTGCCCAACTTCCAGTCCGTCATGTGCCTCCCCGTACATCTTAATAAGGTCACCTGCGGCGTCCTGTGTTTCGCCGGGCTGAACCCCCGCTCCCTTCCCCAGAATTTGCGGACGTTTACAAAAATCGCCGTCACCTACTTGGCTCAGTATCTCGAAATGCTGTACCTCCGCCACCGCCTGAAGAGCCTGCTGCCGCGCGCCAAGGTGCATCGGGACGGGGCGATGGCATACGATCCGGATACGGCACCGTCGGCACCGATGAGCGAGGAAGAGTGATCCCATGTTTCGCAAACACATAGCGGTCGATCTGGGAACCGCGAACACGCTGGTCTTTGTCCAGTCTCAAGGCATCGTCATCAATGAGCCTTCCGTCGTCGCTGTGGACACCATCAACGAACGCGTCATTGCCGTCGGCAAGGAAGCCAAAGAGTATATCGGAAAGACCCCGCAACGCATTTCCACCATCCGCCCTCTCCGGGACGGCGTCATCGCTGATTTTGATGCGGCGCAGGCGCTCATCGCCACGTTTCTGAAGAAAGTCATCGGAGGCTGGCCGATAAAACCGGATGTGGTCATTTGTGTGCCCACGAACATTACGGACGTGGAGCGCCGTGCCGTGGCCGAAGCGGCTACAACGGCAGGGGCCCGCGACGTAAAGCTCATTGAGGAACCCGTCGCCGCGGCCGTTGGGGCGGGGCTGCCCGTACTTGAGCCCGTGGGCAGCATGGTTGTGGACATCGGCGGCGGGACGACCGATATCGCCGTCATCACGCTCGGCAGCATGGCCTGCTCCACCTCCCTCAAGCTTGCGGGCGATGCCCTGACCACGGCCGTTCAGCGTTTTGTTCAAGAAAAATACCAGATTATCGTGGGCGAGAACATGGCTGAGCGCATCAAAATCGCTCTCGGTTCCGTTGTCCCTCTCCCCGTGCCGCTGTCGTTCGAAATTTCAGGCAAGGATCTCGCGACGGCGAGCCCCCGGACCATGACCCTCACCGATACGGATGTCCGGGAAGCTTTCCAGCCCATCATCGGAAAGCTCATCAGCGCGATCATGGATATGCTGGAAATCACCCCGCCCGAATTGGGCGCGGACATCATGCGGCAGGGCATACTGCTGACAGGGGGCGGAGCCTTGCTGAGAGGGTTCTCCGATCGCATTACCAAAGCAACGGGCCTTCCCGTGCACGTGGATTCCGATCCGCTGACCACGGTACTGCGCGGAGCGGGCATCACGCTGGACGATCCTGAAAAGTACAAGGATTTGCTGATCGAGTGCTGATGCGTGCCTATCGGCGTTTCCAAAGGCAGCCTGTCCGGATCGCCCAAAGCAATGCCGGGCTGAACAGATCGGGAAAGGTTTCCGCCATTCCGCCAAGCTCTTCATGATCCAAAAAATGCCCTTCCGGCAAGGAAACCGGAGACACGGCTTCCGGAAGTCCGACAATGAACACCGTCAGAGAAACACATCCGCCAGCGGGCTTGAAGGCTGCGGAAACCGCCAGCCCGGGAAGCATGCCGGAAAGGCCCAGCGTCTCGCCGACGGCGCGCTCCGCGGCCTCTTCCTTCGCTTCGCCGGAACGAATAAACGTTTCAGCGGAAAGCTCCCACCTTTCCATACCCTCTTCAGATGTCCGCTTCCGCACGAATGCCTTGCCCCGCCTGTCGCAAAGGATGACGCCGACCGCCTTTTTGCGCAGGGGGAACGTTTCCGAAGGGGGTGCGATCAGCAGCGGGCGATCCTGCCCGTCCACGTATTCGATCAACGTTTCTTCATTTTCACATAATTGGGGAACAATCGTATGATGCATGATTCTCCTGGGCAGGACGCCCGTTGCGTCCGGCTGACGATTGAAGATGCCTCCGCCCTGTCTTCACTGGAAAGCCGCTGTTTCGATCTTCCATGGACGGAACAGTCCTTTGCCGAGGCGTTCGCGGGGGAAACCTTCCATGCATTCGGCATCCGGGAAACAGCCACTTCGCCCTCTCCGAGGGAACTTGCGGGGTATGTCGCGGTGTACCACACGCCGGATGAAGTGGAAATCCTCAATATTGCGGTGCGGGAAGACAGGCGCCGCCGGGGATACGGCCGCCTGCTCATGGCTACAGCCTTGCAGAATGCCAAGGAAAGAGGCATACTACGGGGAGTGCTCGAAGTGCGGATCAGCAACGCGCCCGCCATACGTCTGTATGAATCCTTTGGGTTCCGGCAGGCGGGCAAACGGCGCGGGTATTATCGAGATACCGGGGAAGACGCGCTCATTTATACTTTGGATATGGAACAGACTCGGACGAATCCGTAAACTACGCTCGCGGGAGTATCCTATGCGAACCATTATCGCTGCCAACTGGAAAATGAACAAAACCCGCGCGGAAGCCAAAGCCACCGCGCATGAACTTGCCTCTATTCTTGGCGGTGCGCCGGACGACAGGGATGTCGTTGTGTTTGCGCCGTTCACCGCTCTGGATGCCACGAGGGAAGGGCTTAACGGCGCTCCCGGCATCTTCGTCGGCGCGCAAAATATGTACCCCGCTGAATCCGGAGCCTTTACCGGCGAAATTTCTCCGGCCATGCTCCGCGAAACCGGTTGCACGTGGGTGCTCACGGGCCATTCCGAACGCCGCCATGTGCTTGGGGAAACCCCGGACTTTGTAGGCAAGAAGACGGCGTTCGCTCTGGAACAGGGCTTTTCCGTCATCCTCTGCATCGGCGAAACCCTCGCCGAACGCAAGGCCGGGAAGCTCGACAGCATCCTTTGGCTCCAGCTCGAAAAAGGGCTCGCCGGGCTCGGCCCCAACGCGGACTACTCCCGCCTTGCCGTGGCTTACGAGCCCGTGTGGGCCATCGGTACGGGCCAGACCGCTTCCGACGAAGACATCCGCATGGTGCACACGCTGGTGCGCGAACTTCTGAGCAGCCTGCTGGGCTCCAACGGCGTCGGCATCCAGATCCTCTACGGCGGAAGCGTGAAGCCGGACAACGCCAAAGCCATCCTGTCCCTTGACAACGTTGACGGTCTTCTGGTAGGTGGCGCTTCTTTACAGGCGCAAAGTTTTGCCGACATCGTCCGTGCCGATCTGGCCTAGAAAAACGGCAGGCGCGCAGGATTCCGTTTTCCGATGCTCGGAATACCAAGAAGAATCCTGTTTGTAAGCGGAACACCGTGTTCCCCGTCCGACGGGAAGTCGGCGTATCTTTGGCCAACGCATCGGCCCATACATTTACTGGCACAGCCGGTTCAGCGCAGGTTTTGTCCAGCCTGCTGAGGAGTTCCCACCGTGCAGACCCTGATTCTTTCCTTGCATGTCATCGTGTGTGTAACCCTGGTTATCCTTGTCCTGCTCCAAGCGGGCAAGGAAGGAATGGGCGTCATTTTCGGTGGCGGCAACGCTTCCGTATTCGGCAGTTCCGGTGCGGGTGGCCTGTTGGCCAAGATGACCGCATTCATGGCGGTGCTGTTCATTGTCACGTCCTTGAGCTACAACTACGTGTCCAGCTCCCACAAAGCCCAGGAATCCACCATTCTTGACGTCCGTCTGGAAGATACGCCCAAACCTGCTGCGCCCGCGGCCACGGCTCCCGCCGCCCCGGCTGAAAAGCCCGCTGAGGCTCCTGCCGCCGACAAGCCCGCCAATTAAAAGAAGCCCAAGCATGCTTTCGGGGCCATGGAGCAATCCATGGCCTCATTTTTTATCTGGGTACAGATCGTAAACCCCTCCCTCCTTTTCTCTCCCTACTTAGGCGGACAAAGAACTATGCCCCACAGGGCTTTTATTCCGTCTGCCTGACCAATGCACAAACGACTGGCCCAGTCAAAAGCAATTGTATAGATACTCATATTTTCTTTAACGATGTCCATCGATTAGCCGCTCGTCCCAAACAAAAAGGCCCGGAATGTTTCCGGGCTTTTTTAGCTAAGGCAGGTGCAAACGCTGTGCGTACTGTTCCGGGGGTCAATAAGCCCCTTTGCGGCCAAGGACAACGGGGAACGTCTTCGCCAGGATCAAAATATCGAGCCATGTCGACCAGTTGCAAATATAAAAACGGTCAAGATGAACGCGCTGCCTATACGAAAGATCGTTCCGCCCGGAAACCTGCCAGAGGCCGGTCATGCCGGGCCGCACACGTGTATAGGAAGCAAACGCCGAGCCGTACTTCACGATTTCCTCATCCACAATGGGACGCGGCCCCACAAGGCTCATTTCTCCCTGTATGACATTCCAGAGCTGAGGCAATTCATCCAAACTTGTTTTGCGCAACCAAGCCCCGACCTTTGTAATGCGAGGATCGTTGCGCAGCTTCTGATCCGCTTCCCACTCCTCACGGAGTTCAGGGTTTTCCCGCAAATACGTTTGAAGGACTTCCTCGGCATTATGTACCATCGTGCGGAATTTTAAAATATGGATGGCCTGCCCCCCTCGCCCTATCCGGTTCTGCTTAAAAAAGATCGGGCCGCGCGATTCAAGTTTGATGGCAAGAGCGATGAGGAGAAGAAAAGGGGAAATCGCAAGGCCACCGCACACAGAGAGAACCAGATCCATGGCGCGCTTCAGAGCCAACCGCTTGGGATCAAGCAAGTTCTGCCGCACTTTAAAGCAAAGGACGTCCCCGATCTCCACTGGGCGTACCCAGAAAGGGATTTCCCCATCCGAAAGATCTTCAGGGACAATAATGACTGAACTGAACAAGAGGCTGGCTAAGTCGATTAACTCTTGCCGGCGTGGAAAAGGAGCATCCTTCTCCATAACGACGATAGCGCATGTTCTGGGATAAATCCGTACAAAAGTCTCTAAATCAGAACGGTTATACAGCAGTTCAAGGCCGTTATAAATATCTTTCGATGTGCCTTTTCCGTCCTTTTCGGTTTCCGTGCATGCCTGGCTGACAAAGTGAGCCTTCAAAAGCAATCCCGCCTCAGCATGCTTATTGAGGTACGCCCTTACGCGGGGGACAAGTTCCCCCGCACCGAACACCACAGTGGGCACCCTCCACCATGCCTCCCGGGAAAAACGGGAGCGCAGCGCACAACGGACCAACGGGACTATCCCAAGGCTCAAAAACCAAGACCAGACGTAAACGGTACGGGAAGGGAGATCTCCACGGCCGAGGAAGAGAAAAATGGCAATGCAGAAATAGGCGATGGATGTCGATATGCCGAGCAGGCGCATCTCCTCCGGCAATGCCGGGGGAACCCCGCTATAAAGCCCTTCAAAGGCATTCACGATGGGGGCGACCAACAAAAACAACGCCAGAGGGACATGCTGCGACAGTGAAATCTCCCCACCCAACAGAATCCGGATAACGCCTATCAAAAACATAGTCCCGAAAAGAGCCACACAATCCGCCGTCAATAATGCAAGAGAACGCTTGGAGCACATCAGCTGGGCTTTTTTAGGAGAAGGGCTGGAAGAAAATGCGCAAGACATACGATACCCGAACGGTTAAAGGAGGACAGGCAACTATGCTAGCGCACCGGTACCGCATCTGTAAACAGCGATTTCCGCCCGTGAAGTGAGTACGAAAAACGGTTGCCGCAAGCCATCAGTTGCGCTAGGTACAGATCCATACGCATCCGTTGCCTTGTGCCCAGTCGAAACGTCCCGCGGAATTTTCCGGAGCCGTCATGCCTTCAGTTGCGATTCGTGATATCCTTGGCCCTCTCCCCTTGCTCCGCGGGCTCTTCCGTTGGAGCTTGGCGGTCCTTTTTGCCGTGGGGGCGTGGCACCTCTACCTTTGGTCGCCATTGCCCGGCCTCGTGGCCATCGGCATTACCCCCGTCCTCGCCATCTTTCTTTTCTTCCGCGGCCTCAACCTCGTCAGCCGCACCCTCCCCTATTGGAAAACGCGTTGCCTCATCCGCAAGCTCGGCCTGTGCCCCACGTGGTGGAATACCGGGGCGGGCTATCTGCTCATCGACGAACGCCAGGGGCTATGGCTCGTCAACGGTACGGCCGGAATGATTGTCGACATCAAACGCCTTCATGGGCACAGCGACTGGCAAATGCACCGGCTTGACCTCTACGTTGCCGACACGCCGAAACCAATGGCGAGCTATGGTTTCGGCAGTGTTGAAGAGATCCGTGAGGCTGCGGAGGTTTTTCAAAACGCCTACGCCTCACAAGGAAAAGGAGACCTCTCCCTAACATTTGCGGACTTGCGGGAAAAAGAAAAAAAGGCCTCCGAAACGAATTGAATCCGAGTCCCTTCCTATGAAAGACAAGAAGCTCTTTGTAGGTGTGCATCTTGATCTTCTTGCCTTTTCATACTAAAGGAACGTCTGATTAAAAAAGTTTTCCCAAGGAGCTGACCTGAGATGAAACGACTGTTTGCCATGTTTATGGCGCTGGCGCTGACGGCGCTGGTACCCTTGTCTGCCCAGGCTTCCGGCGGTCACGACCTCAACGGAGCGGAATTGTCCATATTGTGGGTTGTTCCCTTTGTGTGCATGTTGCTGTCCATCGCCATCGGCCCCCTCGCCGTGCCGCATTTCTGGCATCACCATTTCGGCAAGGTAGCCGTCTTTTGGGGCCTCGCCTTCCTCGTGCCCTGCGCCATGGTTTTCGGATTCCAGCTGGCTATCTATCAGTTCGTCCATGTCCTCTTCATGGAATACGTCCCGTTCATCATCCTGCTGTTCGCGCTGTTCACCATCGCGGGCGGTGTCCGTCTCAAAGGTCAGCTTGTGGGCACGCCTCTGGTGAATACCGGGATCCTTGCCCTCGGGACCATCCTCGCCAGCTGGATGGGAACCACCGGTGCGGCCATGCTGCTCATCCGCCCCCTGCTCCGGGCCAATGAGCACCGCAAGTCCCGCATGCACGTCGTCATTTTCTTCATCTTCCTCGTCGCCAACATCGGCGGCTCCCTGACCCCCCTTGGCGACCCGCCGTTGTTCCTCGGCTTCCTCAAGGGCGTGTCCTTCTTCTGGACGACCGTGCACCTGTTCTGCAAAACCGTGCTGCTTTCCGTAATCCTGCTCGGCGTCTTCTTCCTTCTGGATACGGTCCTCTTCAACAAGGAAGGCAAGCCGAAGCCCGCCACCCAATCCAATGAAAAACTCGGCCTTGACGGCAAGGTCAACCTCCTGCTTCTGGTCGGCGTTATCGCCGCGGTGCTCATGTCCGGCGTTTGGAAGCCCGAATCCGGCTTCGAAATCTACGGCACGCACATTGACCTCCAGAACGCCGCCCGCGACGTCATCCTGCTGGCCCTCGCCGGTGCCTCTCTGGCCCTGACCACGAAGGAATGCCGCAAGCTGAACAACTTCACCTGGGAACCGATCCTTGAAGTCGCCAAACTGTTCATCGGCATCTTCATCAGCATGATTCCGGCCATCGCCATCCTGCGTGCCGGTACCGACGGGGCCCTCGCCGGCGTCATCAACATGGTCTTCCACGAAGGCCAGCCTGTGAACGCCATGTTCTTCTGGCTGACCGGCATCCTCTCCTCGTTCCTCGACAACGCGCCGACCTATCTGGTGTTCTTCAACACTGCGGGCGGCGACGCCGTGCACCTGATGACCGACTGGACCGAAACCCTGTCCGCCATCTCCGCCGGTGCCGTGTTCATGGGCGCCGTGACCTACATCGGGAACGCCCCGAACTTTATGGTCCGCTCCATCGCCGAAGATCAGGGTGTGAAGATGCCCAGCTTCTTCGGCTACATGCTGTGGTCCGTGGGTATCCTGTTCCCCTGCTTCGCCCTCATCACCTACCTGTTCTTCGCGTAGGCACAGCCTGAATGAAACAAAAGCCCCTGAAAGCTGCCGGCCTTCAGGGGCTTTTCCGTTCCGGGGAAATCCGGCAAAGGAAACGTACGGTTCTCTGGAATGTGCCGCAGGCCCGTCCGAACGCGGGGCATCGGAAGCCGCCAAGGAACATTATCCGAGCGTGAGCCAGAGCACGATAAGGCCCGCGGCAAGCGAAAAGAGCCCCATCCGGCGCAGGCCGGAAGCGCCCTCCTCACCGAGGGCCTGCAGAACCTGCCGCATTCGTTCGGGAAACAATGTATAGGGAAGGGCTTCCAAAATGAAGGCCAGCCCGAGTGCACTGAAAAAAAGCTTGCTGTTGAACTCCATGCGCTCCTCGCTGCAAGAGGTGGACGAAACGAAGTTCCTTTGTAGGAAAAGCCGTGGAAGCTGTAAAGCTACTTGCACATCAACCGGCTAACAGCTATGTAGAACGGATTCGTGACGGAACCCGCGTCTTCCGTCATTAACTTCATCCTCATCTGCCCATGATCACACTCCGCACTTTTATTGATCAGGAACAACCCAGCATCAACACGGCGCTGGCCGGGGCGGCCGACGAACTCCCCGTCTCCATCATACCCATCGCCCAATACGCTATGGGAAACGGAGGGAAACGGCTGCGGCCCTTGCTGACCGTGCTTGTGGCCCGCCTGCTTGGCTATGCCGGCAACGACGTCTATTCCCTTGCCGCGGCAATGGAGATGTTCCATGTGGCGACCCTCCTCCATGACGATGTCATGGACAACGCGGAGATGCGCCGGGGCAGCACGGCTACCCACAAGGTTTTCGGCGTCACCGAAACCATCCTTGCCGGCGACGCCCTGCTCGCCAAAGGCAATCAGATCGTGGCCGGGTTCGGCGATCCGCGGCTGACCGCCGCCACGTCCGAGGCAATAGCCCAAACCGCCAACGGCGAGATCCTCGAAATCGCCAATCAGGGGAAAACGGCCCCCAACCTGCTGGTCTATAACCAAATCATCGCGGGCAAGACGGCATGGATGATCCGTACGTCCTGCAACATCGGGGCGATCAGGGCCAATGGCACGCCGGAACAAATTGCCGGAGCGGCCGACTATGGGTTCAACTTGGGCATGGCCTTCCAGATCGTCGACGACGCGCTCGACTTCGCCCCTTCCAGCCTGACCGGGAAACCCGAAGGCGGGGACGTCCGCGAAGGCAAGCTGACGCCTCCCATCTTTTTCTATGCCAACTCGCTGGCTCCGGCCGAGCGGGAGGCTTTTTTCGCCCGTTTCGCGGAACAGTCCTTCACCGACGAAGATGTCCGGCACGTCATTGACACCGTCCGCTCCCAAGGCTTCGACGACAAGACTCGCGGCATCGCCGATACCTATCTGGGGAAGGCACAGGAAAACCTCAACGCCCTTACCGCCGGGCTTCCGGCTTCGCCGTACGGGGAAATCCTCAAAAGCCTTATCGGGTACGTCCGCAACCGCGACGCCTAATTTTTTCCACGCAACGTTTTCACGCTCATTCAAACAGCCTTTTTCAGGAGACAGACATGCTCTACCGCATTGAAGCCGGCCTTTTCCCCCATCTTGACGACACGATCGGCCGCAAGACCGCAGCCGGCATCCGTGAAGCCCTCGGCATTCCCGTCAAGTCCGTGCGCACGATCAAGGTGTTCACGCTGGAGGGGCTCGACGCGCAACAGGTGAATACGCTTATGGCGAAAAGCGTGCTGCACGATCCGGTGCTGCAGGCCGTATCCCTGTCTCCCCTGCCCCTGCCCGAAGAAGGGACGTCATGGATCATCGAAGTCGGCTACCGCCCCGGCGTCACGGACAACGAAGGCCGCACCGCCCGTGACACCGCCGCGCTCGTGCTCGGCATCGAAGACCGCGGCAGCCTCGCCATATACACCTCGATCCAGTATCGCCTCCACGGCCCGCTGACGGAGGAGCAGGTAACCCGGATCGCCCGCGACCTCCTCGCCAACGAGCTCATCCAGCGCTTCGAGATCAAAAGCCGCGCCCAGTGGGACGCCGAACCCGGCTTCGCGCCCAAGGCCGCCCGCGTTACCGGCGCGTCCTGCGATGAAGTGAACATCGTCCCGCTCTCTTCGATGAACGACGAGCAGCTCATGGAAGTGAGCCACAAGAACACGCTGGCCCTCAGCCTTGAGGAAATGACCAAGATCAAGAATTGGTTCGCCAGCCCCGAAGTCGCCGCGCAGCGCAAGGATCTCGGCCTTCCCGCCGATCCCACCGACGCCGAACTCGAAGTGCTCGCCCAGACGTGGTCGGAGCACTGCAAGCATAAGATTTTCGCTTCCAAGATTTCGTACACGGATAAGGAGACCGGGGCCTCCGAAACGATCAACAGCCTGTACAAGACCTGCATCATGAACACGACCAAGCAGATCCGCGAAAGCCTCGGCGACAAGGATTTCTGCCGCTCCGTGTTCAAGGACAACGCGGGCGTCATTGCCTTCACGCCCGAATACGACGCCTGCATCAAGGTGGAAACCCACAACAGCCCCTCGGCCCTCGACCCCTACGGCGGCGCGCTGACCGGCATCGTGGGCGTGAACCGCGACCCGATGGGCACCGGCCTCGGCGCGGAACTCGTCTGCAACACCGACGTGTTCTGTTTCGCTTCGCCCTTCCATGACGAGGCCATGCCGCCCCGCCTGCTCCATCCCCGCCGCGTCTTCGAAGGCGTGCGCGAAGGCGTGGAACACGGCGGCAACAAGTCCGGCATCCCCACGGTCAACGGCTCCATCGTGTTCGACGAACGCTATCTCGGCAAGCCGCTGGTCTACTGCGGCACCATCGGCCTGATCCCCGCCGAAGTGCCCGCCAGCAAGTCCTCCACGGACGGCAAGCCGCGCAAGGGCTATGAAAAGAAGGCGCAGGTAGGCGACGTCGTCGTCATGACCGGCGGCCGCATCGGCAAGGACGGCATCCACGGCGCGACCTTCTCTTCCGAAGAGCTGCACGAGGGCTCTCCCGCCACCGCCGTGCAGATCGGCGACCCGATCACGCAGCGCAAAATGTACGACTTCATCATGCGCGCCCGCGATCTCGGCCTGTACAACGCCATCACCGACAACGGGGCGGGCGGCCTGTCCTCCTCCATCGGCGAAATGGCGGAAGACACCAATGGCTGCCGCATCGACCTCGCCCGCGCGCCCCTCAAATACGACGGCCTGCGCCCGTGGGAAATCCTGCTCTCCGAGGCGCAGGAACGCATGACCCTTGCCGTGCCCCCGGCGGCGCTCGACGAATTCCTCGCCCTTGCCAAACGCATGGACGTGGAAGCCACGCCCCTCGGCGAATTTACCGACGACGGCGTGTTCCATGTGACCTACAACGGCAAGATCGTGACCCATCTCGATATGGAATTCATGCACGACGGCGTACCCCAGTACCAGCTCAATGCCGTATGGGAAGCGCCCGTCCGTCCCGACGCCCGCATCGAAGACGGCGGCGTGGATCAGGCCGGGCTCCTCAAGGCCATGCTCGGCCGCCTGAACATTTGCAGCAAGGAATACCTGATCCGCCAGTACGACCATGAAGTGAAGGGCGGCAGCGTGGTGAAGCCCCTCACGGGCGTGAAGCGCGACGGCCCGTCCGATGCGGGCGTCATCCGGCCCATCCTCGAATCCGAGGCCGGCCTGGTCATCAGCCACGGCATCTGCCCCAAGTACAGCGACTACGACGCCTACTGGATGATGGCGAACGCCATGGACGAAGGCATCCGCAACGCCGTGGCCGTGGGCGCGGACCCCGACCGCATGGCTGGCGTGGACAACTTCTGCTGGTGCGACCCGGTACAGTCCGAAAAGACCCCGGACGGCGAATACAAGCTCGCGCAGCTCGTGCGCGCCTGCAAAGCCCTTTCCGAGCTCTGCGTGGCCTACGGCGTACCCTGCATTTCCGGCAAGGACTCCATGAAGAACGACTACACCGGCGGCGGGAAGAAAATCTCCATTCCGCCCACGGTCCTCTTCTCCGTCCTTGGCGTCATGGACGACGTGAAGAAGGCCGTGACCTCCGACTTCAAAAAGCCGGGGGATCGCCTCTACATCATCGGCAGCACGGCCCGCGAACTGGCGGGCAGCGAAATCGCCGACCAGCTCGGCATCGCCTGCAACACCGTGCCCCATGTGGACGCCAAGGCTGCCCTCGCCAGCTACCGCAAGCTCCATCAGGCCATCAACAGCCGCCTCATCTCGGCTTGCCATGACCTGTCCGACGGCGGCCTTGCCGTGGCGCTGGCCGAAATGTGCATCGGCGGCCGTCTCGGCGCGCATCTGGCGCTGAACCGCGTCCCCGTCGTCGGCTCCCTCTCGCTCACGGAAGCCCTTTACAGCGAATCCGCCAGCCGCCTGCTGGTGTCCGTGGCCCCCGACAAGGCCGCCGAGTTCGAAGCCCTCTTCGGGGCCGCCGCGCCCTTCATCGGCGAAGTGACTTCCGATGCCCGCCTCACCGTGGCTTCCGCCGACAGCGCGCTGTTCTCCGCCCCTGTCGAAGCGCTGGCCCATGCCTTCAAGGCGACGTTGGACTGGTAAAAATATTGGGGAGGGGAAGGGAAACTTTCTTCAGAAAGTTCCCCTTCCCCTCCCCAGGCCCCACTCCTTCCCTTCAAAGACTTTCGCCTTTATCGAATCCATGTTCCCGGTTGTGCCGTGAAAGAGAGCCTTCCTTCCTATGAGGGGAGGTTTTTTATCTGTGTGTGGTGGCGTGTGTGGGCGCGCTTGCTAATAAAAAATTGAAAATATTATATAAACAAATAGTTCAGTATACTCTTTTGCTTTTATAGGGGAAAAGGAAAGTGCTTTTGATGATTGCATGTATTCTCACGGAAAAATGTTCAAAGCGGCAAGGGCATGGAGGGCGAAAACCGAAAAGCACGCCGTCATGGCGCATTCAATAGAGGCAAGACGTTAAAGCGGGATGTATTGGGGGAAGAATAAGGGAACAAGGGAAGGGGAGTTCACCTCCTTTATCGCCATATCCCGTATCCGCCGCCTAGCCTTCCGGGGGAGATGCCGTTATGGTGAAAAAGCGATTACCGTCAGGAGAGTTTCATGCCCCCGAAAGATACCCCCATGCCGTTCCGGACCGCGCTTCCGTGGACGGGATTCGTCGCTTTGCTGTTCCTCTTGAACTACATGTCACGTTCCACGCTGACGCCGTTGCTCGTTTCCATTGAGCAGGATCTTGGCATCGGCCACGCGCAGGCTACGAGCCTCCTCCTGATGCAAAGCGCCGGATTCAGTTCCGCGCTGGCCGTTTCCGGTTTTCTCCTCTCACGTTTCAAGCCGAGGCAGATCGCCACCGTCCCGCTGGCCGCCGCCGGGTGCATGCTTCTGCTGATGCCGCTGGTGCAGACGCTCGGTCAGGCGCGGCTCGTTTTCGTGGCTTTCGGGCTTGGCGTGGGGTTCTACTTTCCGGCAGGCATGGCGACCCTCTCTTCGCTCGTCTACCCCAAAGACTGGGGCAAAGCCGTCGCCATCCATGAGCTGGCACCCAACACCGGTTTCATCCTGATCCCCCTGCTCGCTCAGGCCGGGCTCCTGTTCACCGACTGGCGGGGCGTCTTCGCCATCATGGGCCTCCTCATGATCGGCACAGCCGCGGCGTTCCTCCACTGGGGACGCGGCGGCAACGCCTGTACCGACGCCCCCTCCTTCAGAGGCTGCGGAAGGCTCCTCAAAAACCCGGCAAGCTGGATCGTCACGTTCTTGCTGGCCGTTTCCATGATCGGCGAATTTTCCATCTACAGCGTCCTCCAGATATTCCTCGTCAGCGCGGTGGGGTTCGGGCCGGATGAGGCCAACCTCGGCCTTTCCATCTCCCGCCTCGCCATGCCGTTCATCGTCATCGCCGCCGGATGGGCCGCCGACCGCTTCAATGCCAAGCGCACCGTCAGCGCCTGCTTCCTGCTTCACGCCGTGGCCCTGTGCCTCATGTCCGTGGACGCCTCCGTGTCCCGCCTTCCCGCACTCTGCGGCGTGTTCCTCCAAGCCGCTTCAATGGCCTTTGTCTTCCCGCCGCTGTTCAAAGTATTCGCCCAATGTTTTTTGCCCGACGAACAGCCCATCCTGCTCTCCCTGACCATGCCCATCGCCGGGCTCATCTCCGCCGGAGGCGTGCCCTTCTTCATCGGCTACTGCGGCGAATTCTACACCTTCGGCCTCGCCTTCCTCATTATCGCCGCCATGTCCGCGGCAAGCGCCGTCTCGGTCGCCTATTTGAAAGGCAGGGGTTGAGCGAAAACGGATCGGATATGCGACGGATCGGATATGCGAAGGAAGCCCCTCCCCTAAAAAACCTTCTCCACATACCTGCCCCCCCTCCTCTCCCCAAACCTTTGACCTCATCATACCCCCAGCCCAACTCTCCCCGCCAAAAAGAAACGCCCGCCGTCCTCAAAAAACCGGACGGCGGGCGCTCTTTTTTTCAACTGCACCGCTTCCTCCCCGGCTCTCAATCGATAGGGAAAAGCGGCAACAGGGATTCGATAAACACGAAAATCTTTGAAGGAGAAAGGAGGGGGGGAGGGAAGGGGAAACGTTCTCTAGAAAGTTTCCCCTTCCCTCCCCCAACAGCTACCGCCCCCCAACGCCTACTTCTTCCTCCTTCGCAAAGGCTTCGAATAGGCATGCTCGGCATTGTGGCCGAACTCCTGCAAGCGGCGGTCGACAAGATCATAAAGGGAGTCGCGCGTGAACCCGCCGTTCTTGAGGGGCTTTCCGGCGGGGATGCCGGTCAGGAGCTCAAGCGCCTCCGTGATGTGCTCCACGGGGTAAATGCCGAACTTGCCCGCATCCACGGCCTCGCGGATACGCGGGGAAAGCATCAGGTGATCCACGTTGTCGCGGGGAACGATGACACCCTGCTCGCCCGTGAGCCCGCGGCGGGAACAGATCCCGAAAAAGCCCTCGATCTTGCGGGATACCCCGCCTACGGCCATGATCTGGCCGGATTGGCTCACCGCGCCGGTGATGGCGAGAGACAGCTTGAGCGGCACTTCGGAAAGCGCCGACAAGAGCGCCGCCAGCTCCGCGCCCGAGGCGGAATCGCCCTCGATGCCGCCATAATTCTGCTCGAAACACAGGCTCCCGGTCATCACAAGAGGCTTGTTGCGGGCGAACTGATCCACAAGATAGCTCTTGAGGATGAGCATGGCCTTGGTGTGGATGGGGCCGCCAAGCTCGGCCTCGCGCTCGA
>USCL01000050.1 GCA_900553145.1 uncultured Desulfovibrio sp.
CCTAAACTTTTTGACTGGTGGGGAGGCCGCGCGGCGGGAGTTCCGTCGGCGGACGCCTCGCGCCGGATGAGACTATGGAATCAGCCGCCATTGATTACGCCATGAAGGCCCTGTATCTGGTGCTCATGCTGTCGATGCCGCCCATCATCGTGGCTTCGCTCATCGGCATTCTCTTGAGCCTCATTCAGGCGATCACCCAGCTGCAGGAGCAGACCCTGACCTTCGGCGTCAAGCTGCTGGCCGTGGTCCTGACCCTCTTCATCATGGGGGGCTGGCTCAGCGGCGAGATCCTCCGTTATGCCGACGACATTTTCAGCCGTTTTTATCTGATACACTGACAGGCGGAACGGCGGGAGGATATGGCCGGGGCTCAGGCAACTGCGAAAGCATGGATATGCCGTGGCCACGCAAGCGCAATGTATTTGCGACGCGCACGCCGAGGCGGGCATACTTCAAACTCTGGGGCTGCAAAATTTCAAAGGCATCCTGCGCTGGGGAACGCTGGAGGGGCGGAGGCTTTCGGGCATCGCCAAGCGGGCCACGGCAAACCGGCAACGTCCTCCACGGGGAGAGTTCATTTGGATTATCAGGCACTGTTCAACGAACTGCACCTTTTCGAGCATCTGCTGGCTTTGCTGGTAGGGATGCCCCGTCTGTTCATGCTCGTGCAGGTGGCCCCGTTCATGGGCGGGAACATCGTCACGGGGCAGTTGCGGACCACCGTGGTTTTTGCCTGTTACCTCGTGCTACACCCCGCCATCGTCGCCAGCCTGCCCGAAACGCAAGGCCTTTCCTTCTCCACCTTCGCCCTGTACGGGACCATCCTCATCAAGGAAACGCTCATCGGGATGCTTCTCGGCTACCTGTCCGGCATGCTGTTCTGGACCATCCAGTGCGCGGGCTTCTTCATCGACAACCAGCGCGGCGCGTCCATGGCGGAAGGGGCCGATCCCCTGTCCGGCGAACAGACTTCGCCGCTCGGCTCGTTCTTCTTCCAAAGCGCCGTCTACCTGTTTTTCTCCACCGGCGCGTTCCTCTCCCTGCTCGGCGTGATCTACGCCTCCTATGAAATCTGGCCGGTCACGCAACTCATCCCGTTCGGCGTCTTCAAGGACATCAGCCTCCCGTTGTTCTTCGCCGGGCGCGTGAGCTGGCTCCTGCTCATGATGCTCCTGCTCTCCGGCCCCATCGTGGTGGCCTGCCTGCTCACCGACGTTTCGCTCGGGCTCATCAACCGCTTCGCCTCCCAGCTCAACGTGTACGTGCTTGCCATGCCCATCAAGAGCGGCGTCGCGGCCTTCCTGATGCTGTTCTACTTCATGATGCTGCTGTCGAACGCGGCGGGGATGTTCGACGGGATCAAAGCCGATTTCGAGCAGCTCAGGAGGCTGTTGCCGTGAGCGACAAGACCGAACAGCCCACACCGAAACGCCTCCGCGAATCGCGCGAGAAAGGGGACGTATGCAAGAGTCAGGACGTGCCGTCCGCCCTGACCGTGCTTGCCCTGTCCATCTATATTGTGGCGATGGGCCGGCAACTGCTGGAATCGCTGCTGGCAATGATGGAGCTTCCCATGACGCTGTTGTCCACGCCCTACGCCGAAGCCGCGCCGCGCGCCGCCGAAGCCACGTTCCACGCGGCGGTTTCCATCGTCGCCCCGCTCGTCGGCCTCGTCATGGCCGTGGCCCTCATCGCCAACCTCGGGCAGGTCGGCGTGCTGTTCGCCTTTAAAGGGGCCATGCCCAAGCTCGAGAACGTAAGCCCTTCCAAATGGTTCCAGAAAGTCTTCTCCATGAAGAACCTTGTGGAGTTCCTCAAGAACATCAACAAGGTGACGGTGCTCGGCGTTACGGTCTGGGTCGTGATGCGGGATCATCTGCCGACGCTGTTCTCCATCCAGCGGGGGACGATCTGGACCATGTGGGAAGTCCTCGGGATGGCGATCAAAGACCTGCTGCTCATGGCGGCGGGGGTCTTCTGCGTCATCGCCGCCGTGGACTATCTGTTCCAGAAATGGCAGTACACCAAGAACCATATGATGTCGAAAGATGAAGTCAAACGGGAGTATAAGGAAATGGAGGGCGACCCGCAGGTGAAGGGCAAGCGCAAGCAGCTCCATCAGGAAATGCTCTCCCAGAACGCGCTGGGCAACGTGCGCAAAGCGAAGGTGCTCGTGACCAACCCGACCCATTACGCCGTGGCGCTGGACTATGAAAAGGACAGGACGCCGCTCCCGGTCATCCTCGCCAAGGGCGAAGGGCTCCTCGCCCGGCGCATGATGCAGGTGGCGAAGGAAGAAGGCATCCCGATCATGCGGAATGTGCCGCTGGCCCGCAGCCTTTTTGAAAACGGGACGGAACACGCCTACATCCCCAAGGATCTCATCGGCCCGGTGGCCGAAGTACTGCGCTGGGTACAGTCCCTCCAGCGGCAATGACGAACGCACAGGAAACGAACGTGAAGCAAGAACCTCTCTCCGAACAGGCGTTTCTGGACACACTGATCAACCTTTGCGACGATCTGGCATGGGGCCGCCCCGCCAGCGAGGACAGGCTGTTCGCCCTCACCAAGGAAGGCGCCGGCCCGAAGAACTATGTCAGGCTCGCGGAAGCCTTCGGCATGATGCTGGTCAAGGTGGAAGGCCGGGAGTACCACCGCTCGCAGCTCATTGCGGATCTGAAAACCCGCAACGCCGAGCTGGAGGAAGCGCACAGGCTCCTCGCCGAGCGCAATACGCACCTGATGCGGACCATTCAGGAAAACTATCAGACCAAGAAGATCGTGGGCCAGTGCGAGGCCATGCGGAAGGTCATCCAGCTTGCCCTGACCATCGCCCGCCGCCCCATCAATACGCTTATCCTCGGCCCCACGGGCGCGGGCAAGGAAGTCATCGCCAAGGCGATCCATTTCAACTCGCCGCGCCGCGAAGGGCCGTTCGTGGCGGTCAACTGCACGGCCATCCCCGATTCGCTGTTTGAAAGCGAGATGTTCGGCATCGAAAAAGGCATCGCCACCGGCGTCAACGCGCGCAAAGGCCTCATCGAAGAAGCCTCGGGCGGGACGCTGTTCCTTGATGAGCTGGCGGACATGACCTTGCCCAATCAGGCGAAGCTCCTGCGGGTCCTCGAGGAGCGCGAAGTCCTGCGCGTGGGCAGTTCCAAGCCCGTGAGCGTGGACATCAAGCTCATCGCCGCCACCAACGCCAATCTGGAAGAAGCCGTCCGCAAAGGCAATTTCCGGGAAGATCTCTATTACCGCATCAATGTGGCGGAGATTAAGGTCCCTCCCCTGCGCGAACGCGGGGATGACATCCTTTTGCTGGCGCAGCTTTTCCTCGAGCGCCACTGCGCCTATATGGGACGCCCCCGGCTTTCGCTCTCCTCAGCCGTATGCAGGCAGCTTCTGCAATACGGCTGGCCCGGCAACGTGCGCGAACTCAATAACGAAATGGAACGCGCGGCCTCCCTGACGCTCGGCAACCGCGTGGAGCTTTCCGACCTCTCCACGCGCATCGTGCCGGATGAAGTCAGATGCCACCTCCTAGGGGCGGAACCGCTCGTCAACCGGGACGAAACGGACGCCTCCCAAACGGAGACGACGGCCCCGCGCGGCTACAACCTGCAGGACATGGAACGCAAGCTTATCCTTGATGTGCTGAACAAAACCGGCGGCAACAAAAGCAAGGCGGCGGAACTGCTCGGCATCACCCGGGAAGGGCTACGGAAAAAGCTCCTGCGTATGGACATCAGCGACAAAGAACTGCCCCACGACGACGGCAGGGCTTGACATTCACCGGCCAGAACACCTAAAACAACACGTTCGCAATGCGCCCGTAGCTCAGTTGGATAGAGCGCCGCCCTCCTAAGGCAGAGGCCACAGGTTCGATTCCTGTCGGGCGCACCAGAATGAAAATCAAGGGCTTGGATGTAAATCCGAGCCCTTTTTTCATGCCTGAAAGAGCTTTTCCAAGCCTCCTTCCACACGTTTCGTTGCCAATCGAACTGGTCTGGCAGCATTCCTGATGGCTCCCTCATTCTCAAACCTTTCTTTCGCGTACCTCCGAGCTGCCAAATCTCCGCAAGCCTTTGACAGTCAAGCACCCGTCAACCATCCGTCGCTCCGGATCGGCCCTATCCCTCATTCTCAAACTGCCTGCCCCCTACAGAGGCGCACGTGAGCTGAATCTGCTCTTGGCCACCGCCCGGATCGTGGACGGCACAGGCAACCCTTGGCACAAAGGCGGCGGCGTGCGCGACGGGCGCATCGTAGCCGTAGGTTCGGCCCACGACATGCCCAGAGCCCGGATGAAGCCGGACATCGGAAGGAACGTCCTGTGCCCCGGCTTCATCGACAGCCACAGCCATTCGGATTTGAGAATAATAGATGAGCCGTTGGCCTTGCCCAAAATCATGCAAGGGGTTACCACAAAGAGCATAGGCCTCGACAGCATGCCGGTGGCCCCCTTATCAGCGGCAGGGACAAAGGGCCGTGGAGCACGTGTATTTCCGGGCTCGACGGCGTAGTCCAGAAACCGTGGGGCTGAAACGGGTTCGCCTCCTACCTCAACGCGCTCGACGCCGCAAGGCCGAGCGTCAACCTGAGTTCCTATGCGTGACTCGGCACCGTGCGCCTCGACGTCATGGGCATGGAGGACAGGCCGCCCACCGCCGGGGAACTGCGCCTCATGGAAGAGGGCGTGGCCCGGTGCATGGAGGAAGGCGCGGGCATCTCGGCTGGGCTCATCTACACGCCCGACAAGTACCAGTCCACGGAGGAACCCGTTGCGCTCGCCAAGGCCGCGGCCCGCTGCGACGGCATCCTCGATATGCACATGCGCAATGAGGCCGAGCATATGGCCGAAGCTTTGGAAGAGGCCATCCACATCGGGCGAGAAGACAAAACACCGTGGCCCTTGGCGAGGCCCTCGGGAAAGCCCCCGAGGGCGCCGTGTTGGATCTGCTGATTGAGGAAAAGCGTGCCGTGGGCCTGCTTGGGCGCGGCATGTGCGAAGAGGATGAGATGGAAGGCATGAAACACCCGACCATGTGCCTGATTACCGACGGGCTGCTGAGCGGCGGCAAGCCGCATCCGCGCACCTATGCGGCCTTCCCCCAGTTCATCGCCCGCTGTGTGCGAGATAAGCGCCTGCTCACCCTTGAGGAGGCCGTGCGCAAGATGACTTCCAGCACGGCGCTCAAGCTCCGCATGAAGCGCAAGGGCTTCATCATGCCCGGCATGGATGCGGACATGGCGGCGTTCGGCGAAGACCGCATCCGTGATGTGAATACGTTCGAAAACCCGCGCGTCTCTCCGGAAGGCATCGATTACGTGCTCGTCAACGGCGAAATCGCCGTCGATCACGGCGTCCACACGGGCCGCGCGCCCCGGAAAGACCATACGCGACTGACCATGCCACCAACGGCGCGACCGTTCCCCATCGCGGGGGGCGGGCCGCGCCGTTTTCGTTCTCCAAGGAGGAAACGTCCATGTCGTACAGCCCCACGCTCGGCTCCGTGTTCAACCGCACGAAAATGCGCGATCCTTCCCATGTCTGTTCCTTTTCCGGCATGTGCGCCATGTGCACCGCCGACTGCATCGGCAGCTGCGAGATCGGCCTGTCCGCCGTCCGGGGCATGGAGACCGTCTACCCCACCACCACGGGGGACAACCAGATCGCCTCGGAAAAGGCCTATCCGGTTGACTATTCCCATTTCAACATCAACGGCAGGGCGTTCGGGGCAATGGGCGCGCCGCTGGACGCCGACCGGGCCACCGTCTACCACGTCGGGCTCGAACGGGAGATCGGCACCCTCAACCCCGTGAAGCTGGCGATGCCGATCATCCTTCCCGCGCTCATCAAGCTCAACTGGCCCGACTACTTCGGCGGCGCGGCCATGGCGGGCGTCAACGCGGTCATCGGCGAAGGGGCCGTGAGCAAGGACCCCGCGCTCGTCTACGAAAACGGCAAGGTCGTCCATGCCCCGAAGCTCCGGGAAATGCTGAACGCCTTCAACAAGTATGACCGGGGGTATGGGCAAATCATCCTTCAGGCCAACTATGACGACGACGCGCAGGGCGTGCCGGAGTACGCCATCCGGGAATGCGGGGCCAAGGCCATCGAATTCAAGTTCGGGCAGTCCGCCAAGGGCACGCAACCCGCGAACCTCGTCCCCACGCTCGAAGAGGCGCTGGAAAAGCGCGGGCAGGGGTTCCTCGTCCTGCCCGATCCGCGCGATCCCGCCGTGCGGGAAGCCTATGGCCGCAAGGCCGGCCCGGCCTTCCACGTCTACGGCCGCCTGCCGATCTGGAGCGACGAGTATCTGCTCGCCCGCATCGCGCAGCTCCGCGACATGGGCATGGCCAACGTCTATTTCAAGATGGCGGGCTTCGATCCCGAGGATCTGGAGCATGTCCTCCGGCTGGCTTCCAAGGCGCAGGTGGATATGGTCACCTTCGACGGCGCGGGCGGCGGATCCGGCTACAGCCCCTGCAAGATGATGAACGAGTGGTGCCTCCCCACGGTCGTCATGGAAAGCATCCTTTACGGCATCCTCGGCAGGCTGGCCGCGGAAGGCGTCGCCCTCCCGCATGTGGCGATCACGGGCGGCTTCGCGACCGAGGATCAGGTGTACAAGGCGCTGGCCCTCGGCGCGCCCTACGTTTCCGCCGTGGGGCTGTGCCGCTCCAGCATGGCGGCGGCCATGAGCGCCAAAAAAATCGGGGAGCTCCTCGAAGCGGGCAAAGTTCCCCCGGAACTCGCCCGTTTCGGCACGACGAAGGAGGAGCTGTTCAGCGATCTCCCCGAGCTGCGGGGGCTCTACGGCGGCGCGGCGGACGGCTTCTCCACCGGGGCCGTCGGGGTGTATTCCTACCTGAACCGCATCGCCTACGGGCTGCGCCACTTTGCCGCCCTGAACAGGAAATTCGACGTGAAGCACATTGAACGCCGCGACATCTTCCCGCTCACCCGGGATGCCAAGGAACTGCTCGACGGGACGTGGCTGCGGTAAGGCCAGATAGCCTCTAAGAGCGTATGAAGATATTGGGGAAGGGGAGCTTTTCTGAAGAGAAGCTTCCCCTTCTCCAAACCCGCCAGCGCGGTTCGCGTCCAGCCCTCCTTTCCAAAGACTTTTATGTGTGTCGAATCCCTGCTCAGGGTCTCCTTTGGCGCGGGTTGGCCGACGTGTTCATGAGCATGCAGCAAGGCGTCATCGACGCGACCTCCTGCGATTACGATCTGCTGGTTTCCCGCCGTCTGGGCGACGGCCGCGCTGCTTCCGGCGGAACGCCTCTCCAAATGGCTGAGCGCGGCCGGCATGGGCGTCTTCATGTTCATGGTGTTCCTGACGTTCGTCGACGTGTTCCTGCGGTACTGGTTCGGCAAGTCGATCAACGGCACCGTGGAGATCACGGAGCTCATGATGGTCATCGTGGTCTTTTCCTCCATCGCCTACACGCAATGGCAGAAAAGCCACGTCACCATGGACATCCTGACCTCCAAGCTGACCGAGGCCAACCGGGCCCTGCTCGCCGTCGCCACGACGCTGTGGTCGCTGGCGACCATCGTCTTCTGCGCCTATACGACCGCCCGGTACGCGGCTTCGACCTCGTCGGTCACGCTGGTGCTGCGGATTCCGCTTACGCCCTTCATCGGGCTCGCGTCGTTCGGCTTCGCCCTGCTCGCCCTCACCCTGCTGCACGATCTCCTGAAAGAGCTTTCGGAAGCCTGCCGCCGCGCCGGGAACCGGCGGGCCGCCATCGCCCTCTGCCTCGCATGCCTGCCCATAATCGGCGCATGGTGGATCGCGGCGCACAGGCTGCCCGGCATGGGCAGCGTCGCCGTGGGCGTCATCGGGCTCGTCTTCCTGTTCGCCCTTTTCTTCCTCGGCATGCCCGTCGCCTTCGCGCTCATGGCCACCGGCCTTGTCTTCATCGCCAACCTGCGCGGCGTTTCGGCGGGCTTCACGACCCTCGGCAAGTCCATGTACGCGACGGCCAGCAGCTACGCATGGTCGCCCCTCATGTTCTTCATGCTCATGGGCTATCTGTGCTTCCACGCCAGATTCGGCGAGGACATCTACGGCTGCGCGCGCAAGTGGCTCGGGCACCTGCGCGGCGGGCTGGCCATCGGCAGCGTGGCCGCCTGCGCGCTGTTCGGGGCCGTCGTCGGGGACGTGCTGGCGGGCAGCATCGCCATGGCCGCCATCGCCCTCCCGGAGATGCGCAAGCACGGCTACGACGACGAGCTCGCCGTGGGCACGCTGGCCTGTTCGGGAACCATCGGCTGCCTCATCCCGCCGAGCACCACCTTCATCATTTACGGCGTGCTGGCGCAGCAATCCATCGGCGACCTGTTCATCGCGGGGCTCATCCCCGGCCTCCTCTGCGCCCTGTGCTTCATGGTCGCGGTGTGGCTCATGGTCCGCTTCAAGCCGGGCATCGCCCCAAAGCTGCCCAAGTCCCCGCTCCACGAGCGGATCGCCTCGCTCAGGACGGGGCTGCCCATCATGGGCATCTTCCTCCTCGTCATCGGCGGCATCTACGGCGGCGTGTTCACGGCGACCGAGGGCGGCGGCATCGGGGCGTTCGGCACGCTCCTGCTCGCGCTCTGCATGCGCCGCATGAACCGGAAAAATTTCATCGCCACCCTGCACGATTCGGCCAAGTTCATCTCCATGTGCTTCACCGTCCTGTGCGGCGCCATCGTCCTCAGCTACTTCATGGCCATGACGCGCATTCCGATGGTGCTCGCCAACAGCATCGCCGCGCTGGACGTCGCCCCCATGCTGGTCCTGTTCGCCATCGTCATGACGTTCTGCATCCTCGGCTGTTTCCTGCCGTCCATGCCGCTGCTGCTCATCTGCGTGCCGATCTTCGTGCCCATCGCGAAGGTTTTCGGCTGGGATCTGATCTGGTTCGGCGTCGTCATCACGGTTCTGGACAACATGGCTTCCATCACCCCGCCTTTCGGCATCAGCCTGTTCGTCATGAAGGAAGTGGCGGGTGTGACGCTCGGCGCCATGTACCGCGCCTCCATCCCGTTCGTCATCGCCCTGTTCGTTTGCCTTTTCCTGATCATCCTGTTCCCCTCGCTGGCGACCTACCTTCCCGCGCTCATGAACGGATGACCCGAAGCGGGCCTGCCTGAAGCAGCGGAAGCCCCGTGCAAGGCGGGGCTTCCGTCCTTTTCCCGCGCGGCGGCCAAACCCCGCAGCGCGGCCCCGCCCTTCCCGAAGGTCCGCGCAAGCTGGACACGGCCTTTCCCCCCGCCTACAATGGAACGGCACTTGAACGGGGGGAGAATATGGCGCTTTCTCAGTCGCAGAAGATCATCGGGTTTCTTGGAAAGCATCGGGGCGAAAGCTTTACGGCCCGGCAGATTGCCGAAGCCATCGTGCAGCAGTACGCTTCCGAATACGCAAAAAAACGCAGCAATCCCCGCTTTGCGGACGACAAGGCGTTCCTGTCGCAGATCATAGCGGAAATCGGGTCGCAAAAAGACACGCTCAAACGCCTCTGCCCCTCGCTGACATGGCAGGACAGGCCCAAACCGCGCCGCTACTGCTTCCCGGCGGAGGAAGCGCAAGCGGACCCGGCCCAAACCGAAGACAAGGAGCACGACGAGGAAACCGCCGCCAGCGAGGAACGTTCCCCGCTGGAACAGGAACTGTACCCGATCCTCGTCAGCTATCTCTGGTCCGAGCTGCACCTCTACTCCATGCGCATCCGGGAGGGCCGCTCCCACAATACCCGGGGGAACGGCGGCAACCAGTGGCTCCATCCCGACATCGTGGCGATGGAGCCGGTGGACAAGGCATGGGGCAAGCACGTCAGGGCCTGCGGGCACGCCAGCGGCAGCACCTGCGTCCGGCTCTGGTCGTTTGAAGTCAAGAAGACGCTCACCGTCGCCAACGTCAGGAAATGCTTCTTTCAGGCCGTCAGCAATTCGTCGTGGGCGCACGAAGGCTATCTCGTCGCCACAGCCATCGCCGACGGCCGGGTGGATCAGGAACTCCGGATGCTCTCCGCGCTGCACGGCATCGGGGTCATCCTGCTCGACCCCGAGAACCCGTCGGAAAGCGAAATACTGCTCCCCGCACAAAAAAGGCCGGACGCCGACTGGCAATCCATTGACCGCCTCGCCAAAGAAAACGGCGACTTCCATGAGTTCATCGAACTCGTTTCCGTCTACTTCCAGACCGGGACGCTGCGGGAAAAGGATTGGGACAACAAGACGGCCTGACGGGGAACCTTGTGTAGGCGGGACATGCCATGAAGGCACTTTTTCCATACGATGCGTTCACTCTAGAGATGGAGAACATTATGCGCGAAGAACTGATGTCCGAAGTCATCAAGCTGGAATGGGAAATGTTTTCCCACGTTTCCAATGCGGGGGGCCCGGCCTCCTGCCAAATGCGGCCCGACACCTTCAAGATCATGCGGAAGAGCCAGGCCGCCACATGGCCCGACGAGCTGCTGGCCAGCTATCTTGAGGATTTGAAGGCCGCCAAGCGGGAAGGCAGAAACATCATGACCGAGAAGTACGCCCGGATGATGGAGTCGACCTTCCCCGAGGAATACCGGAAGCTGGCGGCATCCCTTCCGCCCGTCGGCGAGGAAACCCTGCAAAAGATAGAAGCGATCGTCGCGATCAACGTGGAGTGGAAGGCCGAACTGTTCGACCGCTATCCCCGGCTGAGCGGCAGGGGCCGCCCCCTGCGCACCGCCGAAGACTCCACGGGGGAAACGTCCTTTGAAACCTACCTGCGGGGGGAATTGAAGACGTATTCGGCGCACACGATCACGCTCCTCCATGACCTTACCGTACGGCAACAACAAGACGGCGTGAACGGCGCGGCGCTGAACCTCCTCAATCAAGTGCAGCAGTATGGGTATGCCACCCTCGAACAGGCCGAAGGCCACCGCGCGGGGGCCTGACGGCGGGATCGGCTTCTCCGGGGCGCGGCGTTCCCCTTATCCCTTGCCCGTACCGGCATGGCGCGCCTTCAAAAAAGCAAGCCGCTCGTGGAGCGAACGCCGAGATCCCCATCAAATGTATTGATCCGCGCCCGGAAAACTGAGACGATAAACTGGCATTTTTAAAATACGTGCGCCTGTTAACTCCGGCATGTCTTAGCGATGGCGGCAAACCTCATATGGACGATGGTCACGGAGTTGAAAGTGCCGCTTGCAGATGTTGTTTCAAGGCGAGGGTTTTTCTTATCCTCGCCTTGTTTAGCATATACGGCATTTAAATATAATCTGAGAAAAACTTTATTCGCTGAATACAACAATTATTTACTTGGATATATCTTTTACTCTTTATATAAAATAGAATAGCGGTTTTTCTGAGACAATGAAAAAAGATTTCCTCTTCAAAAGATAAAAAATGTGTGCTCAAAAAAATGATTCGGCCAAACGATTGACACGGGATCTGTCTTTCCCTATCAAGACATCATCCTTTCCATATCAAATATTCCGTTTGTCGTGTTTTGTATGTCGCCTCCAGGTTGAATCGCATTCCCTCCTTCCCATAGGCTATTACGCACCATCTTTTTCTTTTGGAAACGAATACACTCCAAATTCTTTATTTCAGATAAGACCGTATGAAAGAAAAAAGATTTTTTAAAAACATATTGCCCATCTTCATGATTTTAATAAATCTTGGGCTCTCTGTTTCTGTAGTCTTTCTCATGCGTCATGTCCAAAACTTGTTGAATTCGGACGTAAAAATCAATCTGACGGAGATTGTGACCCAGAACAAGGACGCCATCACCAGCAGGTTGATGATGAACGTCAACGCGCTTGACATCACCGCGAACAAAATCGCCGACACCCTGAAGGCTGCGAAATCCCCCGATAAGACGCAAACGCAAAACCTTCTCGAACAGTACGCCAAAGAGAACAATACCAATGAAATGTTCACGGCGAACAAGGACGGCGTGGTTTTGCTCAATGGCGGCCGGAAGTTGGATATTTCGGGGCGGCATTATTTCCGCCTTGCCGTCGACGGCATCCCCAATATTTCGGATAAGCTTATTTCACGCATCAACGGCGATGAAGTTTTCGTCATCAGCGTTCCGCTCTATTATAATGCGGAAATCATAGGGACCATACAAAAGGTTCTTACGCTCGACGAAATGTACAAGATATGCTCCCTCTCCCTCTTTTCTTCGCAGGGCTATATGTATGTGGTCAACCGTGAAGGATATGTTATCCTTCATTCGGCGCACCCCAAATGCGAACAGAAATCCGACAATTTCTTCCGGGATCTCTATGCTTCGGGCAACCCCAAAGCCTCCGAGCAGATGAAGCTGGATATCCGGGACAACCGCAATGGCTTCATGGAAACGACGATAGCCGGGAGGGAAACGTTCTCGGCGTATACGCCCATAGAAAAAATCCATGACTGGTATTTGATTACAAGCGTGCCGAACAATGCCGTATCTCCCAACGGCAATACCGTCATTAAGCTTTTCTATGTTATTTTGTTCGTCATCATGCTCATCTTTTCCTCAAGCCTTACCTACTTCTTGTGGTATAAGAACAGGCAGCGCGCCCAGCTGGAAAAAATTGCTTTTGTCGATACGGTTACCCGGGGCAACACGTACAACAAATTCATTGTCGATGCGCAAGAAATATTGGCCCAATATCCCGACAAGACATTCCATATCATGAAATTTGACATCGACAATTTCAAATACATAAACAATTTTTATGGGTTTGAATTCGGCGATCGCATTTTACGCAAGATCGACGAAAATATCACCCGCCAGCTCAATACCCATGAGCGGATCGCAAGAATCTATAGTGACCATTTTGTGATCCTGCTTGAAAACGTGGCCGAAGACCGGCTGAACATCCTGCGCTCTTCCATCGAAAACGAAGAGGTAACCCTCTATTTTTCGGCGGGCGTCTATTCCGTCACGGACAAGAACGAAAGCATCAACCTTATGGTGGACAAGGCCGGGACGGCCGCCCGCTCGATCAAAGGCGCGCTGAACAAAGAGATTGTCTATTATACCGACAAATTCGAACAGCTGGCGATCCACAACGAGCAGTTGAAGCGTGCCGTGAAGCAAGCGCTGAAAAACGATGAGTTCATCCCGTACTACCAGCCCAAGGTGGACATCAACAGCGGTGCCCTCGTAGGCGGCGAAGCGCTGGTACGCTGGAAGACCCGCGAGGGCAAATTCATCTATCCCAGCGAATTCATACCCATGTGCGAACAGACGGGCCTCATCGTCGAAGTCGACATGGTTATGTACGAAAAAGTCCTCAAGTTCCTGAAGTCCTTCCTTGAGCAGGGTTTGGAGTGCGTCCCCATCTCGGTGAACTTCTCGCGCCTCCACCTTCTGGACGGCGATTTCCTCAGTAAAATCGTCAAGAAACAGCTTGAATACGGCGTGCCCGCTCACCTCATTGAAATAGAGCTGACTGAAAGCGCCATATTCGACAATATCGACACCATCTATGCCTTCACGCGGAAAATGCACGCCAACGGCTTTGCAATCGCCATGGACGATTTCGGATCCGGCTACTCCTCGCTCAATATGCTCAAGGACATCCCCATCGATGTCCTCAAAATCGACAAGGGCTTCCTGAGCGATGCGTCGGACAACAACAGGCGGAACATCATTTTCTCGTCGATTGCCGACATGGCGCGAAAGCTGAACATCAAGGTCGTCGTCGAAGGCGTCGAGCATCTTGAAAACGTGCACTTGATGAGGGAATGCGGATGCTCCATCGCACAAGGGTATTACTTCGCAAAGCCTATGGATGAGGAACGCTTCCGCAAAGTCTTCAAAGAGGGTCGGGTATGCTGAAAAACTGGCTTTCCTGCATGTGTGTGCTGCTCTTGGCCTTTAGCCTGATCGGTTGCAAAGACGAGAGCCGCAAGGTGAAGATCGGCGTCTCGCTCGGCGTCGGCCCCGCCGCGCGCTGGCGGGCGGAAAAGGATTTCATGGAAGAGCGCGCCAAAGAGATCGGGGCGGACATCGAAGTCCGGCTCAATCTGGGGGACAAACCCAAAACGCAGGCTGAAGACTGCTTTGAAATGCTTTCCGACGGCATTGACGTGCTGATCATCACGCCGCGCAACGTGCGGAACGTCGACGAAATCCTGACCTATGCCAAGCAGCGGAACGTCAAGGTCATTTCCTATGCGCGGGCCGTCATGGGCGGGAGCGTCGAGCTTTTCATCGGCTACGACTGTTATAAGATCGGCCAAAGCATGGGGCAGCATTTGACCGAAAAGGTCTACCGAGGGGATATCATCATCCTCAAGGGCGACGCGGACGACTTCAACACGCCCCTCCTGTATTACGGGGCCATGAAGTACATCAAGCCTCTCGTCGAAAGCGGCGATCTCAAGGTTGTCCTCGATACCCATGTGCCCAAGTGGTCCCCCGCCGAAGCCAAGAAACGGGTCAAGGAAGCCGTCGCGGCGAACGGGAACCACATTGACGCCATCCTCGCCTCCAACGATCTGCTGGCGGGGGCCGGAGCCGAGGCCCTCAAGGAATTGGGCGTCGGCAACCATGTCGTCATCACCGGCATGGATGCGGAACTCGCCGCCGTCAAAAGAATCCTCGCGGGCACGCAGGACGCGACCGTCTATATGGACTTGAAGGAATTGGCATATGCGGCTGTGGATGAGGCCTACAGCCTCGCCACGAAAAACAAGGTCAATGTCAATTCAGAGCTCGTCAACGACAGGACGAACAAAATCAACGCATTCCTCATCAACGGCAAAGTCGTGACCAGAGAAAACATCGACAAGGTATTGATCGAGCCCGGCCATTTCACGAAGGAAGAAGTCTATCCGGAATAACAGGCCCCCCTTTCTCTTGCCATCCACAGGACAAGCGGCATATTCAGAACAGCCGCCCCTCCCGCGTGCGGGGGCGGAAACCGTTTTGTCCCCTCTGCCCCACCCGCCGGGTACGCCCCTCCCGCATGCGAGGCGGAAGGCTGCGGCCTGCCCCGCCTTCATCCGTCCGCCCATTGCAGGGCAGGAAGGCGTCTGGGGCAGCTTTACGCCTCTGGCGCCAATCCCCCGCGTACGGGCCGCATAGCCCATTCGCAACGGGGGGAGGCGGCCTGTTCCGGCTGACATGGTAAGGAGTTTTCTTGATGCAGCTTTCCGCGTTTCCTTTTTCGACCATCCTTTTTGATCTCGACGGCACGCTTGTGGACAGCGCGCCGGACGTTCTCGAAGCCATTGCCGCAGTCCTGCGCGGCGCGGGCGATCCGATCCCTGCTATGGAGCTCTCCATCATCGGCCCTCCGCTCGAGGGCATCTTCCGCGGAGTCTGCCCGGACGCCGACGATGCGAAGATCGCCCGGCATGTAGCGGCGTTCCGCGACCTCTATTTCGGCGGGACTTTCCCCAAAAGCATTCCTTATCCCGGCATCTTCGCACTGCTGGAACGTCTGCGGGCCAAAGGGTGCCGCCTGTTCGTCGCTACGCACAAACCCGAAGCGGCCGCGCAAAGGATGCTTGCGCTCAAGGGATTCACGCCCTTTCTTGAAGGCGTCGGCTGTACCGACTCCCTGCCGGGCCGGCAGCTCTGTAAAAAGGACATCATCCGGCTCCTTATGGAGCGCCATGCCCTCGATCCGGCTTCGATGGCCATGGTCGGAGACACGGCCCTCGACATCAGGGGCGGCAACGAACAGGGGATAGCCACCCTCGCCGCGCTCTACGGGTACGGGGACAAAGCGAAGCTCCTCGCCGAACGCCCGCGCTATCTGACCGACGATCCCGAATGGCGCACGCTCCGCAAGGCGGAGTAGCCCATAAGGAAGCCGTCCCTTCCCGCTTCAGGGAAAGGACGGCTTTTCATTCATACGCCGCGTGTTGTCCGGGAAAACCGGGCGCTGCCATGCCCCACCCGGAACGGAGGATGCTCCTCTCCCCGGCAAAGCCCTTTTCCCCGAAAGCCGGGAGGGGGGCCTGCCTTGCCCGGAGGGGGCCGCCGCGATCATCCGTACACGGCCTTTCAGCGGCGGTCCGGGCAAACCTCTTCGCCCTTTCTACCGATGCAGAATCCCCGCGTGGAACGCCACATGCAAAGGCAGCTCGTCAAGCCAGTAGGCCCAATCGTGAAGGCCCGGCGCCTCGCGGTACTGGTAGGAGAACCCACCCCGGCGGAGCGTATCCCGGAACGCGCGGTTTTCGGGCACGACATAGGCATCCTGCTGCCCTGTGGTGATAAGCATCGAGGGTGTCCCGGCGGCCTTGGCCCGCTTCAGCAGTTCTTCGGCGGAATACGACTGCCATAACGTCCGGTTGGCGTCCATCGGGCCGAGCACGTCGCGGATCTTCCATTGTTCAGGGTGCCGGGTAATGTCCATGACGCCGCTCATGGAGCTGGCCGAGGCGAACGTGCCGGGATGCCGCAGCGCGAGGACGAAGGAACCGTGCCCGCCCATCGACATGCCCATGACGCCGCGCTTCGGCAGCACGGGGAAAGCGCGTTCCACATACGGCATCAGCTCACGCACGAAAAAGCTCTCGATGCGGCTTTTCTTCAAGTAAGGGCTGTCCGCATACCAGCCGGTGCGCCCGCATGACGGGGCGATGAACACCAGCCGTTCGCGGGTTGCCAGCTTCGCCAGCAAAGCCCCCGCCCGCGAGTTCCAAACGCCCGCGTCTTCAAAAGCGCCATGCAGCAGATAGACGACAGGGAACCGCTCGCCCGGCTTGCGGCCAGCGGGAAGGAAGGCATAGCAGGGGATCTTCCCTCCACGCAGCGCGGAGTCGACAGTGAACGGAATGCCCCCCTGCTCCACGGCGGCCTCGCCGACGACAGGCAGAGGAGACGCCGCCGGCAAGGAAGAAGAAGAAGAAGAAGAAGAAGAAGAAGAAGAAGAAGAAGAAGAAGAAGAAG